>JAUQPQ010000078.1 GCA_030550295.1 Chloroflexota bacterium
CCTGCCGCCCCGTTATCACCAGGTCAAAGGGGGAGAGCTTCTCCTTTATGGCCTGGGCCAACACCTGGGCAGTTACCCAATGGTCGGCATTGTACAGCTCAGGGTCATCGATGAGGTAGCCTTCATCAGCGCCCATGGCCAGGCAGTGCTTTATAGCGTCGCGATAGCTCTCGGGCCCCATGCTGAGGACGCTTATCTTTACGTCCCCAACAGCGTCGCGAATGCGCAATGCCGCCTCTACCCCTATAGGGTCGAACTGACTGGGCACGGGGGCGATGCCTGGGGCAGGAATCACCCTCTTCTGGGCCTCATCTACCCGGAACTGGGAGGGAGGGGTCTCTGGGTCGGGCACCTGCTTCACGCAGCAGATGACGTGTAGAGGCATGTCAGCTGACCCTCCTCTGTGAACTTGTTCACCCTCAGTATACACCAGGCGGGCCGTTCAAACACGCTCTAGGGGGACCAGCCTACTGAAGACTACGCTCTTTTCCACGAGCTCGGCTACATCGAGAACGGCCATGCCCTTCTCTTGCGCCTCTTTTACGGATCCTGCCCCTTCCTCCAACATCTGGAGGCAGAAGGGGCAGGCCACAGCGATAAGCCGCGCCTCGGTGGCTGCCGCCTCCCGCGTGCGCTCGTGGTTGATGCGTCGGCCTCGGGACTCTTCCACCCACATATGTCCTCCTCCTGCCCCACAGCAGAAGGTGCCCTTGCGACATCTACCCATCTCTACCAGATCGACGCCAGCCGCTACCAATAGCTCCCGAGGCGGCCCGATGACGTCGTTGTGCCGGGCCAGATAGCAGGGGTCGTGGTAGGTTGTGGGGATTGCCCATACCTCACTCACGCCCTTGAGGCGCAGGCGCCCTTCCCTGACGAGTTGGGCTAACACCTGGGTGTGATGGAAGACCTGGAAACGCCCACCTAGCTGTGGGTACTCGTGACGCATGACGTTGAAGCAGTGGGGACAGCTAGCTATCACCTTCGTCACGCCTTTGGCCTTGAACGTCTCAATGTTCTGCTGGGCCTGAAGCTGGAACAGGTACTCGTTGCCCAGGCGTCGGGCAGGGTCACCTGAGCACCCCTCTTCGGCCCCTAGCACGCCAAAGGAGACCCCAGCCTCTTTGAGAAGCCTTACCAACGCCTTGGTCACCTGGACGTTGCGCTCTACTAAGGCCCCAGTACAACCCACCCACAGTAGGAATTCCTGCTTCCCATCGAAGAGGGGCACATCTATTCCTTCGCCCTTGAGCTCCTCTAGCCAGGTGGTGCGAGTGAGCTGAGTGCCCCGCCACGGATGCCCTCGCTGCTCCAGCTGCATAAGGGTAGCTTGGGCAGTGGGGGGCATGCGCGCCTCCTCCATCACCAAATAGCGGCGCATATCCATGAGCTTGGGGATGTGTTCTATGAAGAAGGGGCATTGGTACTCACAGGCACCACAGGTGACGCAGTCCCAGATGGTCTCGAAGGATACCACTCCTCCAGCTACTGGGGTCTCCTCCTTTGTTTCCTCTCCGCGGCGCCGGGCCTTTATAAGCTGCGGGCCCATCTTGGTAAGATAGGCCTTCATCTCTTGTAGGAACCCCATGGGGGTAAGCTCTTTGCCCGTGTTATAGGCCGGACAGTTGGCCTCGCAGCGGCCGCAGCGGACGCATACGTCCAAGTCCATGAGCTGCTTCCATGTAAAGTCCCTTAAATAACCAGCACCCAGGCGCTCAGCAGTCTCGAAATCGGTTATGGGGGCAAGGGCAGTACCGGCCAGCGCCGCCCCTGTGGGCGAGAGGCGACGGAAGAAGATGTTGGCCGAGCCCAGGAGGAGGTGGGACAGTTTACCGTATCCCACCCAAGCTACCCAGCCAGTGGCCATAGCAAGGTGGAACCACCAAAGGCTCCTGTGCAAAAGCTCCATTAGCCCCTGACTTGCCCCTGCTTTCACCGCCGCCTTGCCAATAAGGAAGCCTACAGGTGACCAATAGGCCCAATCAGAATCGGTGACCAGGCCGTCACCAACGTCGATAGTGGCCCCCTGCAGCTCCGTCATCCCCAGGCGGAGCCCTTCAATGACGAAACCCGTAAGGACAATGGCCAGCATCAGCCACAAAAGGGCCACATCGTCCCACAGGCTTCCCAGGCGCAGCTTAGGCGGCTTCCATACGTACCGCCTATAAAGGGCCATCCCAAGGCCTACCGCCGCTGCTATCCCCGCCAAGTCCAACGCCAACGAGTAACCCAAATAGACGTGGCCCTCTAAAAACTCGACGATGTCATCGTGGAAGGCGAGCATTAGGGTGCCGATAAAGAGGAAGGTCCACCCCCAAAAGATGAGCAGGTGCATGAGGCCGGCATAAAAGTCGTTAGGTAGACGCCCCTGCCCTATGCCGTAAAGAAGGAAAAACCGGGCCCTTTCCCAGGGCCTGTCCCACCGCCTCTCCCCCTTACCTATGAGCCAAAGGCGCACGCGCGATGCCGGGCCGTACGAAAGGACCAGCAAAATGATTCCCGTAGCGCCATAGACCAAGATGCGCGCCCAACTGGCTACGTTGAAAAAGACCTCCCTTGTCGCCTCACCCATTCCCTTACTAGCGGCCACTACCGCTAGCGCCGATGCCAAGGGGATGAGGGCCACCGCCACAAAGAACAAGAGCCCCGTCAAGATGAGGCGACCACGGCCCCAGCGAACGGTCACTTCTCGAACCATCAGCTCTCCCCCTGGTGTGATTTTCATCTTAAGGGTGCGTAGCCATGGTAAAGCCGCTGCCTAGAGATCGTCAAACGGCCTTCCCCCCAGTAGAATGGGGTTGCCATGTCCATCGAAATGCGGGAGGCGCACCCGGAAGAGTTTAGGGACGTGGCCCTGGTCACAGCCTTGGCCTTCGATGCTGGCCCCAACCCCGAGTTCCTCTTGGCCCACGGGGTGTATGAGATCTTCCAGCCCTTGGTCTGCCTGGAGGAGGGGAGGGTAGTAGCCTGTCTTTCTGTGGGGCCTATGTCTGCCTTCTACGAAGGGGTGGAAGTGCCCTTTGGGGCCGTATCCATGGTGTCTTGCTTACCTGAGGAAAGGAGAAGGGGCCTGGTGGGCAGGCTTCTAGTCTATGCTTTGGAGCATATGCACCGTCTTGGCCTGGCGATCTCGGGCCTTTTCACCCCTCATCCAAGCCTCTACCGCCGATATGGATGGGCGCTGGCCCATCCACGCCTGCGCTACACATTCCACCCTAAGGACGTCCGCTTGCGATGGCTCCCTCACCCCCAAGGCCGAACCCGCAGGATGCAAGAGGAGGACTGGCCCCTTCTCGATTCCCTCTATCGCCAATGGCAGCCACGCCGCAATGGGCTCCTGGTCCGCAGCGAGGCCTGGTGGCGAAAGGCCGTCTTCCGCCCCTTATATGTGCCCAGGTCTCGCCCCCTAGAGGCGATGGTCTGGGAGACTCCCAAAGGCGGCCCCACCGGTTACGTCGTGTACGATGCCCACCAACGGCGCACCGACAGGGGCACGGAGCACCTCCTTACCGTCCGCGACATGGTGGCCCTCGATGCCGACGCCTACGCTGGCCTATTACGCTTCCTGCTATCTTTCGACCTGGCCAGGGATATTGTGCTCATTGCCGATAGCCTGGAACCATTACCTCTGGCGGTGGACGAATCACAACGCCTTCAGGGGGGCCTAGAGGTGGGGATGATGCTGCGCCTGGTAGATGTTCAACAGGCCTTCTCCAGTCGACCCTCTGCAGCACCCGATGGTCTGGCCATCGTCTTGGAGGTAAAAGACGCCTTTGCCCCCTGGAATGAGGGCCTCTGGTGGATAGAGGCTGGGGGAGGCCGCCTCCATGTCATCCCAGGGCGTGGGGACCCAGACCTCTTTTGCGATGTGGCTGACCTAGCCCCTATCTATAGCGGCCTCATCTCCGTGAGGGAGGCCGCCAGGACAGGGCTCATTCGGGTGAAGGATGACAAGGCGATAGAGGTGGCCCAACGCTTAATAGGGGCCCGCATCCCCCCAGGATCGCCCGACGCCTTCTAACGGGACGAGGGCTCCCTCGCCATGAACCAATGGGTGATACCTAGGGCCTCTTCCTCACCTATTACTCGGAAGCCGAAGCGCTCGTAAAAACGCACATTCTCAGGCTTATCGGTCTCCAGATAGGCCAATGCCCGTAAGGAGTCCATATAATAGCAGAAGCGCTCCAACATTTGGGAACCTATCCCCATCCCCTGAAGGGATGGTTCTACCCCTACCGGCCCCAAGTGCCAATGGCCCTGGGCTGGATCCCATTTCTCCCAGAGGGAGGCTATGGTCAATGCCCGCGGGACGCTTCTGGGCCCTCCTCCCCTGGCGACAGCCAAGGCCAGCCTGGTGAACCTCCAGGGACCCAAGCGGCACCTTCCCGGTGGGGCGATCCCTACCAGCCCTGTAACCCAGCCGTTACGTCGGGCGCATAGGGGGATCCAGCCCAAGGTGGGGACCCAGGTGGAAAAGTACCTCTCCAGGGCCTTCCTGCGTCTCTCAGGGTTTTGGCCGAAGACGGCTACAGGGAGGGGATTATCGCGAAAGGCCCGTGATAGCATCTGCACAGCAGGCCACAACTCATGAGGGGCCAGTTCCCCTACTTCCACCTCTAGCATGAGGCATCACTCCTGGCTGGCGGGGGCAGCCTCTAGGGCCACCTCATTCTTTGGCTCCCCATACAGCTTCCGCAGCTCCGTCTTGAGCACCTTGCCTAAGTAGTTGCGCGGAAGGTCTGAGACAAAGGCGTAGTACTTGGGCGCCTTATAGCTTGCCAATCTCCCTTTAACGAAGGCGGTGAGCTCCTCTAGGGAAGGAAGGTCACGAGGGTCCTTAGGGATGATAATGGCCTTTACCTCCTCGCCCCATTCCACATCTGGCACGCCGATGACCGCCGCCTCCGCCACCTTAGGGTGCTGATCGAGGACGGCCTCTATCTCCCCTGGCGCGATGTTCTCTCCTCCACGGATGATGAGGTCCTTGGTACGACCGGTGATATAGACATAGCCGTCTTCATCCATATACCCGACATCGCCGGTGTGCAGCCACCCGTCCTTCAAGGCCTCGGCCGTCTCTTCTTCCCGTTTCCAATAGCCGGCCATTACCCTGGGCCCAGAGGCCACGATCTCCCCTTCCTGGCCTGGGGGCAGTATGTTACCCTGGGGGTCCATAATGGCTACCTCTACATCGGGCATGGGGCGGCCCACAGAACGGAGACGCCTTAGGGCCTTCTCCCGCTCAGGGCCAGGCTCCTCAGGGATTCGGTGGTCCTCAGGCCCCAAGAAGGTGAGGGTAGAGGTGCTCTCCGTTTGGCCATAGGCGTTCATGAGCCCTACGTTAGGCCAGCGTCGGAACTTCTCGATGGCCTGGATGAGGACCTCATAGGGCATAGGGGCTGCCCCATAGGCCAATAGACGCAGGGAGCTCAGGTCATACTCGTTGAAGTCGGGGTGCTCGATGACCCTTTTAACCATCGTGGGCACCAGGAAGGAGTGGGTAACCCGGTAGCGTTGGACGGCCTCCAGCCAGGCGGTGGCATCAAATTGGGGGAGGATCACAAGGGTGCGCCCTCCCCACACCGCCGATAGCATCGTGGTGGCCCCAGCGATGTGGTAGAAGGGGACAGCCAAAAGCTGGATCTCCCATTCCTCGGCCGTAGGGTCGGCAGGCGAGATGGTGTTGGTCACGTAGACGGACATGGCTAGGTGGGTCAAGACCACGCCCTTGGGCAGGGCTGTAGTCCCGCTGGTGTACATGAGGATGGTAGGATCAGAATCTTCCACATCGACGAACAGTTCCTCGGGAGGGTGCTGGGCCAGCAGGTCTTCGTAGTTGATCATTTCAGGGGGCCGGGCATCGTAGGCGATGAAGTGGCGTACCGTCTTAAGTTCGTCCCGCAAAGAGTTCACCAGCCCCAGGTAGCGCTCCCCCACCAATACCGCGGCTGATTCAGAGTGGTTGAGCATGTAGATGAGCTCCTCCCTCTTGGCCCGGTAGTTTATGGGGACAAAGACCAACCCTAATTTAGCCGCGGCGTAGTAGGTCTCCACGTAGGGTATGGAGTTAAGGGAGATGACCGCTACCTTGTCGCCCTTCTGTAGGCCCAAAGCCTGGAGGGCATTAGCTAGCCTGAGCACCCTCTCCTGGAGTTGAGCGAAGTTCTCCTGATGACCTTCGCATATTAGGCCTACCCGGTCAGGGACCACCGAGGCGGCAATGGTGAGGAATTCAGCTGTATTCATAGTGCTCCTCCCTCCCTGTCTAATCGGGATCAGACCTAATTTAACAAAATATGGGCTGCTGCGCTAGAATTCCCCCCTAAAGATGCGGGCCAAGGCACTTCGGCCCTCGGAGCTGTTCAGGTATATCTGCACCAGCCTCTCTTCCAGAACGGTTAGCGCCTGGAAAAGGGGGAGTTCCAAACCCCGGCGCAGAGCCCTCTTGAGGAGGCTGAGGGCCTGCCCCTTGCCCAGGAGGGAACGACCCCATGCCTCCCCCTCCTGCCAGAGGCGGTCTTTAGGTACCACCTTATGCACCAGGCCCAGCTTTAGCGCCTCCTCAGCGTTTATGGGGCCGCCCGTAAATATCATCTGAAGGGCCATAGTTTTAGATATGGTGCGTGGCAACGTTTGAGTGCCACCGGCAGAAGGTATGTAGCCCAAGTTCACTTCTGGCAACCCCAGGCGGGCGTCCTCGGAAGCGATGCGCAGGTCGCAAAAGAGGGGAAGTTCTAGCCCCGCCCCGAGACACCACCCATGGAGGCAGGCGATGGTAGGCTTGGGGAACTCCTCCATAACTCCCCATAAGTCCCTTTGGTAACGGGCCCGGCGCGCCTCTATGTATGAAGGGGA
>JAUQPQ010000079.1 GCA_030550295.1 Chloroflexota bacterium
AGATGGAAGACGAGGACATTACCCAAAGGGTCGATGATGGCGAAGAAGGATATAAGGGCCCGGGCTAGGTCGCCCCACATACCCGGGTCCGTCACGTGGAAGAGGCTAGCTCTGCCCGCTCTTGGGGGGCAGGGTGGAGGGCGATATCTAGCACCTCGTCCATATGGGAGACAAGAAAGACCTTGATTTCCTGTCTTACATCTTGGGGCACTTCTAGCAGGTCCTTGTCGTTGTCCTTGGGGATGATAACCTTGCGGATGCCGGCCCGGTGGGCGGCCAGAACCTTGTCCCTAATGGCTCCTACGGGCAAAACCCTCCCTCGCAGGGTGATTTCCCCTGTCATGGCGACCCCTTTGTGCACTGGCCGTCCCGTCACTGCCGATAGGAGGGCGGTGGACATGGTGATGCCAGCTGAAGGGCCGTCTTTAGGGATGGCGCCGGCGGGCACGTGGATATGGATATCGTGCTTCTCGAAGAAGGAGGGAGGTATGTCCAAGGTGGGGGCGCGGCTGCGAGTGTAGGTAAGGGCGGCCTGGGCCGATTCCTGCATCACCTCTCCCAGCTTGCCCGTAAGGATGAGGCGCCCTCGGCCGGGGACGACGGTGGCCTCCACGTACAAGACGTCGCCCCCAAAGGGGGTAGCAGCCAGGCCCGTAGCTACTCCTACCTCGTCCATCTCCTCGGCCGTCTGCCAGCGGTAGCGGGGAGGGCCCAGAAGCTCTTGCAAGGAGTCAAGGGTGACAAGGGCCGGCTCCGTCCTCCCTTGGGCGATCTGCTGCGCTACCTTCCGACAGATGGCCCCCAGCTCCCGTTCTAACTGCCGGACGCCTGCTTCCCTGGTATAGGAACGGATGATCTCCAGGAGGGCTTCCTTGGTTACCTCCAGCATGCCTTGGGGGATGCCGTTTTCTGTCAGCTGCCTGGGCAAAAGATAGCGGCGGGCGATCTCCACCTTTTGCGCCTCGGTGTAGCCTGGAATCTCGATTATCTCCATGCGGTCGCGCAGGGCTGGGGGGATGGTGTCCACCACGTTGGCGGTGGTGATGAAGAAGACTTTGGACAAGTCGAAGGGGACGTCCAGGTAGTGGTCAACGAAAGCGTGGTTCTGGGCGGGGTCCAGCACCTCTAGCAGAGCAGCTGCCGGGTCGCCCCGGAAGTCGGCTCCCAGCTTGTCCACCTCATCCAACATGAAGAGGGGGTTGAGGGTGCCTGCTCTCCTTATCTCCTGGATGATGCGGCCTGGAAGGGCACCCACGTAGGTGCGGCGGTGGCCCCTGATCTCTGCCTCGTCGCGCACTCCTCCCAGGGAGATGCGCACGAAACGGCGGCCAAGGGCACGGGCTATAGACTGGCCTAGGGAGGTCTTGCCCACCCCTGGTGGCCCTACAAAGCAGAGGATGGGGCCTCTCATATCGCCCCCTTTGAGCTTGCGCACAGCTAAGTAGCCCAGGATACGCTCCTTCACCTTCTCCAGATCGGCGTGCTCTTCGTCTAGGATTTGGCGGGCCCAGTCTATGTCCAGGTTGTCCTCGGTGTAGCGAGCCCAGGGGAGATCGGCCAGCCACTCCAGGTAGGTCCTGGCTACCTGGTATTCGGGGGACTGGGGTGGGATGATGCGGAGGCGCTCCAGCTCTCGTTGGGCCTCCTTGCGGGCCACCTCAGGCAGTTGGGCGGCCTCTAGCTTCTCCTTCAGCTCCACTAGCTCAGGTGGCAGTTCGCCTTCGCCCAGCTCCTGCTGGATCGCCCTCAGCTGCTCCCGCAAGATGACTTCCCTTTGGCGTCGCTCCAGTTCGCTGTGGGCCTTACGGCGTATTTGGGCGGTCACCTCCAGCACTTCCACCTCGTGTTGGAGGAGCTGTAGAACCAGGGAGAGGCGTTGGTGCAGGTCTACCGCCTCAAGCACTTTCTGCTTCTCTTCAGGCCTGATGGGCAGGGTTGCCGCCACGAAATCGGCGAAGCTTCCTGGGTCTTGTAGCTGGAGGGCCATAAGGGCCAGCTCTTTAGGCATCTGCTCCGAGAGTTGAATGGCTCTCTGGAAAAGTTGGGAGATGTGGCGGGCCATCGCCTCCGCCTCGATGGAGCGTTCCTGTGGCTCCTCTAGCACCTGCACATGTCCCTTTAGCCAAGGCTCCCTCTGTTCTAGGGAGAGGAGGCGTACCCTGGCCACCCCTTGGATGATGGCGTGGACGGTGCCGTCGGGGGCTTTGGCCATGCGGGTGATGAGGGCTGCTGTACCCACGTCGTAGAGGGCCCCTTTAAGGTCGTCTTCTCCTTGTCTTTGGGCGAAGATGCCCACTATCTTTCCTGAGGTGACGGCGTCATCTATGGCGCGGATCTCGGAGGGGTCGGTGGCTATGACGGGGATTATCTGGGAGGGGAACAGGACGTTAGGGCCGCTAGGGATAATGGGGATGATTTCAGGCACCTTTAGGGGCGCCCGCCTGGTGGGGGCCTCCTCCGCCTGCACAGGGTTCACCTCCTCGGCCTTCAGCGGGCGGTAATCCTGATCCGACGGTCAGCAGGTCTTTTAACTTTAGGTAGGTGGACCTCTAGGAACCCGTCCTGATATGCTACCGTTACTTTCTCGGGGTCTACGTCTGAGGGGAGGGTGAGCTGGCGTTGGAAGGGGCCGTAGCACACCTCCACCTGGGAGTAGATGCGTCCTGGGGGGCTCTTGGACATCTCCCGCTCTCCCCTTATGGTCAGGGAACGCCCCTCCAGGATCAGCTCCACCTCTTGGTCACGGATGCCTGCGATCTCCAAGACCACCACTACTGCCTCGCCTGTCTCGTATATGTCGGCTGGGGGCTCAAAGATGGGGGGGCAGAAGCGGGAGAGGGGCATAGGCCCCATAAGCTGTTGCCAAGACCGCTCCATTCGCTCCCTGAACAGCTCCATCTGTTGGAAGAGCTCCTCTTCCAGCCTCATATCCCCACCCGATGCCCATCTTACCATAGCTCAGGTCCCCCTGTCAGGGACGACTGCCACCGCCACCACCTGGTCAGTAGGGGGGAGGTCTATAAGTTTCACGCCCTGGGCAGGGCGGCCCTGTAGGGGGACGTGGGAGGCCTGGGTGCGGAGGGCGGTGCCTTTCTGGGAGGCGATAATCACATGGGCTTGGGGATGGACGCGACAGGCGGCTGCCACCTGCCCCGTGCGCTCTGCCACCCTATATGCCACAACCCCTTGGCCCCCACGGTGGTGGAGGGGAAAGGCTCCCACCGACGTGCGCTTGCCAAAGCCCCGGCTAGTGACGAAAAGGATCTCGTCTTGTCCGTCTACCACCTCCATGGCTACCACCTGGTCATGGGGGGAGAGGCGAATGCCCCTTACTCCTCCCGATTGGCGGGAGGCGGTACGGAGTTCGGCCACAGGGAAGCGGAGGGCCTGGCCCTGTGCAGTTATCAGCAGCAGATGATCGCCCTCGCTGGCGGGCCGGGCCGATACCAGGCGGTCACCCTCTTCCAGGTCAATAGCGGCTAAAGCCCGGCGTCCTGACGAGGCGAAGGCAGATAGGGTGGTGCGTTTTACCTCTCCCTTGGCAGTGGCCAACACTAGGAACTTCTCCTCATCCCCTGGGGTGTGGCGCACCACTGCAGTAACCTCCTCCCCAGGCTCGAGGGCCAAAAGGTTCACCAAGGGCTGTCCGCGCCCGTAGCGCCCTTCCTCTGGCGCTTCGTATACCTTGAGCTGGAAACAGCGCCCCTTTTGAACGAAGAGGAGGAGGTCGTCATGGGTGTCGGCCACTATTAGGTGGGCCACGGCGTCGTCCTCCCTTGTGCGCATAGAGGCTAACCCCTTGCCCCCGCGTCTCTGGGCGCGGTAGGCGGCAAGGGGTGCCCTTTTGATGTAGCCACGGCTAGATATGCTCACCACCACCGTCTGGTGGGGGATAAGGTCCTCCTCGCTAGTCTCTTCGGGCTCACGGTCCAGAATGAGGGTGCGACGGGGGCTATCGTAGCGGCGCTTCAGCTCCCGCAACTCTTCCTGGATGAGGTGGTCTATCTTGCGGGGGTTGGCAAGGAGGTCTTCCAGGTAGGCCATCTCCTTGATGACGTCTTCATATTCTTGGCGGAGCTTTTCCCTTTCCAGGCGAGCTAGCCGGCGAAGGGGCATCTCTAGCACTGCCTGCGCCTGGGCCTCTGATAGGGAGAAGGGAGGGGCCATAAGGCGCCGGCGTGCCTCTTCTACTGAGGGCGACTGACGTATGGCGGCGATGATTTGCTCCAGCTGTTCAATGGCGCGAAGTAGGCCTTGGAGGATATGTTCCCTCTCTTGGGCCTTGCGTAGGTCGTGCTGGCTGCGGCGCTGCACCACCTCGCGTCGGTGGTCGATGAACGCCTGGAGGATGTTCTTGAGGCCCACCGTGCGGGGCTGCCCTCCCACGAGGGCCAACATGTTGAC
Source organism: Chloroflexota bacterium (assembly GCA_030550295.1). Lineage (GTDB taxonomy): Bacteria > Chloroflexota > Dehalococcoidia > SM23-28-2 > HRBIN24 > JAVVHA01. The sequence goes on from JAUQPQ010000079.1 coordinate 4,405, forward strand.
GTTATAGGCCAGCTGCAAAGGCGTGTGCTTGTACAGGGTAGCAAGGACCTGTTGAGGATTGGCCTCCCTCTTTAGCTCTATGACGATGCGCAGGCCTTCCCGGTCGGACTCGTCCCTTATCTCCGATATCCCCTCGATGCGGCGCTCTCGGGCCAGCTCAGCGATGCGAGCTATGAGGGGTGCCTTGGCCACGCGATAGGGGAGCTCGGTGATGACGATGTGCTGTCCCCTAGCGGTAGGCTCGATACGTGCCCGGGCCCGCATGAGGATGCGACCTTTCCCCTCGGCGTAGGCGCGGGCGATGGCGTCTTCTTTGAGCTCTTGTCGCTGGCCGTCCCCCGAGATCGCCTTTATCTTCTCGTAGCGGAAGATAAGGCCACCGGTGGGGAAGTCGGGGCCGCGGACTATGCGGGCCAGCTCATCGGTGGTGGCGTCAGGGTGGTCCAGGAGGTAGATGATGGCGTCACTTATTTCGCCTAGATTATGTGGGGGTATTTCGGTGGCCATGCCCACGGCGATACCTGAGGCCCCGTTGACCAGGAGGTTGGGCAGCCGGGCGGGCAAGACCTGGGGCTCCGTTAGGGTATCGTCGAAGTTGGGGACGAAGTCTACCGTGTCCTTGTCTATGTCGGCCATCATCTCCTCGGCTATGGGGGCGAGGCGTGCCTCGGTGTAGCGCATCGCTGCCGGGGGATCATCGTCGATGGAGCCGAAGTTGCCCTGGCCGTCCACTAGGGGGTAGCGCATGACGAAGGGCTGGGCCATGCGCACCATCGCTTCGTAGACGGGGTCGTCGCCGTGGGGGTGGTATTTGCCTAGAACCTCTCCCACAATGCGGGCGCTCTTCTTGTAAGGTTGGCCGGGACGTAGGCCCAGCTCCCACATGGTGTAGAGGATGCGCCTCTGCACCGGTTTGAGCCCGTCCCGCACATCGGGCAGCGCCCTGGAGACGATGACGCTCATGGCGTAGTCCAGGTAGGCGGCCCGCATCTCATCCTCTATGCGGATGGGCTGGATGTGGCGGGCTACAGGCTCAGTTACCATATCAGACTCCTAAGGGAGGGTGAGAAGGTGGCTTTATTTCCATCATAAAGCCTTTTGGGCTAGCTTTCCACTGCGTTTTGCCTCAGGGGCTGCCAAACTGCTGGCATGCCTCCACAAAGGCCGCAAAGAGGGGAAACGCGTAGGCTAAAGGGACTCCCCTTTCTTCCCTCTCAAGGCGCATCTCAGGCCGCTCTGGATGCCACTGGACTCCCACCGCCCAAGGGTGATCTTCCACCTGGAGGGCCTCCACCAGGCCTTCTGAGGAGTAGGCCAGGGGTACTATGCCACGCCCTAGGAGCCCCGGAGTGACCGCCTGATGGTGCCGCGAGTTGACCCAGAGGCTTTCGTGTCCATAAAGCTCGGCCAGGAACCCCTCCACCCGGATGGGGTGCCAAGAGGAGGAATCGTCCTCTTGGGCTTGGTGGCCTCCATCGGCCAGGTGTTGGAGGAGGCTTCCCCCCAGGGCGACGTTGATAAGCTGGTGGCCCCGGCATATGCCCAATATGGGCACTCCCTTTCTGATCGCCTCTCGTAGCAGGGACAACTCGTGGCGGTCCCGCTCTTTGTTGGGGCGCTGGGTAGCTGGGTGTCTACGCTGGCCGTAGAGGGCAGGGTCTATGTCCACCCCTCCGGTGAGAAGCAGGCCTTGAAGCCCTTCTAGGCCTTGACCTGGCAAGAGGCGCACCGGCTCCCCTCCGGCCTGGCGTAGGCTCTCTTCGTAGTGGTGGAACCGCTCCCCGGGAGGAGCACGCCAGACAGGTATACCTATGCGAGGCCTCATACCGACATTTTAACGGATGAGACGCCTCCGCATGAGAGCCAGGGCCAAAAGATAGAATAAAAAGGCTGCCAAAGCCATCCACGCCACATCGGCTAAAAGGCCCCATCCTATGCCGCCTGTGACCAGAGCCCTATGGGCATTGGCAGCATGGGATGCTGGCGCCCACCAGGCAGCCTTCCCCACCCACGAAGGGAGCTTGTCCAAGGGGAAGAAAGCACCAGAAAGCCAGAACTGGGGGGTAATATAGACGGCGAAAAAGTAGTTGAGGGAGCTGATGGAGCGGGCGATGGCCGTGTACGATAAGGATACGGCGCCGAAAAGGAAACCAGCTACCACCCCTACTAAAGGCACCAAAAGGGCCCACAGGGACTGCACCGTCCCAAAGGCGGCGATGACGGCCAAGATGTATATGCTAGATATAACGCCCCGTGTGGCTGCCCACCCCACCTCGCCGGTGGTGACGTCGTCCACCGAGAGGGGGGTGGCGAGCATCGCCTCAAAGGTGCGCAGGTTCTCCATGCGAAAATACGAGCCCCAGCCCGCCTCGGCGGAGGCGGCCCACATGGGGAAGACGGCCAAAAGCCCTGGGGCCACAAAGTCCAGGTAGCTC
>JAUQPQ010000080.1 GCA_030550295.1 Chloroflexota bacterium
TACCCTCGTTCACCCCCACCCGTATAGGCACACTGCGGGCTTTGGCCTCTTGCACCACCTCCCGTACCTTAGCGGGGTCGCGGATGTTGCCCGGGTTGAGACGCAGGCCGTGTACGCCAGCCTTTAGAGCAGCCAGGGCAAGGCGATGGTCGAAGTGGATATCAGCGATGATGGGTATGGGGCTCTCCTTGACCAGCTTGGGAAGGGCCTCGGCGGCCTCCCGGTCGGGGACTGCCACCCGTATCACCTCGCAGCCTAGCTCTGCCAACTCCCTGATCTGGCGCAGGGTGGCTTCCGCATCGGCCGTATCGGTGTTGGTCATGGACTGGACGACGATGGGGGCGCCACCCCCGATCTGTACAGGCCCTATCCACACGGGGCGGCTGCGGCGTCGCTGGCTCAGAAGGGCCATAGCGTCTAGCTCTTTCATGGCAACACCCCTTCCCCTCTTAAAATGCGTAGCACATCGAAGTAGGTCACTACTACTGCCAAGCTTATGATAGCTACAAACCCTATGAGATGGATAAGGGCCTCCCTTTCGGGGGCGATGCGCTTGCCCCTCCGCAGGATCTCAAGGACGACAAAGACGATGCGCCCTCCATCTAGCATGGGTAGGGGTAGGAGGTTGATGATGCCCAGGTTAATGGAAAGGAGGGCGGCCAAGTCTAAGAGGGCGCGCCAGCCCCATGCCTCTACCACTTCCCCCGTAGCTTGCGCGATCCCTACTGGCCCAGTCACTTGAGGCGCTCCTCCCCCTGTGAACCAGGTGATCACCTCATTCCGGGCCAAGATGAGGGCCTCTACAGTGGCAGTCCACCCCCGGGCCAGGGCCTCCCAAGGGGGAGACGACTCGCGGACGGTATACGCCATGTTCATGTAGATGCGGATACCGGTGGGGCCATCGCTGCGGAAGCGGGCCTTTACGGGGAGGGTGATTATCTCGGCACCGCCTCCACCGAGAGGGTCAGTGGAGCTGGGGCGTTTGATAGTGAAGTCCAGGGTATGGCCCATGCCCAAGCGCACTAGACGGGCTACGTCCTGGGTGTTGCGTATCCCCTCGCCATCGATGGCCAAGATGATGTCACCAGGCCTGAGGCCTGCCTCCTGGGCGGGGGAGCTATTCTGGACCTCAGATATGACTACCAGGCCTACAGGTACCTCCCGAGGGATCATGAAGGCGATGGCGAAGAGGAGGATGGGCAAGAGTAGGTTCATAAACGAACCTGCCCCCAATACTACTAGCCTCACCAACGCAGGCTGGGCGGCCAGGCTTTGAGGATGGCTGGGGTCCTCTTCACCCAAAAGGCGTACGAACCCGCCCAAGGGCAGAAGGTTGATGGAGTAAACGGTCTCGCCCCGCTTAAAGGCCCAAAGGCGTGGCGGATACCCCAGCCCCGCCTCCAATACCTTTACTCCTGCGGCCTTGGCGGTGAGGAAGTGGCCTAGCTCGTGGATCACTATGAGCAGGGCCAGCATCCCCACAAAGGCTAGTACGACCTGGATGCTCACCCCTTGCTCCTCACCCACGCCATAGCCCAGGCCTTCGCCCAGGCCTCTGCCTCTAGCACCTGGCCCAGGTCTGGCTCTGGGACTCCTTCATGGGCCTCCAGGACCTCCTCCAGGATGTACCTAATGTCCGTAAAGCCTATGTGCCCCTCCAGGAACATCTGGACGGCTACCTCGTCGGCAGCAGCTAGGACGGCAGGGTAGGTGCCACCCTTCTTGCCTGCCTCCAGCGCTAGGGCCAAGCACGGGTAACGCTCCCAGTCCACCGGGCCGAAGTGAAGGCAACCCACTTGGGCCAGATCGAGAGGAGGAAGGGATACCCCCGTCAGTCGCTCTGGGTAGGTGAGGGCCAGCTGTATGGGCAGGCGCATGTCGGGCATGCTGAGCTGGGCCTTCACTGAGCCGTCGCAGAACTCCACCAAGGAGTGGACGATGCTCTCCTTGTGCATCACTACATGAATGCGCTCAAGGGGCACTTGAAAGAGCCAGCGCGCCTCTAAGCATTCGAAGCCTTTGTTTATAAGGGTGGCCGAGTCTACTGTCACCTTAGGGCCCATCTGCCAGGTGGGATGGGCGAGGGCCTCCTGGGGCGTTACCTTGGCCAGCTCGTGTAGAGGGCGGTCGCGGAAGGGGCCCCCGGAGGCGGTGAGGATAAGTCGCGATATCTTGTCCGGGGCTTCTCCCCATAGGCACTGCCATATGGCCGAGTGTTCTGAGTCTACCGGCCTTACCTCTCCTCCGTGGGAGAGGGCTGCATTTACCAGGTGGCCGGCCATCACCAGCACTTCCTTGTTGGCCAAAGCCACCACCTTTCTGGCCTTAAGGGCGGCCATGGTGGGCAAAAGGCCTGCCCCGCCGGCGGTGGCTACCATCACCAAGTCCACCTCGGGGGCGGTGGCCATCTCTTCTGGCCGCGCCCAGTTACATGAAAGCCCCGCCTCGCCCAAGGCGTGGTATAGTTCCTTCTCCCCCCGCTCAGCGTATAGGTAGAGGGGGCGGAATTCTAAGGCCTGCTCCTGAAGAAGCTCAATGTTGTTGCCTGCTGCAAGGGCCACCACCTGTAGGCGGTTGGGGAGGGCGCGCACCACTTCCAGCGTCTGCCGGCCTATGGAGCCGGTAGAGCCGATAACGGCTAGCCTTGCCATCCCATCACCTTGAAACGCCAATAGTATACCAAGGGCACAGTGAAGAAGATGCTGTCCAGGCGGTCTAGGAAGCCACCGTGCCCAGGGACGAGGGCTGAGGTGTCCTTCACTGCTGCCCCACGTTTAATAAAGGACTCTACCAGGTCTCCCAGGACGGCTGCCAGCGGCAGGAAGAAGGCCAAAGGCCCTATCTGAGAGGCGCCCAACCGGAGGCCAGTGGCCCAGTTAAGGAGGAGGACACCTCCTGCCCCTAGTGCCATACCTCCTAGGGTGCCCTCCCACGTCTTTCCGGGGCTCAGGTGGGGGACGAGGCGATTTTTCCCCACTGCCCGCCCCACCAGGTAGGCGGAGGTATCGGTGGCGAAGGCACCAAAGATGGCCACCATAGTCCAGTCCATGCCATTAGGGCCCTGGCGTAGGGCCACCAGGTGGCTGCCCAGTATGCCGATGTAGGCCGTGGCAGCTGCCACGAGGGCCCATTCTCCAAGGGCCTCCTTTAGCTTGGGCCTGGGTAGGGAGGCCAAAAGGGGCAGGACGAAGGCTAAAGAGGCTGCTCCCATCCACCACTTCCCCCCGTGATAGGCACCAGCTACCATAAGGCCCATGAGAACTATCCCCATCCAGGCTAGGGGATGGCGAGGCCACACCAGCGGCCCCCAGCGTATGCCCTGAGGCATAAGGGCTCCTTGCATCTCCGCCATGGCCACAGCCATCACCGCCCCTGTCCCCAAGGCGAAGGCGATCCCTCCAAGCCAAAGGACGGCCAAGATGACGGGCACCCCTACTACGGCGGAAAAGGTCCTCAGCAAGAGGCCGTCACCGGCGCCCGTCCTGCGAGGGTGGCGGATAATCGCTTTCATCATCAGGGAGGCGACCGAACCGGCGTTTACGGTTGGCGTAGGCCAAAAGGGCCTGGTCGATGTCGTTCTCGTCGAAGTCGGGCCAGTAGACGGAGGTGGAGTAGAACTCGGCGTAGGCCCCTTGCCAGAGGAGGAAGTTGGACAGCCTCATTTCGCCACCGGTGCGGATGATTAGGTCGGGATCGGGCAGGTCGTTGGTGTAAAGGAAGGAGGAGATAAGCCTCTCGTCGACCTCCTCGGGGGGGATGCCAGCGGCCAAGAGGCGGCGCACGGCGTCGACTATCTCTGCCCTTCCCCCGTAGTTGAAGGCTATTATCAGGGTCATGCGCTGGTTGAAGCGGGTCAGTTCCATGGCCTCCTTCACTTGTCGCTGGAGGGCTGGGGGGAGCCCCTCCAGTCGTCCGATGTGGAGGAGGCGGATGCCGTTTTCATGCAGATGGTTCAGTTCGCGACGGATGACCTGACGGAGGAGGCGCAAGAGGCCCTCCACTTCCTTTTTGGGGCGCATCCAGTTTTCGGTAGAGAAGGCGTATAAGGTGAGGAACTTGACGCCGTAGTCGGCGAAGCGGCGGATGACGCGACGCAGGTTTTCAGTGCCGGCGCGGTGGCCGGCTAGGCGGGGCAGGCCCCTTTGCCGTGCCCACCGGCCGTTCCCGTCCATTATGATGGCCACGTGTACGGGGATCCGGGACAGGGGTACCAGGGGGATCGTCCGCTCAGGGGTGGGGCTAGGGGGAGGGATGACCAGGTCTGGCAGGGGCCCTTTCAGATCTGGAGCACCTCCTCTTCTTTGGCCTCTCCTAGCCGCTCTATTTCCGTTATGTAGCTATCGGTGAGCTTTTGCAGCTCCTGTTCGGCCCGCTTTAGTTCGTCCTCGGAGATCTGGTGTTCCTTTTCGAGGCGGCGCAAGTGGTCGTGAGCGTCTCGCCGGACGTTGCGCACCGCCACTCGGGCCTGCTCCACCCGCTGGCGGACCACCTTGGCCAGCTCCCGTCGCCTCTCCTCAGAGAGGGGTGGGAGGACGATTCGAATTAGGGTGCCGTCGTTGGTGGGGTTGACCCCCAGCTCCGATTGCTGGAGCGCCCTCTCTATGGCCCTGATGGTGGAACGGTCCCAAGGGTGGATGAGGATGAGGCGGGCCTCGGGGGTGGTGATCTGGGCGAGCTGCTTGAGGGGGGTAGGAGTGCCGTAGTAGTCTATCTTGATGTTCTCTACTAGGGCAGGGCTAGCGCGGCCGGTACGGATGGTGGCCAGGTCATGGGCCAGCACCTCTACCGCCTTGGCCATGCGGCCTTTGGCCTCCTTGAGGGTGTTTTCCACTGCCTCCTTCACCCTAGCTCACCTCCCCAGGGGCGGGGGCGAACATCGTCTTCCCTTCCTGGACGATGGTGCCTAAGGGTTCCCCCTTTATAACGCGCAAGATCCCCTCCTCTTCCTGGAGATCGAAGACGACGATGGGGAGGGCGTTTTCCATGCACAGGGAAAGGGCGGTGCTATCCATCACCTCCAGGCGTCGGCTGATGGCGTCCATGTAGGTGATGGCCTGGAACTTGCGAGCGGTGGGCACCTTGCGGGGGTCGGCCTCGTAGACGCCGTCGACGCCATGTTTGGCCATGAGGAGGACGTCGGCCCCTATCTCTATGGCCCGCAGGGCGGCGGCGGTGTCGGTGGTCATGTAGGGGTTACCGGTGCCGGCAGCAAAGATGACGACGCGGCCCTTCTCCAGGTGCCTTATGGCCCGTCGCCGGATGTAGGGCTCGGCTACGGCCTGGACGGTAATGGCCGATTGGGTCCTTACTACCACGCCCATCTGTTCCAGGGCGTCCTGGAGGGCTAGGGCGTTGATAATGGTGGCCAACATGCCGGCATAATCGGCGGTGGCCCGATCCATCCCCTGGGCAGCAGCTTCTGCCCCTCGGAAGATGTTCCCCCCTCCTACTACTATGGCGACCTGTACCCCCATCTCCACTGCTGTCTTGATCTGGCGGGCGATCCGCCGCAGCTCTTGGGAGTCGATGCCGTAGGGCCTTTGGCCCAGGAGGGCTTCGCCACTGAGCTTAAGGAGGATACGTCGGTAGGGGCCCAAAGCGTTCACCCCTCATCGTAGCGGCCTAGCTCGAAGCGGGCGAAACGGCGCACGCGGACGTTCTCCCCTGTTTTGGCGATCACCTCCTGGACGAGGTCAGTTATGGTTCGGGACTCGTCCCGGATATAGGGCTGGGAGAGAAGACATAGCTCTTTGGGGTCGCCTTCGCCTGGGGTCATCTCATCGGGGGAGATGTATTTAGGGTTCATGGCTGCCACTTGGAGGGCTATGGCTTGGGCGAGGGCGCGGAACTCGTCGGTGCGGGCCACGAAGTCGGTCTCGCAGTTGATCTCTACTAGGGCCCCCACGCGGCCATCGTGGTGGATGTAGGCGTAGACAAGGCCCTGGGTAGTCTCCCTTCCTGCCCGCTTTTGGGCGATGGCTACCCCTCGCTCTCTGAGGATCTCTTTGGCCTTTTCTAGGTCGCCGCCGGCCTCTTCTAGGGCCCGTTTACAATCCATGACGCCGGCCCCGGTCATTTCGCGCAGGGCCTTTACGGCCTCGGCTGAAATGGTCACCTTGCTTCACCTCCGCAAAGGTGTCAGGTGTTTAGTCTTCCTCTCTCTCATAGGGGGAGGGCTCATCGGGAGAGAAGACGAAGCCCGTCTCCTGTAGGGCGGCCAGCTCTTCCTCTCCGGCCTCTGTCTCGGCTTTGGCTCTGGCCTCCCTCTCGGCTAGGCCCTCAAGTACGGCATCGGCTATGCGGGAGGTGATGAGCTTTATGGCCCGGACGGCGTCGTCGTTGCTGGGTATGGGGTAGTCGATCAGGTCAGGATCGCAATTGGTATCGGCCATAGCTACCACGGGGATGCCCATTCGGCGGGCCTCAGCCACGGCGATGATCTCTTTGGAGGCGTCTACCACGTAGAGGGCGCGGGGCAGGGTGGTCATCTGCTTGAGGCCCTCTAAGTTGCGGTTGAGCTTCTGGATGATGCGCTCCATACGGGCCGCCTCCTTTTTAGAGAGGCGGGCCAGATCGCCCCTGGCCTTGGCGTCCTCCAGCCGCACCAGGTAGTCGATGCGGGACTGGATGGTCTGGAAGTTGGTGAGGGTGCCCCC
>JAUQPQ010000081.1 GCA_030550295.1 Chloroflexota bacterium
TGACCAATCCTGTTACCCCTGCTACTTGCACCACGTCCCCCACTGCATACTGGTTCTCCATGAGGATAAAGAAGCCATTGATGAGGTCGCGGACCAGGCTCTGGGCAGCTATGCCCAAGGCCAGACCTATCACGCTGGCACTGGCCAGCAGGGGGGCGATGTTTATTCCTAGGACAGGGAGGATGAGCAAAAGGGCTACGAGCAGGATAAAGGCCCGCCCAGTGCCTGTAAACACCTGTGACAAGGTATGTACCCGCTGCTCCCGTTCCTCGGGGGGCCGCTCCACCAGGTGTACCTCAATGGCAGCGCGTACAAGGGGGGGTACTAGCCGATGAAGGGAAAAGTCAGCCCCAAAGGCAACGAGGATGATGGCGAGGACACGTACGCCATCCCAAAGGAAAAAGTCGCGCACATCTTGCCAGGTCAATAGTAGCACCATGGCCATAGCCCTCTGCGCCCTTCGGCCTTCTACCCCCAGGGGGGCACTGGGCCTTCAGGGCGACTGGCCTGCCAGATGGTGGCCACCTTGTATATGGGCAGCTGCCCTATCTGGTACACCCCTTGAACCTGGAACCCTTGCATATCGGCCGAAGTGGTGATGTAGCGCTGGGCCCATCGGCCCAGAGGCTGAGCGATGGTAACGGCTAGGGTGGAGGCAAGCACCGCCTGCGCTAAGGTTTCCCACCTACCCCTAGCGTTCCTTTGGCCCAAGACCCAGTGAGACGCTAGAGCGGCCAGGAGGCCAGCTACCACCATATTAGTGCCGCACAGAGGGGTTAAGGCCAGGTGGGACTCCCCGCCCCGCAGTCGGGCCAAGGCCTCCCCTACAGCCCACGCAACCTCATCACGAGAGACGTTGCCGACGATGAAGAAGCCGTCGGCGGAGGCCCTCCCCAACAGCCTCACCGGTCGCCCAAGTTTGGCCATAAGGAGAGCGATGGTAGCGTGTTCCAGGGCGTGGTTCCGCCTCACCGCCTCGACCCGATGAAGAAAGGGCATCCTCATTCTTCCTTTGCCTCCACTCTCTTGCCAGCCCGCCACAATGCCAAGATGCGGTGGCCGTAGTACCATGCTATTGCCAGGCCTAAACCCACTGCCAGGGGTATCGCCACCGGCCTAAATACGTTGGTTATCCTGTCCCAGTGCTCACCCAAAATGTAGCCCCCACCAGCTAGGCCCAGGGACCAAGGATACGAGCCTACCAAAGTGAGGGCACAGAACCTGGCAAGGGGCATATTAGCTACGCCAGCAGGGAAGCTTATAAAGGTACGGACTACAGGCAGTAAACGGGAGAAGAAGACTGCCCCTTCCCCATATCGGGCGAAGAAGCGGTCTGCCATCGCCACTTCCCGCTGACTGATGAGCAAGAGATGGCCATATCTCTCCACGAAGGCCCTGCCCACCTTACGGCCTACGGCATAGGCAACCCAAGACCCCAACAGATTGCCTATCGCCCCAAGGAGCCCTGCCACCAGCAGCCATTCGAATCCTAACCCCTTCTCTTTAACCAAAAACCAGCCTGCCAATGGCATGATGACTTCGCTAGGAAAGGGGATGCATGCGCTCTCAACGGCCATCAGGAAGACGACCCCTGGCCACCCTATGGCTTCATAAATGGAACGGCTAGCCTCCAGGATCCATTCCTCAAAGGCCTCAATCATCACCACCTTAGTATGCCAGGGACTAAGGTGACAGCCAACGCCACTTAACCTAGGCCTTAGCGGGAACCTCGGGTATAATGAGACTTTAGCACTGGCACGCCAGGGAGCAGGGGGGATAGGAGTGGCTGCAAAACCGCGCACCATAGGGGAGCTCAAGGCCGTCGGTTACCGCGTGCTGCCTGTCAAGGCTGAGATGCGCCGTAACCTCATGGCCAAGATGCGCAAGGGGGAGGGGCTGTTCCCGGGCATCATCGGTTACGAGGACACCGTCATCCCCCAAATCCAGAACGCCATCCTAGCAGGCCAAGACATCATCTTCTTGGGGGAAAGGGGCCAGGCCAAGAGCCGCCTCATACGCGCCTTAGTAAACCTCCTAGACGAAGAGGTGCCCATCATCGCCGGCTGCGAGATTAACGACAATCCCTATAAGCCCCTTTGCCGCCGCTGTCACGAATGGGTAGCCCAAGAAGGCGACGCCGTTGAGATAGAATGGATAGGACGCGACCGGCGCTACGGCGAGAAGTTAGCCACCCCAGACATCACCATCGCCGACCTGATTGGAGAGGTAGACCCCATTAAGGTGGCAGAGGGACGATATCTATCCGACGATCTGACCATCCATTATGGCCTTGTGCCCCGCCACAATAGAGGCATCTTCTGCATCAACGAGCTCCCCGACCTGGCCGAACGCATCCAGGTAGGCCTCTTTAACATCATGGAAGAGCGCGATGTGCAAATACGTGGCTACCGTATTCGCCTCCCGTTGGACATCTTCCTTGTGGCCTCAGCCAACCCCGAGGACTACACCAACCGGGGACGCATCATCACCCCCCTTAAAGACCGGTACGGGGCCCAAATACGTACACACTACCCCCACACCCTAGAGCACGAGATCGCCATTATGGAGCAAGAACGCACCCGCTTCGAGGGGGAAGATGAAAGGCCTCTTTTCATCCCTTCCTTCATAAAGGAGATAGTGGCTGAGGTGGTAAGACAGGCCCGCCGCAGCCCAGATATCAACCAACGTTCTGGAGTCTCGGTCCGGGCATCCATCGCCAGTTACGAGAGCCTCCTGGCCAACGCCCTACGTCGGGCCATCTTGCTTGGGGAAGATGTAGCAAGCCCCCGTATCTCCGATCTCCCCTACATCGTTCCCGCCCTTATGGGCAAAATCGAGTTCGAAACGGTAGAGGAGGGCCGGGAAGAGCAGGTTTTAGATCGTCTCCTTCAGGGGGCAGTCCTGACGGTGTTCAACCGCTACCTGACCTTGAGCGAGCTGGAAGGGGTGGTAGCCGCATTTCGTGGCGGTCTCACTGTGGAGGTCTCTGATCTGGCTCCCGTAGAGGCGTACCAGGAGATAGCTCGCCAAGTGCCTGCCCTAGCCGAAGTGGCCGAGAAGCTGGCATGCGTTCATCCGCCCCAGCTCCTGGCCTCGGCCATCGAGCTGGTGCTGGAGGGGCTCCACCTATCTAAGAGGCTCAACAAGGAGAAGTTAGCAAGAAGGGCCCGCTACCGGGCCCACTAATATAAAGGCGGTGAGGGGATGTGGATATACCGTTACTCGGAATGGGATGGAAGCCAGGAGCCGCCCCCAGAGCCCGATGAGATCCTTTCAGCCATCACCGACGACCTCCTAAGTTTTGGTGACCTAGACCATGCCCTGCGCAACTTATTGCAGCGGGGGCTTACGCAGCCCTTGGGCGCTAATGTTCAGGGCCTACGCGAGCTCCTTCAGCGCCTGCGCCAGCACCGACGCCAACTCTTAGACCAGTACAACCTCAGCTCCGTCATGGACGACATCCAAAGGCGCTTGCAAGAGGTGTTAGACTTGGAGCAGCAAGCCCTAGACCGACGTCTTCAAGAGGCCCAGCAGATCCTTAGGGGAGATAAAGGCCGGCTTTCCCCCTTTGAGGAGGCCTTGGGAGAGGGCCCTGCACTTCCTCAAGACCTTCAACAGCTAGCTGAGACGCTTATGAAGGTAGCCCAGCGCAAAAAGGACTTTCTGGGCCGTCTCCCACCCGATACCCCTGGCCGTATCAAGGCCCTCCAAGACTACGAATTTGTGGACCCGGAAGCAGCAGCCAAGTTCCAGGAACTTATGGAGATGCTACGTCGGGCCGTCCTAGAGACGTTCTTTAAAGACCTGTACCGGCAGCTGTCCTCCATGGGGCCAGAAGAACTACAGCGCCTCAAGGAGATGGTGCGGGAGCTCAACTCCCTCCTTTCGGAAAAGATGGCTGGAGGGGAGCCAGATTACGAGTCCTTCCGCCAGAGGTTCAGCGATATCCTGGGCCCCAATGCCCCAGCCACCCTAGACGACCTCATCCAGCAGATGCGCCAGGGATGGGCCGCCATGCAGTCCCTCTTGGAAAGCCTTGCGCCCGAGTTGAGGCGCCAATTGGAAGACCTCCTCATGGAAAAGGTGAGCGACCCAGAGCTATTGAAAGAGCTACAAGAATTGGCCATTAACTTGGAGATCCTCCAGCCTCTCCAGGACACTCAGCCCTTTTACGCCTTCCGAGGCCAGGAAGAGCTAGACCTCCTCCAAGCCCTCCGCCTCATGGAGCACATGCGCGACCTGAACGAGCTGGAAGGCCAACTGGAGAGGCTCCGATATGGTGAGCCCCTTGATGTGGTGGATGAGCAGAAGCTCCGGGAAGTATTAGGGGAAGAGGCCTACCGCATTTTCCAGCAGCTCAAAGAACTGATAGAGATCTTGGAGCGGGCCGGCTACATCCGCCGCAAGGGCAAGGAATGGGAGCTCACCCCAAGAGCTATTAGGCGCATCGGTCAGCAGGCCTTGGCTGAGATCTATGCCCAGATCCGCAAGTCCTCTTCCGGTCAGCACCCTACTCGCCATCGTGGCCCCGGCATCGAACGCACTGAGGAGGACAAGCCGTACGAGTTCGGTGATCCCTTCCACCTTCACCTGCAGCAGACCCTCTTCAACGCCATTTTGCGGGAGGGGCCCCAGACCCCTGTGCGGCTACAAAAGGACGATTTCCAGGTCTACGCCACTGAGCACCTTTCAACCACGGCTACAGTCATAATGCTAGACATGTCGTGGTCCATGGCCCTGAGGGGATCCTTTCAAGCGGCCAAAAAGGTGGCCCTGGCCCTTTATAACCTGATCAACACCAAGTTCCCCAAAGATGCCCTTTATATCTTGGGCTTCTCAGCCTACGCACGGGAGCTCAAGCCCGAAGAGCTTATCTACGTGCGTTGGGACGAGACCGTACTGGGCACCAATATGCACCACGCCCTCATCCTGGCTCAAAAACTCCTGGAACGCCATCCTGGCGCTACCCGCCAGATCATCATGATCTCCGATGGCGAGCCCACCGCTCACCTAGAGAGAGGCCGCTCCTTCTTCTCTTATCCTCCTAGCCCCGTCACCATTCGCAAGACCCTGCAGGAGGTTAAACGCTGCACCCAAAAGGGGATCATCATCAACACCTTCATGCTAGACCGCAACTACTACCTAAAGGAGTTCGTCAACCAGATAGCTAAGATCAACCGGGGCCGTGTCTTCTATACCACTCCCGACAAGCTGGGCCAGTACATCCTAGTAGACTACGTGGCCCAGAAGAAGAAACGCATCGCGGGCTGCTAACAGGTGCAGGCACCTACCACCCGACCCTTCCTAAGGATCGCCTTAGCTGCCGGCCTGGCTACCATCGTGATAGGGGCCGGGTGCGTGGGGTACATGGTCATAGAGGGGTGGGGATTTTGGGACGCCCTATATATGACGGTGATCACCATCACCACCGTGGGCTTTCGGGAAGTCCAACCTCTGAGCCAAGGGGGGCGTATAATCACCATCCTCCTCGCCTTATCGGGAGTGGGTATCCTTTTCTACGCCTTGCTTAGTTTAGTGCAGGCCATAATAGAGGGAGAGCTAGCAGCATATTGGGGTAGGAGAGCCATGAAGGGGGAACTGGAGAAACTGAGGGGCCACTTCATTCTATGTGGATTTGGTCGCGTCGGCGAGGCTATAGCTCACGAGTTCCGTAGCCACCACATCCCCTTTGTGGTGGTAGACAGCAACCCTGAAGCTATAGAGAGGGCCCGTCAACAGGGTTACCTGCTAGTGGAAGGCGATGCTAGCCGAGACGAGGTGCTCCTACAAGCAGGGATCCAAAGGGCACGAGGCCTCCTAGCTGCCTCCGATTCCGACGCCGGCAACACCTTTATCGTCTTGGCCGCTAAGGCCCTAAAGCCGGATCTAATGGTAGTGGCGAGGGCCGCCCACCCCGACAGCGAACATGCCATGCGCCGGGCCGGAGCCGACAGAGTAATATCCCCCTACACCTTAGCAGGGCGTCGCATGGCATTGGCAGCCGTTCAACCCTTACTGGCCGAGGTCATGGAAGCCCTCCCATCTCGGTCTGGCCCCCAAGTAGTGGCCGAACTGGAGGTGACCCCCGGCTCTAACTGGCAGAGCCATACCCTGAGGGAGGCTCTCGCCCCCTGCCGCGGTGTCCTCCCCCTGGCCCTCCAGCGAGCCGATGGCCAGGTAATCGTCGCCCCAGATCCTAACACCGTCCTCGCAGTGGGAGATCGCCTCATCCTGTTGGGTCAAGAGGAGGAGCTAGAGCGCCTCACCCCTGCCACCCTACAGCCCACAGGCTGAGCCTGCAACCTATAGAGGCAAAGGCTGGTCTAACAAGAAAGCCCTTACCACTTGGGCAAACTCCTTGGGGCGCAAGCGGGGCAGGGAGTGGCCAGCGCACGGGAAAACGTACAAGTAGCCCTGAGGCAAAGAGCGAATCATCTCTTCACTTATCTTCTGGTCCAAGATGGGGCTGTGCTCCCCCCTTAGCACCAGGGTGGGACACTGGATACGGGAAAGGGATTCCCAAAGATAATCTATCTCCACAATAGCCGACTTCGTGGTGATCTCGGCGAGGCGTCGGTCGTAGCGGTAGGAATAGGTCCCGTCTTCGTTGAGGAGGAGGGCGTTCTGGATAAGGCGGCGAAGGGAAGGAT
>JAUQPQ010000007.1 GCA_030550295.1 Chloroflexota bacterium
CTGCGCCCATAGGGGAGCCTGTCATCGTGGTCTGGTAGGGGGCTTGGGACCAGGACCTAGCCCTCTAGCCAGGAGCTAGATCTAAACCAGCAAAGCAGCGGCCCCTAGGGGCCACTGCTTTGCTACCTGGGCCTGGCGCGGCAACACTAGACCGACTTCTCTCTAGATGGGCGGGAGCGGCGGAACGCCCCCACCAGTCCTGTTGCTAAGGCACAAGCCCTTGCGTAACATCTTTTCCAACTTGTACGCTTCTGCAATCGTGCCTATAATTATGGCCACATTTGGTAAAAGAGACGTTTGCTGCCGGCGTTGGGACGTGGGCAAGTGACTAAGGGAGCAAGGGAGGGGTAACGATATGGCCATACCCTCTTTTCAGGACTTAATGCTTCCAATGTTGAAGTTGCTGGCCGATGGCAGGGAGTGGAAGCTGGCCAACGTTATAGAGGCACTGGCCACAGAGTTCAACTTGTCCCCTCAGGAGCGGAGGGAGAAGCTAGAAAGTGGCCCGCCTAAATTTGACAACCGGGTGGCGTGGGCACATACCTATTTGAAGGCAGCAGGGCTGGTAGAGGCGCCGCGCGGGCAAAGGGGCGTGGTGAAGATTACGCAGCACGGGCGTGACGTTCTGGCTGAGAACCCGGAGCGGATTGACATCGGCTAGAGGCCGCGTATCAAGAGCTTAGGAACGCTTTGGCCAGAGAGTTATTCGAGCAGCTGCACTCTATGTCGCCGGCGTCATTTGAGAGGCTAGTGGTGGACCTGCTCCTGAAGATGGGCTAGGGTGGTCCCCATGGCGCCTCTGGCCTGGTAGCAGGCAAACCGGGCGATGAGGGAATAGATGGCATCATCAACGAGGACAAGCTAGGGCTGGGGGGTGATCTACGTCCAGGCGAAGCGCTGGCAAGGCTCAGTTGGTAGCGAGCCGGTTCTAAACTTCGTGGGTGCCCTAACTGCCAAGGGGGTGGAAAAAGTAGGACAAAGATTGGCCCTGGCCCCCTTTTGGTGGCCCCTAGGGGCCGCTGCTTTGCTGGTTTAGATCTAGCTCCTGGCTAGAGGGCTAGGTCCTGGTCCCAAGCCCCCTACCAGACCACGATGACAGGCTCCCCTATGGGCGCAGCCACAGGCAGCCCTACCACATGCCGCAGTACAAGGAGGGCATCCACGGCGTCCACCTGACCGTCCCTGTTGATGTCGCCCCAAACGACGGGCCGGTCGCCTATGCTTACTACCTGGCCCAAGGCAGGGCAATTAGCCCTGCTAGGCACCTCGCCCCCACGGCCCACTACGTACATGAGGATGAAAAGGGCATCAACGGCCGTCACCTCCGCATCGCACCCCACATCGCCAAACTCCACAAGGGCCATCCCCTCAGGCACCCGCGGGGCAGGGATGGATGGTGGCGTAGGCGGAGGAAGTGGAGGTGGCTCGAGCGTAAAGTGGGCTGTGCAGCCTTTGTCCCTGTCCAAAATGACGGTGGTGGTAGTACTGGTGCCTGAGCAGTCGCCAGACCAGCGGGCGAAGGTCCAGCCAGGGACGGGATTAGCTGTGAGGTGGACTTCCGTTCCAGGGGGGAACTCCGCGGAGCAGTCAAATGCACAAACGATTACCCCTGGCTCCATTATCACTGTGCCATTTCCTTCAAGGGATAAGCTGAGACTGAGGTTACTACGAGATCGGTAACTTACGCTCAACTCAAATTCAGGCCCCTCGTTACCCAAGCGATCCGTCCCCTGGACCAGCACCCTATAGACCCCGGAAGAAGGAAGCCGGAAATAAGCTACCTCCTCATTTGGGGATAGTTTTTGCACTGCAAGGGGCATCAGCTCACCCTGGCGCCAAAGGGATATCATGATCTCTTGGAGGCCGCTTCCTCCATCGGTGGCGTTCCAGCGGACAGCCAGCCTACCATCTGACCCCAGATCGGCGGTAGCTCCCACCACCGGCCCTTGGGAGTCCACCCTCCTCGTCTCCGTATTGGTGCGTACAGGCGAATTCAGATCGAAGTAAATGTCAGCGAAGAGGCTGACCTCATCGCCGTGGGAGAAGGGAGCCCGAGGCGCGATGGAGAAGATGACGAAGCCGTCGTTGCAGTCGGGGCTGCCGCCGTCCTCGCAGCTGGCAGGCGGCAAGAAGATGTTAGGGAAGTAGAAAGTGAGGACCCGCCGTTCAGGGTCGAAAGATACCTTCATGGTCTCCTGGAACTCATTGCCATGACGGTGGAGTTCTGGAGGCAGGAAGTCCACCAAATCAGGGTCTACCGTATAAGTCAGGTGACTGCCCCCTACCAGCTGCAGGGTCCCCTCGTCTAACTGCCTGGGCAATGGGATCTCTACTCGGATATCGAAGGCTGGGCCCGTCCCCTCGTTCTCAAAGCGGACAACAGCTTGTAGTCTGTCAAAGGGCCGTATCCAGCCGTCAGGCCCGCTGGGCGCCACCAGTATCTCGTTGGGGTCATAGCTTGCAACGGCAGGCACGCTCATCTTAGACGTCTCACGGGCAAAGGACTCCTTCTGCGCAGAAGTCGCCTCTTCCAGCTTATTCTGGGCGTCCTCTAGCATTTGGAGCCAATTCGCCAGAGACTGGGTGTCGGTCACCCCAGCCCTCTGAAGCTGCCACTTGAGGGCAGCCAGCTCCTCATCAGTCAGGCGAGGCGCGATCTGGGTGCGCAGGCAGTCATTAAGGAGTATCCTCTGCATGATACACGTCCGGACGATAGCCAGTAGCGCCCCTTTGGGAGTCCTAGCGGAAAGGTCTAAACGAATATGCACGAGTTTACTCCACTGAGCATTCAGAGTAGGGGCTTTATTTACGGCGCCCAGGAAAAGGCGTGCTTCACCAATAGAGGCGCGGAGGTACATGCCCCGCTCGCTGGAATAGCCAAGGAGCATCCGCATGTCACCTATTCTGAGGGGCAACGCCGGTTGCCCGACGACTTTAGTAAAGAACAGCTTGCCTGCGCCATTTAAGACGGTGCCGGCGCCTTTTATGACGGACCCACTAAGGTAGTAGCTGTAGGCTACTCCTGTCGCTGTACCTACGCCGCGGGCATACTCCATATAGGGTGCATCGGCATATACTGGCTCCCAGTTGGGGTTCACCAGCCCAAAGCTGAACTGGGTCACGGTCGCGTCGGCAAGCGCCGTAAGATACTTAGCGTTAGTTCCGTCGGTGAAGCCCTGGATGGTGAACTTTAAGGTGTCCAAGTACACCTGGGGGTTAAAGACGTCGGCGTTGTCCCGCAGGAAGTTGGTGATTCCCTGGACCACGTTTGGGGCTACCGAGTTGATGATAGTGGGCCCCTCGCCATACACCTGCACCTCTCTGCCCAGGGCCTCGCTGGCGGTCTTATCCATCTCATCCCCTACTTGGCCCAAGTGACCTAATATAAGGGCCTCGGCCATCTCGGGGAACTGTTGGCCCAAAAGATCCAAATAAGCTTGGCCCCTCTCCCGGCCCATAGCGTTCAGATAACCAGTTGCCTCGACGTAGCGCAGCCAACCTTCCTTGAGAAGCTGCAAGAGCATGGGACAATCGTTAGCAGTGCAGGGCATCCCCGCCCCAGCTCCCATGGGGGCATAGCCTATGACCCTGACGTTGATAGGCACCACACGGGTGCCCAAGGTTACGTGGCCCTCGTTCACCGCTTGCTGCGAAAGGGTGCGCCAAACCCAGAATTCCCTGGCCTGCCCAGCGGGGACATCGAGGCGCACTAGAAAACCTCTTTCCTCCTTGGGGCCTGGTCGTAGATCATTAGGCCACAGCACCACTTCAGGCATGGCTGGACTGGCAGATGGGTTGCAGGTGTACATTGGTGGCATGAGCTGAGGGTTCTGAACCCAGGGCTCCACCACCACCAGCATCAGTACGGTAGCATCACTCAAACCGCGGTTGCGCACCACGATGTCGGAGAAAGTAGGACGAGCTGGAACAATTGTCAGGGCGCACCGCCCTACCTCCACCTGGACGTATGCCAAATTGGGCGGCACCGCTACTTGCCCCTGCCCCCTTACTTCTAGAGGGCCCGCGCTCCCAGAAAGCCGAAGTTGATAGATGCCGATGGGAGGCGGGTTATTGAACCGGGCCACAAGGGAGCCTGGCCGTTCTACTAGCACGTCGGCAACGGCTGTCGTCTCCGACCCTACCAGAGACAAGCTACCAATCGAGACCAGGCCCCAGCCACGCAGAATTAGGTCCAGACGCGACGAGGCGCCATAGCGAGCATCTACCGATTCCACAAAGACTTCAGAGCTTGGCCCTGCCACCAACCTGAGCGAGGTGGAGAGGCCTCGCAGTTCGTGGAGCCCAGTTGTAGCAGATAAAACAGTGGCCTCTATTGTTAGCGATCCGCCAACGGGCCTCAGGCGCAACCTCATTAGAGGCGCCCCGTCCTCGATCCTTCTCCCATAGGCGTGTAAGTAGTACGCCTTTTTCTGGCCGTGAGGGGATAAAGAAGAAGCAAAGAGCTGCGACATTTCCAAACCCGCCTCACCCTCCACCGTCACGTCGCCGATAACACCGTACACCACCAGCTCCAAGGACAGGGATGTCACATCCATCAAAGTATCCAGGCTGACCGCCACCTCAAAAGGCCGGCCCGCTACAGGACTTCCCCCAAGCGGCTCAAGGGCAACCCTCACACCGGGCAGTGCATTCCGATCGTAGACGACATGCCCACGGACTTCCGCCCGGCAGTTGGGGGCGGCAGTGAGGTAGGTCTCCCGAGCGCCGTATGTGTTCCCCTCAAGGCTCAAGAGCAGTACGTCAGCCCAAGGGTGCTCAGCTGACAACAATGGCACTGGCCCGCCGGGAGGAGTGAACTGCCGACTTTGGCCCCCAGGCAAAGAGACGACATAGACGGTGTCGTCTACTTCAGGGACGCCGCTGCCATCGGGCGAGCCCGTTAGGAGGACATTGCAGCCCCCAGGTAAATTGATTGCCTGTATACGGACCCGCAGAAAGCGATGCTCCTCTGTATCTGCTCTGCCCGCTCCCGGCGCGGGCACCCGGTAGGGCCATAGGGAAGCTGGTAGACGGACTTCATCATTAGTGGCTAGGATTCGGGAAATAACGATTTCCCTCGTCAGCCCAGCCACCTGGTCTCCCTCCACTGTTATGGCCATCGAGACATTCCCCAGAGGTGCATCCTGTATCAGGACAGGAATGGAAGCCACTCCATCCCTAATCTGGAAGGGGAGTGCGCCTGTAGTAGGCTCGGCGTCCCTTAAGCGCGCCCCCATGATGCGGAGCCGCCCTTCCCCCTGGAAGGTCGGCACCGGAGAGCCATCCTGCCCCACCACTTGCAAAGACAGCCCAAAGGGGATGCCAATGATCGCCGCGCCCGGTGGATTTACCAGGCGTAAGGAGAGGGTCCCCCCTTGAGGTGTAGCCGAGACCTCTTCCGATTCGGGAGACTCTCCTGTCTCGTTAACGGCTGTAACCACGAAATAATAGGTTACGCCATTCTGCAGACCAGAGACCTGATAGAGAGGGTTCAAGATCCCAGTAATGCGGGCACCTCCGGGCTTGCTCTGGTAGTTTTCCTTTGTGACCCCTGCCTCCTGTGCTAAATAGACGTTGTAAGACGAGGCTCCCTCCACTGGATCCCAAGTTAGAGAGATTGCCCCATCGCCTGGGACGGCCCGGAGGTTGGTAGGTGCTGCCGGCGTTTCGGTTGCCCTTCGCTCCACAGCCCCAGCGTCGCAGGCGTCACCCTGGGGCCTCGGCACCCCACGCTGATCTTCCTGGGCGCAGGCGTTAGTAGGCACGAAATCTAAAACGGGGCTATCTGCGAGGGGTAGCATAGTCAGGGTGGGGCCACCGTAGTCCCCCAACGGCGCGAGGCGAGCATCGGTAACTCCCAGCTGGTCGTCAGGTGAGTGGGGGCAATCACCCCAAATGCCCAAAATGTTGAATTGGGTGGTGATAGTCTCTGGTTCGCCTTGGAAGACGCAGTCGCTCGGCCCTCCTTCATTTATATTGCCAGTTACCACAGAGGCGATAAGCGATGAGAAATTGCCTAGATAAACGCCACCACTGCCCGAATCATCCTGAGCTGAGTTGCCCACAACGGTGATGTGACGCGCACGGGCTGCGTAAATATCAACGCCCCCTGGGCCGCGCCCGTTGCTCGAGTTGCCGAAGACGGTAACGTTCTCCAGGTCACCTGAACCGAATGACAAGCCCCCAGTTAGGGCAGGAAGGTCACAGGTGTCGCCGCCAATGGTGGTCGCCTTATTGTAAGCGATGAGCACCCTCTTGAGCTTAGGCTGGCCGCCTGCCCAGCCCGAGCTTGCATCAATCCCTCCTGCGCGGGGGGGCCCGAGGTTGTGACAACTCACCCCGCTCCCCTCTGGGATGGCTGCGGAGGTGGCCTCATTGTCCCGTATAACGGTGTCCTCGATCTCTGTATCGCCAACGGTATAGATGCCCCCGCCGACGAGGGCCTTGTTGTTTCTCACCACCACCCCGCGAATAACCGTCTTACCTCCAGACTCGCGGTGAACCCTGATGCCGCCCCCGGGCCTGGAGGAAATCGGTGGCGTCACCTGGACCGAGGCGAAGCCTTCGGCCACAGTCAGGTTAAGGATTTCAACCCTGAACCATCCCTCCGATTGAGCGTAAGCTCGCGAGCTACCATCTACAGCTCCAGCGAACCTGTCTATAAAGCTTGGCCCACCTCCTGAGAAGGTGGGGCTGAACCCAGCAGAACCAACCATTGGGGCGTTTTCGACGTTTATTACCCGGTCACCCGTGCCCCGAATTATGGTTCCTGCACCTTCTCCCCGCAGACGAAATACCCCGGACCGGTTGGGAGTGTAGATGTCGAGATCACCGGTGGCCTGGTCTTCGCTTGGGTCGAGAACGTCCGATGGTGCACCTTCAATGGTAAGGGTGTACGTCCCCTGGGGCACTACGATCTCCACCTCGTTTACAGTACTCGCTGCAGCCCCAATGAGGGCGTTAGCCTCCATCACTGCCGCCCGCAGGGAGCAAGCGCCGGAGCTATCGGCGCATTGCCCATCGCCTGGGTTGGCGTCGACCGTGTCATTAACGGTGTTTACGGTGAAGGTGATAGACGAATCGCCTTGGCTGCGGGCCATCTCCCGCCAGGGCATGAGTGTGAACAGATAAGCAACGACTATGAGGACCACCAGTGTAAGGAGCTTGCGACGGGCACACACATTTAATATCCCCATAGTAGCCCCCTATTGGTGTCTATGACTACCCCTTATCGCTTAGGTAGGGTAATACTAGGGCGAACTTTTTACCAAGACCATCCTTGTACGCAGAATGACGTAATTATTGGGTTTGGGTTGTACGCAATGTTGCGTATATGTTTTCCTCTTCTAGTGCAGGTGTCTACCACCCACTTTTCAAGACAAACCCCGGTACACCCGCTACAACAACGCCAATGGCAGGTGGGCGCGAACTCTCGCCCCTTTTCTGCCAGCCATACTGCTGCGAGAGGCCCGTTACCTTGGCCCACCGTCTGTACGTAGTGGCGCCCCCACTGCGGGCGTTGCATCATGCCTTGCCCAGCGGCATTTCCTGGACGGCCCCACCACCGCCAGTCTGGGAATCTTCGTGACATCAGCGCCTTAGCATCCTATTCCGGACTACCCACTAATGTAGGGCCTTTGGCACTTTCTCCTTTTCTGCCCTAAAAGGCCTCGTTGACAGGCTCTAGGGATGCCCCCTAAAATGATGCACAGCGGGGATAGTTCCCGACCTGTTGGGGAGCGGGCGTAGCTCAGTGGCAGAGCATCTGCTTCCCAAGCAGAGGGCCGCGGGTTCGACTCCCGTCGCCCGCTCCAAAGCTCCGTTGTTGTCCTCGCAAGGCTCGCCTTCTTGAGTTCGCTCTCTGCGCCGGCCCCTTCACGGACGGCGGTGTTGGGCAAAGAAGTCCCACAGCATGGCAGCGGCAGATATCTCTTGGGTGGTATACCCCAATTGGGGCACAGGGAAGCTCCCAGGCCATGTATGTCCTCCCCCCTCGATGACCACCAGCTGTGTGGAGGCCTCACACCCCGGGTATGCCAGACGCACCACCTCCCGGCCCAACCTCTCCTCCAGAGGCTCGCCTTGGCACCCGTTAAGCTGGGCCCACCTCGCCACGTACTCCTTCGCCCCTTCGTAGAGGATGAAGCTGAAGATTAGCCCCGGCTGGAAGGGAACTATCTGGTCCTGAGTGCCGTGAAAGGCGATAACGGGGACCTCCCCCTTGCACCCACCGTCCGATGGGTAGAAGACCCCTGCCACAGGAGCGATGGCTGCCAAGGTCTCCGGTCGCAAGCACGCTAGCATCGATGAGAAAAAGGCGCCATTAGACATGCCCGTGGCATATACCCTCGCCTCATCCACGCAAAGGGAGCGAACTAGGTAACTGTGCAAAGCATCGAAGAAGCGCACATCCCGATAAGGGTCGTCCACTGCCAAGCCAGAGAGGCCAGGGAGACGCCATCCTTTGACAGGCCCAAGGCCCTCAGGGCTCACCACGATAAACCGCTCCTTTGCTGCCACCGGCAACAGCTGAGAGTATAGCTCCTGCTCTTTGGCGTTGGACCCGAGGCCGTGGAAGTTGTAGACCAACGGGATGGGCTCTTGCCGGGAGGCCTGAGCAGGAATATAGAGGAAGAACTGCCGCTCAATCCCGTCCACCTGCAGGGAGAGCGCCTGGGAGCTGCCAGCACCCCTATACAGGGCATCGTCCATCCTGGAGCATCCCAAGGACGCCCGGGCGACCGCTGTAGGCTGGGCCAGATTGGAGGGTGTAGCCTCCTGAGAGCCCCTATCGCCGCAGGCCAGCCCCCAGATGGCCAAAAAGGTCAAGAGGGCAAAAAACCAAAGGACAGCCCGCATAATCTTTACTTATTCTACACGACGATGGTTGTGCCCGTCCTTGCTCTCTAGATCTGGTGAAAGAGGCGAAAGGGGAATGCACACCGGCCGGCCGCTTAGTGAATCGCCCACTATTGAGAACTCCACCTGGTAAAGCTCCCTTAGCACCTCAGGGGTAAGAACCTGATCCAGGGGCCCCATCGCCAGAATGCGCCCGTCCTTAAGGGCCAAGACGGTCCGGGCATACCTTGCCGCAACGTTCAGGTCGTGAGTGGCCATGACTATGATGAGGCCCTGTCTGTTGAGGCCCCCAAGAAGGTCCATAACCTCCACCTGGTGACGGTAATCGAGGAAGCTGGTGGGCTCATCTAAGAAGAGGGCCTCGGGCTCTTGGGCCAGGGCCATAGCTAGCCACGCCCTCTGCCTCTCCCCTGCAGAGAGGTGGGAAAGGGGACGTCCACGCAGATCCTGGAGCTGGCATGTGCTTATCGCCCACTCCACCATCTCCCTGTCGTGCCGAGTAGCGCCGGCCAACAACTTCTGGTGAGGGTAACGCCCACGCCATACTAACTCCTCCACCGTCGTGTCGTGGGCGCTGTCCAGAGGGTTAACGAGGATCGCCAAGCGCCGGGCCACCGTCTTTGTAGGCAGGCGATGGATTTCATGGTTGTCCAAGAGGACTACTCCGCGACGCGGCCTCAACAGGCGGGCCAAAACCCGCAGCAGAGTGGATTTCCCCGCCCCGTTGGGCCCCACGATGGCCAACCAGTCCCCCCTCTCCAAGGAGAGGCTTATCGCCTCCAACACCCGACGGTCGCCCAAGTAGACTTGTAAGTCCTTCGCCTCTAGCCTCATCTGGCGCGCCTCAGCAGGTAAAGGAAGAAGGGCACCCCCACCGCTGCCGATACCACCCCCATGGGCACCTCGGCAGGGGCTATAACGTTGCGGGCCACGATATCACAAGCCATGATGAAGGCCGCCCCCACCAGGGCCGAGGCAGGCAGCACCTGCCGGTAGTCCTGTCCCACTAGGAAGCGGGCTACATGGGGGATCACCAGCCCCACAAAGCCTACCAGGCCCGCTACCTTTACTGCCGTCCCCCCAAGGACCGCCGCCAAGGCCAACCCCGCCCAACGGGTGCGCTCCACCTTTAGACCCAGCTCCGCTGCCACATCGTCGCCTAAGATGAGGATGTTTAGGGGTTGCGCCATCAGCCAAGAAAGCCCTAGCCCTGCCACCGCGAAAGGCCAAGCGGCGTTGACATCGTCCCATCCGCGACCGAATAGACTTCCTCCAATAAAGGTGAGGGAGGCGAAGGCGAAGAGGCGCGAGGTGGCCAAGACGGCCAGTGTGAGGGCCAGGAAAAGGGAAGAGATCCCCACCCCGGCCAAGGTGATACGCACAGGGGAGGTGGCCCCTTGCCAGGCAGCCAAGTATATGCCTCCAGCCCCCAAAAGCCCCCCAGCCACTGCCACCGCCATGGCCGCCGGCGGAGGCAAGGCCACACCCCGCACCAGCATAATGGCTGAGGCCAAGGCCGCCCCCGCCGATATGCCCAGCAGGTGAGGATCGGCCAAGGAATTACGCGTCACCGCCTGGAGAAGGGCACCGCTCACTGCCAAAGAAGCCCCCACTAGGGCAGCAGCCAAGAGCCGAGGCAAGCGTATATCCCAAATTACCTGGTGGGCCAGGGTGCCCTCCTGAGAAAGGGCATCCCAAAGCTCGCCGGGCCCTATTCGTACTGCCCCCAAGCTCATCCCCAACACCAAGAGGACAGCAAGAGCACCCAGGCCTAACAAAAGGGTGGTCGCACCCCGACGACCAGACCACCACCCCCTTAGCCCTAACCCCTTCACCGCCCCCCCTGCGGGTAGATCATGGACGCCATGCTTCTCATCGCCTCTACTACCCTAGGCCCAGGCGACTGCAAGAAGAGGACCAAGTCCAGCTCATACACTTTGCCCTCCTTTACCGCCCTCAGAGAGCCGAAACCCGGAAGGCGTGGCAAGAGCTGGGAGAGCTTAGGGGCAGGAGGCGGAGCAGGACTGAGCGCCAAGATAACGTCTGGATCGGCCTGGAGAGCCAACTCAGGACTGAGCAACGTATAGCCCGGAAATGGGCCACTATCGGGAAGGCCAGCTACGGGGTTCTGCACCCTCAATTCCTGGGCCAGACTGCCCACGTACGAGTTGGGCTTGGCTGCATATATGTTACCATCGGCATCAGCTATAAGGATGAGGACTCTGGGACCAGGGCCCTGGGGAAGATAGGCCAACAGGCTTTGACGCTGGTCTTGGAGGTCCTTAATGGCCCTTTGTGCCTCTTCATCCCGCCCTAGGGCTTTGCCCACTACCTCTATGGCCTTCAGTACGTCCTGGAAGCTCTCCGCCCCCGCCATGACCACTGGCACTCCAAGGCCAGTTAGCCTGTCTATAAGCTGGCGCTGGTTAACGCTATCGGCCACGATAAGGTCAGGCTTCTGGGCCAGGATCGCCTCCCAGTTGGGATTGTACGTGCTCCCTATGGTAGGCAGCGGTACCACCTGCGGAGGATAATTGGCAGATGTCACCCTGGCCACTATCTCTCCCCCTAGGACATATACCAGCTCGGTAGTGGTGGGGCTGGTGGCGATGACCCGCTGAGGACGAGCAGGTATGGCCACCTCCCTGCCCATCATGTCCCTCACCACCCGTGGGAAGGACGCCACCTCCAGGGCCCCCGGCGAGGGGGAGACAGGTGCTTTCGCCTCCCCCTCACAGGCCACCCCAAACAAGATGATCACAACCAACGCTAATGCCGCAGCTAACGCCTTCTGCATCGACCACCTCCTGGGCATCCTACATCGTGCCCTATCTTAACATGGCCAGAACTTATGATAAACCCCCAAGAAATATGAATATGAAACGTTTTGTAAGAATTTTGCAGAGATTAACTGGAATCTCAGATGGGGTATAATGGCGGGGGTCCGTCTGCAACCTTGGGTGGGAGGAGAAGATGAGCGAGGAAGCGATGGAGGTGGTGCGCCGGTTCTGTGAGGCCTTCTCTGGTGGCGACGTGGATCAGGTGTTGTCTTTCTTTACTGAGGACGCTGTGTATCACAACATGCCCATGACGCCGGTGATGGGCAAGGCGGCCATAAGGGCAGTGCTGGAGGCGTTCATGCGCCCCGCCGAAGAGATGGAGTTCCGCATCCTCCATATGGCTGCCAACGGCCCAATAGTCTTCACTGAGCGGGTGGACAGGTTCATCATGGGGGGAAAGGAAGTGCTATTGCCGGTGGCAGGGGTGATGGAGGTGAAGGAGGGCAAGATAGCTGCCTGGCGCGACTACTTTGACCTGGCCACCTGGGTGAAGCAGACGCGGGAATCGGGCTAGGTACATACTGGGGTGGCCGCAAGAGTAATGACCCGTCCCTTAGCAGTAGCCCACGCCGGTGGAGCCGGCCATGGGCCAGAAAATACGCTCCTGGCCATATCCAGGGCCTTGGCATTAGGGGCCCACGCTATCGAGGTTGACGTGCGCCTCACCTCTGACCAGCTCCCTGTCCTCATGCATGACGCCACCGTCGACCGCACGACCGATGGTCATGGGCCCATATCTTCCTTAGCCTGGGACGATGTGCGCTCCCTCAACACAGGAGAAGGCGAAAAGGTCCCCTCCTTGGCCGAGGCAGCTAAGCTCGTGGCAGGTCGCGCCCTCCTTATAGCCGAGCTGAAGGTGGCCGGCGGTGCCCATGCCATAGCTCAGGCCCTCATCCCCACCGTGGGGCCAGAGGGGGCGCAGGTATGGAGCTTCCTTCCCCAGGCACTGGAGGAGCTGGCCCAGGTGGCCCCCTCCTTCCCTAGAACCCTGCTCGTATCTGGGCGCGATGTGCAGCAGTGGCCCTGTCCGCTACAGACAGCGTTGAGGCTAGAGGCCATAGGGATAGCGATAGAGCACACGGCCCTAGAGGGGGATATCGCCCAGGACGTGAAGAGGGCCGGACTAGAGCTATTCGCATGGACGATAGATGAGCCTGAGGAGATCGCCCGTGCCCTAGACCTAGGCGTCGATGGCATCGTCTCCAACTATCCTGATAGGGTGCTAGCCCTGGTGGGTCAGCACCGGGGGAGGTAGAGGCGTGAAGGCAGTGACCTTCCAGGGGCCTTACAAGGTCGAGGTGAAGGAGGTGCCCGACCCCCAAATTCAGGAACCTACCGACGCCATCATTAGGGTTACCACAGCTGCCATCTGCGGCTCTGACCTGCACGTCTACACAGGGCGTATCCCTATGCCCCTTACCGGATGGGTGTTAGGCCACGAATACATAGGCATAGTAGAAGAGGTAGGAGATGGCGTGGGAAACTTGCGCCCCGGCGACCGGGTGGTGGGGGCCTTCACGGCCAGCTGTGGCTCCTGCTTCTTTTGCTTACGGGGATGGCCCAGCCAGTGCCCCAGTCAGCAGGTGCTAGGGTTTGGCATAGGCCCCGGCGCCCAAGCCCAGCGGATGCGCGTACCCTTCGCCCATTTCACCCTAGAGAAAGTGCCCCAAGCCATCCCCGATGAGAAGGCCATCTTCGTAGGGGATATCCTAGCCACAGGCTACTTCGCCGTCCAAAGGGGTGGCGTGAAGCCAGACGACGTGGTGGTGGTGGTAGGGTGCGGCCCCGTGGGCCTCATGGCCCAAATGTGCGCCCGCCTCTTCAGCCCCAAAGCAGTCATAGCCCTAGATACAGTGCCCGAGAGGCTAGAGCTGGCCTACCAGCTGGGGGCCATAGCTGTAGACATCTCCTCCCAGGACCCGCTACGGATCATAAGGGATTATACCAATAGCCGCGGGGCGGACGTGGTCATTGAGGCGGTGGGACATGCCAACTCCATTCGCTCCTGTTTCCAGTACGTTAGGGGAGGGGGCACCATCGCCGTAGTAGGGGTTTACAGCGAGCCCGAATTCCCCTTTCCCATGTTCCAGGCCTTTGTGCGGGACATCTCCTTCCAAGTAGGCGTCTGCCCTTCGCGCAACTATATGGCCACCCTCCTATCCCTTATCGAGGAAGGGCGGCTAGACCCCTCGGTGATAGTCACTCACGTCCTCCCCTTAGAGGAAGCACCTAGGGGCTACCACCTTTTCGCCAACCGGCAGGAGGGGTGCATAAAGGTCCTCCTAAAGCCGTAGCGTTGACCTCCCTTGTCCGTTCGGCTATCCTTCTTCCCAGGAGGGGAAAGGGTGGCCCAACAAGAAGTAACTCTCACGTCCCCCAACATCTCCTGTCAACACTGCGTTGCCGCCATCCAGAAGGCCCTATCTGCCTTGCCAGGGGTGGAGGTGGTGGGGAGCGATCTCGAGGGGAAGAAGGTGACGGTGCGGTATGATCCGGCCCGCACCTCCTTGGCCCAGATCGAAAGGGCCATGGAGGAGGAAGGCTACCCTGTGGCTCATTAGGGCCGGTTTAGCCCTGGTGCTATCCTCTTGCACCGCATCTCCTCCCGTTAGACTCGTCATCGTCGCCCCCTCGCCTGTTGTCCCCTCTGCCGAAGAGTCCACGCCTCATCCGACTCCAACCCAAGGGGCAGCCATAACACCAACAGCAGCCCCAGCGTTGCCACCGGCGCCGGCAGTGAGGGGCTTTTTGATCCCTATTGAGGGGGCATGCCTTCCCTCCCTCCCCACCCTATGGCCAGGGGCGCCACGCCCCTACCGCTGGGGAGTACACGAGGGGATAGATTTTTACCCTGGCCACTCGTGCGTGCCTGTAGAAAAGGGGACGCCTGTACGAGCCGCCGCATCGGGCACCGTGATAAGAGCTGACCACCTCTATAAGCCCCTCACAAGCCAGGAGCTGGAGGCACTTTTGGCCAGGGTAGCAGCCCAAGGCTATAGCGATCCCCAGGCCCTAGACCGTTTCCGGGGGAGGCAGGTGTGGATAGACCACGGAGGTGGAATAGTGACCAGATACTGTCACCTGGATGCCATACCTCCAGGGCTCCGGGTAGGGCAGCAGGTAGAGGCTGGCCAGGTGATCGGCTACATCGGCAATACGGGCACCCCTGAGGAAGTAACCGCCCCCAACACGGAATTCCACCTTCACTTCGAGATTAGGGTGGGGGAGGGATACCTTGGCCAAGGGCTACCACCGGAGGAGGCTATATCGCTTTACATGCGGGCTTTTTCACCATGATCCTTGCCGCTAGGCGATCTATACTGAAGGCTTGAAGGGGCCATGATAGCCGTTTCCCTCTACGCCGTGTGGGCGGCCATAGGGTTTACGTTGGTGGCAGTAGTCGGCTACTGGGGGCACCTGCTAGCGCGCTGGCTCCTGGCGGTGCCGGCCTCATATCTGGGGCCGTCATCTCCTTTGGTACGTCTTGGGCCATTGCTAGGGAGAGTGGGAACCGCCTCCACTAGGGGGGCCCTAGTAGCTGTCTTGTTCTCTCTTGCCTTGCGGGCCGTGGCCACTGAGAGACCGCCCATGGCCAATATGTGGGAGTTTACTATAGCCTTCATCGCTGCCATCCTCCTCTTCTATGCCCTTTACGAGCGGAGCCAAGGTCAGAAGGCCCTAGGGGCAGTGGTGCAGCCCTTGGTGTTGTGCTTGTTAGTGGGCGTTGTGATCCTGCTACCTTGGCAGACCACTCCCCTGGTGCCC
The DNA here is from genome assembly GCA_030550295.1 of Chloroflexota bacterium. GTDB lineage: Bacteria > Chloroflexota > Dehalococcoidia > SM23-28-2 > HRBIN24 > JAVVHA01. The sequence goes on from JAUQPQ010000007.1 coordinate 15,465, forward strand.
GCCCTCCAGAGCCGAGGGGTGCTGGCTGCACATGTAGGGGCCATGACCTTAGCCTATGGTGCCCTAACCATCTCCTTTGGGGCAGCCATCCTCTATTTGATCCAAGGGAAAGAGAGGAGGTTATCATGGCTGCCTCGCCCTGACTTCTTAGAGGAGGCAGCCTTCAGATCGGTGGCCTTGGGGTTCCCCTTACTGGCCTTGGGCATCGCCATTGGCGCCTATTGGGGGAACTGGGCATGGGGGCGCTACTGGGGATGGGACCCTAAGGAGACCTCGTCCCTCGTAACATGGCTCATATACGGGGTCTACCTCCACTTGCGATCGGTAAAGGGATGGCGAGGCGCTAAGGCGGCCGTTGTGCTAGTGGTGGGGTACATGAGCGTTCTTTTCACCTACTTTGGCGTCAACCTGTTAATATCGGGCCTTCATAGCTACGCTGGCCTCTAGGCCATGGGGGAGGAAGTTGAGAAGATCGCTAATGGCCATGCTAGCAGTGGCAGGAGTGATCGCCGCCATATGGTGGCTAGAGTACAGGCCCCAGGGAGGGGAGGAGGCCCCCTCTGGCTTCTTCGGCATGGTCGATCTACCCCAGGAGTTGGTTCTTCCAGGGATGAGAGTGGAAGCCCAGGAGGGATCCTTGGCACCTGACTTCCTTCTGCCTACCTTGGACGGAGGCCAAGTGCGGCTGAGCGAGCTTAGGGGCCACCCGGTGGTGCTCAACTTCTGGGCCACCTGGTGCGCTCCCTGCCGCAAAGAGGTCCCCCAGCTCGTTGCCGCCTATGACCGCCATCGGCCCGCCGGCTTGGTCATAATAGCTGTCAACCTCCAGGAGCCCGAAGACCGGGTTAGGCGATTTGCCGAGGAGTTCCAGATGAAGTTCCCCGTGGCCTTAGACAAGACAGGGCAGGTGACATTGGGGTACCAAGTATGGGGTCTACCTACCACTTTCTTCATTGACCGCCAGGGCGTGGTCCGCAGCATCTTTCAGGGGCCCTTTGTAGGGGAGGGAGAGGAGGGGAAGGTACAGGGGCCTATAGGGGGCGAAGAGCTAGAAAGGCGGATAGCAGAGATCCTGGAGTAGAGGGTGACAGCTACAGTATCCAAATCCATATCCCTGGGGCGGTGGGCCAAGGACGTAATGGCCTTTCTCTCGGGGCCTCGGTGGGCGGTGGCTATCACCGCCTTCATGGCCCTGGCCTCTTTTGTGGGGGTGGTGCTTCCCCAACTCCCAGCCTGGGCAGCGGACGACCCCATCGCCCAGGCCTCTTGGCTGGCCCAGCAGGAAGGGAGGCTTGGGCCTGCTACCTCTTGGCTTTGGCGGCTCGGCCTCCTTAACGTCTTCAGGGCTCCCTGGTTTGCCATCGGCCTGGGGCTCATGGTCGCCTCCCTATTGGCCTATCTGGTGAAGCGTATCCCAGGTCTGTGGACGGCCACCTTCCGGCCCCGCCGCTGGCTGCCTGATGGCGCCTTCGACCATGCTCCAGAAAGGGCCCTCTTCCATGGGGCCCAGCTTTATACTTTGCTGAGAGCTCTCAGATGGCGCCTGTATCGGGTGGACGTGCAGGAGGGAGGAGGTGCCGTCTACTTCTTCGCCGACCGCTTCCCGTGGGCCCAGTGGGGTACAGTCCTCTCCCATGGGGCAGTGGTGGTACTCGTTCTGGCGGCAGCGATAGGAAAAGCTAACGCCTACTCTCTTCCCCTTCTCTTGGCCGAGGGAGGTGTACAGCCAGTATTCCCCACTTTGGCCTATCCTCGCCAGATGGAGGTAGAGGTGATAGATGTGCACGCCCGCTTCGATCCCACAGGTCTGCCCCTAGAGTACTCGGCCCAGCTCGCCCTTTACCGGCACGGCCAGCAGGTGTCCACCTGTACGGTGCGGGTGAACTCCCCATGCCACTACGCAGGCCACTCTATCCACCTGGCATCCTACTTTGGGTTTGGGGCCGAGGTGGCCGTCCAGGACGAACAAGGTCGAACCATCTATCACGAGACGCTCGCCCTCACTTCTAGGCGTCCTGCCCCCTCCCTGCAGGCGTGGCGAGGGGGAGAATTGGTCTACCAGGGGGCACCTGCCTTAGGGACACCTGTCCCCTCGGCTGAAGGCCCCACCTCGCTGGCCATGGTGGCCCTGGAAGGGAAGACCTTCCTTATCGCCCTTCGGGAGGGGGAGAAGAGGATAGCAGTGATCGATGCCAGCCGTCCCCAGGAGAGGGCGTTCTTGAGCCCTGGGGCCCAGGCGGAGGTGGGAGGCCTCCTCTGGCAGTTCTTAGGGCTGATAGACGCCCCTTCAGCCCAAGTCACCGATCTACCCCTTCCCCCCAGCGATGTGGGCACGCCACCCATCCTTCAACTGGAGAATGTGGTCTACGGCGCCGATGACACGGCCAAAGGCACAAAGGTGGCGATGGCTGGCCCCTCCGGGTCACCTATCCTCCACATTCTGGGCCTTGGCGGAGGGGTGGTAACCCTCCCCCAGGGTGAGGCAGTACAGCTAGGCCCCTACCGCTACCAGTTCCTAGGCCAGCGGGAATACGCAGGCCTTGAGGTACGCAAAGACCCGTCCGTAGGCCTGGTGTTCATAGGGGCTGGGCTCATGGTAGCAGGGCTGATGCTCACCTTCTGGGCGCCTAGGCGCCGCCTTTGGGGTCGAGTTAAAGACGGGGAGTTGTGTATATTAGGACAAGAGCTAACGGGGGAACAGCTATACAGGGAGATAACGCCATTGCTCGCTAAAGGGAAGGCCCTTGTCCACCTGGAGGTGGATGGAGATGATGCACATGCTCCTAGCCATCCGAATACCCATTGACCCAGTACCCTTTAAGCTGGGTGCCCTGGAGATATCGTGGCACGGGATCATCGCTGCCATCGGTGTCCTGTTGGGCGTGATGGTGGCTGCCCGCTTCGCCCGTCGAGCCGGCTTTACCGATGACCAGATTTACAACACGGCGGTGGCCTTAGTGGTAGGTGGGATAATAGGGGCACGTGCCCTATTTGTGCTGGAGCACCTGGACTACTTCCGCAATTCCCCCCAAGAGATCTTTCAGATCAACGCTGGAGGAATATCCATATATGGGGCCCTTATTGGAGGGACGCTGGGCGCCTTAGCATACGGCTTCTGGGCCCGCATCCCTAACAAGCTGCGCGCCGCCGATGCCGCCTCCATAGGGGCCATTCTAGGTATGGCCGTGGGACGCATAGGCGACCTCATCAACGGCGAACATTTCGCCGAGCCCACCAGTTTGCCTTGGGGTGTGCGGTATACCCACCCTGAGAGCCCAAGCTTTATCCGCTACGGCCCCGACTATGTCCAGCACCCTGCCGTGGCCTACGAGATGCTGGGGGACCTGGCCATCTTTGGCGTCCTCTTATGGCTATTTGGGCGGGCCAAGGCTGGGGTGACCTTCTGGACCTGGGCTATCCTCTACTCGGCCATGCGCCTGGGCATAAGCTTCTTACGCCTGGACGACCTTGTCTGGGCAGGGCTGCGCACGGCCCAGATCATCGCCATCGCCGTTTTGGCTGTAGGCGTGCCTGCCCTCATATACCTGCTCCTCCTGGGCCGACCACCACGCCCCTTGCCCAGGGCCCAGAGACGGCGCCTATTGCGGATCGAGAGAAAACGTTTGGCCCGCCGGGGCGAGGCTTGATGCCCTTTCTCTAGCATCAGCTAAGGAGGAGAGAGATGCCCCTTCGCCTACCTCGTAGCATGGTAGAAGAGATGGTAGCCCACGCTAAGGCCGAGGCGCCTATCGAATGCTGTGGCATAATAGCTGGCCAAAACGGCCAGGCGATGAAGCTGTACAGGTGTCGCAACGCCGAGGCCAGCCCTTTCCGCTTCCTGGTAGACCCCCAAGACCTTTTCCAGGTCTTCCGGGAATGCGAGGAGAAGGGTTGGGAGTTCCTGGCCATATACCACTCCCATACGGCTACCGAGGCATACCCCTCCCCCACTGACGTGCGCCTCGCCTCTTGGCCCAAGAGTTACTACATAGTTATCTCCCTGATGGACCCGGATCGGCCTCAGGTGAGGGCCTTCCGTATCGAGGAGGGCAAAATAACGGAGGAGAAGATAGTGGTTGAGGAGGGATGATGGAAGAGGTTCAGGCCCTGGCCCAAGCAGCAGGGATCTCCATCCCTCCCGAGCGACTGCCCCTGCTCAGTGCTACCGCCCCCATAGTGCGCCAGGGCCTTGAAGCCATGCTTGTCCTCCCTTTAACCGATGTGCCCCCCGCATCTACCTTCTTCCCCCGGGGAGCGGAAGGTTGAAGGCCCCAGACCTGACCCATCTCACCGTGGCCGAGGCTGCAAGCCTTATTAGGGAAGGCGAGCTTTCTCCCATCGACCTTGTAGAGGCGGCCTTAGAGCGCATAAAAGCTCTCGAGCCCCACCTTAACGCCTTCATCACGGTGATGGGTGAGCAGGCCCTGGCCACCGCCAAGGTGCTGGCCCAAGAGGCAGCCCTGGGACACTTCCGAGGCCCCCTGCACGGCATCCCAGTGGGGCTCAAAGACCTATTCTTTACAAAAGGCGTCCCCACCACTGCCGGCTCCCCCCTCTTAGCCGACCACATCCCTGAGGAAGATGCCACCGTGGTGGCGCGCCTGCGCCAGGCCGGGGCGGTGATAGTGGGCAAGCTCAACCTCCACGAGTTTGCCCTGGGGGCAACCAGCAACAACCCCCATTATGGGCCGGTACGTAACCCTTGGGATACCCAGAGAGTGGCAGGAGGCTCTTCTGGCGGCTCGGCTGCAGCGGTAGCCGTTGGAGAATGCCTCGCCGCCTTAGGGACCGATACCGGAGGCTCCATCCGCATACCTTCGTCCCTATGCGGCATCACTGGCCTCAAGCCCACCTATGGACGGGTGAGCCTCAAAGGGGTGATACCCCTTTCCTGGTCCTTAGACCACGTAGGGCCAATGGCCAGCACCGCCCAGGACTGCGCTTTGCTCCTTCAGGCGATAGCCGGGCCCGATGGCCAGGACCCTACATGCGCCTCCACACCTGTGCCCGATTATCTCGCCGCCTTACAGGGTGGGATTAAAGGCCTAAGGATAGGCGTACCTAAGGAGCACTTCTGGCAGGGGCTCGACGGGGAGGTGGAGGAAGTCGCACGCCACGCCCTAGAAGTGATGGCAGAGCTAGGGGCCACCCTTCTGGAGGTCTCCCTGCCCTACATAGAGGTGGTGCCCCAGGCCGTAGTCTCCATCATGCTCCCAGAAGCCCTCGCCTATCACTTGCCTCGCTTCCGTCAGCAGGCCGACTGCTACGGTTCAGACGTGCGCCTGCGTTTGGAGATGGCATCCCTTATCCCGGCTGTGCAACACGTGCAGGCCCAGAGGGTGAGAAGGCTGGTGGTGGAAGCCTGGCAAGAACTCTTCCGGGAGATAGATCTCCTCGCAACCCCTACCACCCCCATCACAGCCCCCACCATAGAAGAAGGCGACCTAGAAGCCACCCTTATCCTCATACGCAACACCAACCCGTTCAACCTTACTGGCCAGCCCGCCATCTCCATCCCCTGCGGCTTTACCCGAAAGGGGATGCCCGTAGGCCTGCAACTGGTGGGCAGATGGTGGGAAGAGGGGACCCTCCTTCGGGCTGCCCACGCCTTCCAGCAGGTCACCACCTGGCACCGACGTCGGCCTCCCCTGCCCTAGGCCTCTCTGAGGAATGGCCCTATACTGGGCCTTGGCATCCGAGGAAGGGAGGACTCCATGAGGGAAATAGCGCCCATGACCATCGGTGGCCAACCGTTCCTGTGGGACCGCACCTACATTATGGGCATCATCAACGCCACCCCCGATTCCTTCTCCGGTGACGGGGTTGGCTACGACGTAAGTTTAGCTGTGCGACGCGCCCTTCAGATGCGTCGGGACGGCGCCCACATCATAGACGTGGGGGGAGAATCCACTCGCCCAGGTTTCGAGCCCATACCTGTGGAAGAGGAGCTGCGACGGGTCTTGCCGGTTATTAGGGCCCTTAGGGGTGAGCTGGACATCCCCATAAGCATCGACACCACCAAGGCGAAGGTGGCCAGAAAGGCCATCGAGGCCGGAGCCTCCCTAATTAACGATGTGTCAGGTCTCTTGGGAGACCAGGATATGGCGCAGGTGGCTGCCCAATATCAGGTTCCAGTGGTGATCATGCACAACCAGAGGGGCCGCCCCTTCATAGGCGTAAAGGAGGGGATCTTGGCCGGATGGCATCAGGGCCTCGCCAGGGCCCGTGAAGCTGGCATACCTGAAGAGAGCATCATACTGGACCCAGGCTTTAACTTCGGCTGGAGCGACGAGCAGGCGTTGGAGATGGTCCGCCGTCTTGGCGAGCTTCGTAAGTCCATGGGGCGGCCTATCCTTTTCGGCCCCTCCCGCAAGTCCACCATAGGCAAGGTGCTGGGGGGCCTGCCCGTCCAGGAGAGGCTAGAGGGCACGGCCGCACTAATCGCCCTAGCCATAGCCCAAGGGGCAGACATTGTCCGCGTCCACGACGTGAAAGAGATGGCCAGGGTGGCCCGTATGGCCGATGCCGTGGTGCGAGGATGGCGACCTCAGGAGGTGGCCTCATGACAGAGAAAGGCAGTGCTTTCTTAGACCTTATGGGTGGCGAAGTGTTCCGGGACGGCTCCCAAGGTGTAAAGATCCGCCTCACCATCGAGCCCCACCACACCAACCCCAGAGGGGTGATGCATGGGGGAGTGGTAGCAAGCCTCCTGGATGAAGCGGCTGCCCTGGCAATTAAGGAACTGTTAGGTTTGAGACCCCAAGACTCGGGCCCCCATCTGCTGGTGGAGATGAACGTCAGCTTCCTTGCCGCTGCCCGCCCTGGCGATACCCTTGAGGCTGAAGCCTCCGTCCTGCGCATGGGACGTCGAGTAGCCTTCGCTGAGGCCCAAGTGCACAGAGGCAAGACCCTTATAGCCAAGGGACGCTTCACCTTTGTTATGCAACATGACTGAGAACCTTTCCCAACTAGGCATCAAGGGCGAAGCTGCACGTAGCCCCTTTAGCGGATTCATCGGGAACGTGTTGGAGGAAAGGCGACCCGGCTATAGCCGCCTCTCCCTCAAAATAGAGGCCCGCCATCTGGACTCGTCAGGGAGGCTCCATCCAGGCGTCCTGGCCACCATGATGGACTCGGCCCTAGGCGCCGCCTTGCGCGATGTCCGAAGAAAGGACGAAGAAGGGATCCCAGGGGGCACCGTGGCTATGGACATGATGGTCTTGCAGGTGGTCCGAGAGGGGGAAGAGTTGGTGGCCGAAGGACGCCTCCTCAGACGCCATGGGGCCCTAGCTTTCGGGGAAGCAGAAGTCAAAAAGAGGGGAGACGGAACCCTGGTGGCCTGCGCCTACTTCGTCTTCGCTATAGGCCGGGGGAGCCCTAGATGAACCAGGCCTTTTTAGGGCTAGGGGCTAACATAGGGCCACGTCTCCTCAACTTAAGGGTAGCAGTGGAGCGTCTTAAGGATGCTGGCACGTTGGAAGCTGTCTCCTCCCTTTATGAGTCGGATCCGGTTGGCGGCCCTGAGGGGCAGCCGCCCTTCTACAACGCTGTCTGCCTCATCCGTACACCCTTGTCCCCTCTTGAGCTGCTGAGCTTCGTCAAATCCCTTGAAAGGGAGATGGGGAGGTGGGAGGGCCCCCGTTGGGGCCCCCGCCCCCTGGACATAGACATCCTCCTCTGGGGGGACAAGGTGATAAAGGAAGAGGACTTAGAAGTACCCCATCCCCGCCTTGCTGAGAGGCCCTTCTTCCTTGTCCCCCTGGCTGAAATAGCACCCCAGGCTCACCATCCCCTTCTAGGCACCACTATAGGCCAACTAGCCGAAAAGGTGGGAAGAAGGGGCCTATCCCTAGTTCTGAGACGAGGATGGGAAAAAGGCTAAGGGGAGGCCTCCTGGGCCTCGCCTTCAGCCTCTATAAGTTCCTCCTCTTCCTCACTGGTGAAGAGGGTCCAGCCGATCCAGAAGGCAAGTGCTGAGACAGTGGCAAGGGCCCCAGCCACAGGCAGGGCCACAGCCAAATAGCTGCGCCGGACCATGGCCCACAAGAAAAGGACCATCTGGGCCACCGACCCTATCATGATGAGTACGCCTGCCAATTGTGCCCTACTCATCTCCATACCTCCCATCAGTTCCCCTTACGCATATGGGGAGGCAGCAGGTTGGGTATCGAATCCTCTATGGGATACCGTTCGCCGCATTGGGTGCATGAAAGGTATCCCTTCACCACCTCATCTCCCACCTGCTCCTCTACAGTGAGTTGCAAAGGGGCCTTGTCCAGGGGACAGGCTAATATGTCCACGAGATCTTTACGCATAGGCCCTTACTACTGCAACCGCCCCGAATTGTAAGCCCCCACCCATCTGCTGTCAACGAGGGCCCTTTTGGTGGCTGTATGAGACAGCGCTTTTAGGCTAGAATGCCTGGCAGAAGGAGGTGCGCCATGGTCCAGGAGGAAGAGGTGGGCAGAGTAACAGACTACTTCGCCCGCATCGGTGTGGCAGGGGTGGAGCTTACCGGCCGACTTCGGGTGGGAGACCGTATCCGCATCCGTGGCCACACCACCGACCTGGAGCAGGTAGTGGAGAGCATGCAGATAGAGCACCAGCCAGTACAAGAGGCAGGGCCAGGCGACAGGGTGGGCATCAAGGTAGCAGATCGCTGCCGCCGGGGCGACCGCGTCTTCAGGCTCTCCCAAGGCTAAGGACTTCGCCTCTGCACCGCACCCCTTACCTCCCTAAAGCGCCAGTCCCTCATGGCGATTAGCTGGTGATACGAACCAAAGCGCTCGTCCCCATCTTCTATCAGGTCTAGCGGGTCGTAGTGGTCATCCTCATGAGGGGGGAAGAGGCGACGGATCTGGTAGGTAGTAGTCCGCTCTGCGGGAATTCGCCCTATGTCCCGGATGAGGCGACGCATCTCCCTTGGCTTCAGACGTTGCCCGTGCTGGGCTCCGGCAGCCGTGGAGATGGATTCGTTAATAAGGGTGCCCATGAAGTCGTTGCAGCCAGCGTTGAGGCAGAACTGGGCGAACCTTACCCCCTCCTTGACCCATGACACCTGCAAATTGGGTATCCAATTGTTGAGCATGATGCGGGAAACGGCATACATCTTCACCACTTCTGCCCCCGTGGGGCCAGGCCGCACGTTAGGCACTAGCCCCTTACGCCACATGGGCGCCTCCTCATGGACGAAGGAGAGGGGCACAAACTCTGTGAAGCCGCCCGTTTGGCGCTGGATGTCGCGGATAAGGGCTATATGCCCTGCCCGATGCCTTTCATCCTCTACGTGGCCGTACATGATGGTGGCAGTGGTAGGTATGCCCAGACGGTGGGCCGCGGTTATCACCTCCACCCATTGGGCCACGCTGATACGCCCAGGGGAGATGAGACGACGGATCTCATCGTCCAAGATCTCCGCCGAGGTGCCGGGGAGGGAGCCAACCCCCGCCTCTTTCAGGGCCTTCAGGTAGTCCTCTATTGAGCACCCCGCCCTTATAGCCCCGTAGACCACTTCCTCCGGCGAAAAGGCATGGATATGGATATCGGGCAGGGCCCGCTTTATGGCCTTAGTGAGCTCCACGTAGTAGTAGCCATCCAGTTTGGGTGGCAGGCCGGCCTGGATGCATACTTCGGTGGCCCCAAGCTCCCACGCCTCCTGGGCCCGGCGCACCACCTCATCTATGGGCAAGAAGTAGGCCTCCTCCACCCGGTGGTCTCGGGAGAAAGCACAGAAGCCGCAGTGCTTGATGCATACGTTGGTGAAGTTGATATTACGGTTGATGACGTAGGTGACCACGTCCCCCACTCTTCGCCTGCGCAGCTCATCGGCAACCAGTATTACGGCTAGGAGCTCCAGGCCTTGGGTTCGGAACAGGGCCTCCCCCTCCTGGACGTCTATCTCCTCCCCTGACAAGGCCTTCTCCAAGATGCCGGCCACTTGGCGGTCTACCAGGGCCAAGATCCTGTCCCATAGCCCCCTTAGCTCCGATAGCTGGACCGAAGCCTCCGACAAGTCCACCATAGCCCAACCTCCTCTCAGTTCAGTAAGGCCCCTCCGCCTCCGGCTTTACTAGGCCCGATTCGTCCACTAGCTCCTTTATGCGAGGCCAAAGGTTCTGAGAAACGAACTCGGGCTTCCTGATGTACTCAGGATATATCGCTAGCCTCTCCCTAAGCTGGAACCCTTCTTGGGCACATACCTCCCGCAGCTCCCGCAGTTGCGGCCAGGGGGCCTCGGGGTTGATGAAGTCCTGGGTGAGGGGGCTGATGCCACCCCAGTCGTTGATGCCGGCGTGAAGGTACAGGCGGTAATCCCTCGGGGCCAAGTTGGGAGGGGCCTGTATGTTCATATCTTGCAGCAGGAGACGGGCCACCGCCAGGGTCTTGAGCATCTCCTCTAGGGAGGGCTCAGGGTGATTCCACATGGGGATGTCCGGCTTGGCCCGGAAGTTCTGCACGATCACTTCTTGTATGTGGCCGTAGCGTCGGTGGACTTCGCCAATGGCAAGCAAGGAGTCCACCCGCTCCTGGGCTGTCTCCCCAATGCCTATGAGGATGCCAGTGGTGAAGGCCACTTGCTGTCTTCCGGCCGCCTCTATGGTGGCAAGGCGCAGGCGGGGCACCTTGTCGGGGCAACGGTGGTGGGGCATCCCAGGCCTAAGGAGGCGGTAAGATATGTTCTCCAGCATAAGCCCCATTGAGGCGTTGTAGGGGCGGAGGGCTGCTATATCTTCTTCTGTCATCACCCCTGGGTTGGCATGAGGCAAAAGGCCGGTCCGCTCAAATACCAGTGCGCACATGTGCCTTAAATAGGCAAGGGTAGATCCGAACCCTTTGTCCTGGAGCCACCGTCTATAGCTCAGGTATTTCAGCTCTGGTTTGTCTCCAAGGGAGAAGAGGGCCTCCTTGCACCCTAACAGCCTTCCCGCCTTGGCCACTGCTAGCACTTCGTCCTCCCCCATGGTGTGGGCACCCAGCTGCCCTGGCCGCCTCACGAAAGTGCAGTACCCACAGCTGTCGCGGCACAGGTTGGTAAGGGGAATGAAAACCTTACGGGAGTAGGTAACTACCCGCCCCTTATAGCGGTCGCGGATGGACGAGGCGGCGTCTATAAGGGCCCAAAAGTCGGGGCCTTCTACCTCCATCAGGTGGTAGGCCTCTTCCCTAGTTGGGGGGACGCCATCCTGTGCCTTGATCAGGATGGACCGAGTTCGGCGGCGTGGACCTACGCGAACGCTCACCATCGGCTACATTTGGGCTTTACCCACCTTACCCCTCGCCTTTATCCCGTGTCAACCTATCCTGGGCCCTGCCCATGGGCCAGCCTACCCAGGAAGGATGCCCAGTCCCCTGGGCTATCTATGTCTACCCCTCCCTCTGGGAACGGGATGATGACAATCTCATAGGGGTGGGCTTTAATTACGCTTTTCGCCCCTACATCGCCCTTAAGGGCCAGCAGCTCCGGCCAGAGGCGCCGGTCGAAGATGGCAGGAGGCCCCAGCGTTCCTCCGTATTGGCAGGCCCCTACAAGGGCTGAAGATTCAAGGTAGGCCTCTGCCAGGCGCCTCAGCAGGGGCGAGGAAACTAGGGGCTGGTCCCCAAGTACCACCATAAGGGCCGATGCCTCAGGGAATCCTTTCTGCACCTTTCTCACCCCACACCGTAGGGAGGAGGCCATCCCCTCTGGCCATTGGGGGTTGATGGCTATGTGCACAGGAAGGCCTTCTAAATCGTGGGCCACCTCTTTTGCCCAGGCACCTAAGACTACTACTACAGGCCCTATCCCTGCCTCTAGGGCCTGAGCCACCACATGTCGTAGAAGGGTAACGCCTCTGTAAGGCAACCGTTGTTTAGGCTGGCCCAGACGGCGGGAGGCACCGGCTGCCAATACCACTACTGCTATCTTTTGGCCCACTTCAACTCCAGGCAGGGTAGCCTGAAACGAGAAGGTCCTGACCTAAACGTCTCACCACTACTTTCACCAAGGGGATAGCATCGGCCATTCGCATAGCTCCACGGCCTGCCACTGGGGTGGGGGCTCCCTTCGCCCCAATGATCATAGGAGCAATGATGGCGTACACCTTGTCCACCAGCCGCCGATCGAAGAAGGCTCCCAGGAGCACTCCACCCCCCTCCACCAAAAGGGTGAGCACGCCCCGCCGTCCTAACAGTTCCAGAAGAGACCTTAGGTCCACCTTTCCCCCCTCTTGGGGAAGCACCTGCACCTCCACCCCCTGAGACGCAAGAGCTGTGCGCCACCTGGAAGGGGAGGCGTCAGTGGTAGCCACAAGGGTGGGGACCCCAGGAGAGAAGACCTTAGCTGTAGAAGGACTGCGCCCCTGGCTATCTACCACCACCCTCAGGGGTTGCCTTGAGGCATGCCTGCCCCATGGTCGGGCAGTAAGGAGGGGATCGTCCACCAGCACCGTTTGCGACCCCACCATTATGGCATCTACTTTGGTGCGCAGGCGATGGGCCCACTCCCGGGCAGAGGGGCCGCTGACCCAGCGGGAGTCACCGCTGGCAGCAGCGATACGCCCATCTAGACTGCAAGCAAATTTAGCGATGACGAAGGGCAGTCCAGTGCGCCTATGTTTTATATAAGGCTCTAACAGGCGTCTCGCCTCTTCTTCTCCCTCGCCCACCACTACCTCTAGGCCAGCCTCGTGTAGGGCCTTTATCCCCAGGCCGTTTACCTGGGGATCGGGGTCGACCATGGACACGTGGACACGTCTGATCCCTGCCTTAATGATGGCCTCGGTACAGGGAGGAGTACGCCCATAGTGAGAGCACGGCTCCAGAGTGACAAACAGATCCGCCCCTTGGGCCAACCCCTTCGCCTGGGCCAAGG
>JAUQPQ010000082.1 GCA_030550295.1 Chloroflexota bacterium
TGTTCATGCTGTTTCCAGTTCTTCGAAAGGGCGAGCTGTGATATGTTAATGGTGCCCCATCAAGGTTGCCTAGGAGGTAAAGGGTGAAGGTCCACGAGTTCCAGGCCAAAGAGCTCCTCCAGAAATACGGTGTCCCTGTGCCTAGGGGCCAGGTGGCTGAGTCGCCAGAGGAAGTAGAGGCCATCGCGCGCCAGTTGGGGAGGCCAGTGGTGGTGAAGGCCCAGATCCACGCGGGGGGCCGGGGCAAGGCGGGAGGGATACGTTTGGCATCTACCCCAGAAGAGGCAAGGGAGGCGGCAGGTCAGATATTGGGACGTCGTCTAGTAACCCACCAGACGGGGCCAGAGGGTAAGCTAGTGCGTCGGCTGCTGGTGGAGGAGGCCCTTCAGGTTCAGCAAGAGCTCTACGTGGCCGTGATCTTAGACAACGCCCAGGCGATGCCCCTCATCATGGTCTCTGATGCCGGCGGGATAGATATAGAAGAGGTAGCAGCCACATCTCCCGAGCGTATCCATCGCCTGGTCGTTGACCCAGCCATAGGGTTCCAGCCCTTCATGGGCCGGTATCTGGCCTCGAAGCTGGGCCTAAGGGGGGAGACGGTCAAAGAGGCAGTTCAGGCCATGGCTGGGCTCTACCGTTTGTTCGTAGAGAAGGACTGCTCTTTAGTAGAGGTGAACCCCTGGGTGATCACCACCGATGGCCGGCTTCTAGCAGCCGATGCCAAGGTGAACTTCGATGACAACGCCCTGTTCCGTCACCCCGATGTCGCCGCCCTGCGAGATCCGGCCGAGGAAGACCCCTTGGAGGTGGAGGCCCAGTCCTTGGGAATAAGCAACTATGTGCGCCTTAGCGGCAACATCGGGTGCGTGGTCAACGGGGCCGGTCTGGCTATGGCCACTATGGACGCCATCAAGATGGCCGGGGGGGAGCCGGCCAACTTCCTGGACATAGGCACCGTGAACAATGTTGAAAGGGTGGTTAACTCCTTCCGCATCCTCACCTCCGACGAACGGGTGAAGGCCATCCTCATCAACATCTTTGGCGGAATGGCAAGGGTAGATGTCATCGCCGAAGGGATAGTAAGGGCCTTTAAAGAGCTGGAGGTCAGGGTTCCCGTGGTGGTACGTTTGGCCGGCACCAACCTGGCCGAAGGGGAAAGGATCCTCTCTCAGTCAGGCCTGCCCATCATCCGCGCCGGCGACCTGGGGGAGGCAGCGTTTAAGGCCGTAGCAGCGGCACAGGGAGAAAGGACCCCTTCATGAGTGAGATGCCCTAGCTCCCCCCACCGGTATTGATGTATCATCTAATCGTCTACCAGGTTTGACCACCGGGGGAGCGTGGCATGTCCTATAGGCCACTGTGGGAGAGGAGGGGCAGAGAGGGGCCGTTTGCCCTGGTGCGCTGGCTAGTGGTGCCCTTTGTCCTTTCAGTTGGCATAGGTGCGTGGGCCATAACCTATTACGCCTTTGACGCCCCCCTCTTCGGAGCGGTGCTCTATGGCCTCATCTCCTTCGTGCTCTCTGGCGCCTTCCTTTTCAGCCTCTCCCTAGTCTACCAGCATGCTGATCTGGGAAGCCTGTTTGAGCAACCCGTTTTGGCCCGAGAAGAACGAGAGGCCCTCTTCCAACGGAACTTCGACGAGATACGCCGGGGGGCTGCCTGGGCCCAGACTTGGAAGAATCGGCGTGTGTTCTACCAGAACGCCCTAATAACGGCTTTAGCTTTAGTGGCTATAGCCGCCATGGGGCGTCACTTCTTTGGGCTCTACCCCCAGGAGGTGTTCTTGGTGCCCTTCCCGGCCCTGGTGGCCATGGCGATCTTGGCCGCCCTTATCTTGCCGCGGGTGCTTTTAATCGTCCTCCTCCTGGCTGGGATGGCGGTGGCGATGATGGCCATTGGTCTTGGGCCCGAGTTCGTCCTTTTCCTCCTTCCTTATCTTCTCACCTTTCCCCTATTGTTGGTGATCAATTTTCTCATCCTGTTTGGGCCGTTAGCCTTCTTTAACCTCATGCAGATCAAGGCGATCCGCCCTGGGGAGGCTACCTGGGGCGTCTCCCTAGATGACGTGAGGGGTCAAGAGGAGGCTAAAAGGCAGGTGCTTACGGCCCTGCGTGTCTTCGCCTCGGCCGAGGGGCAGAAGCTGGTGGAGTTAGGCGGCCGGCCCGAGAGGGGAATCCTGATGGTGGGCCCACCCGGGACAGGGAAGACCCTCCTGGCCAAGGCTATCGCTAGCACCATGAATGCCCCCCTCATCATCACCAACGGCTCCGCCTTCCTATCCACCTTCTTGGCCATCGATGTGCTGGTAATGCTCTACCTGCGCCTGCGGGCCGAGGCCTTGGCCAAAGAGTTTGGGCGGGCCGTGGTGTTCATTGATGAGGCTGAGATGCTTCTACAGCGCCGCGGTGGGATGCAGGCCCTGCCCAGCCCAGGGGGTGCAACGCGCATAGACAGCATCTGGAAAGTCTTCGATTATGACCGGGACGGCTGCATATCGCCCTGCGGCCTCATGTTCGACCATGCGGCGGCCCGGGAAGTGTTTTGGGAGGTCAAATATCCGCCTCGCCCTCAGGCGACACCCCAGATGATACCCTTACCTTTCTTTGGCGGCGGGGGGTTTTCCATGGCCATCTTCCCCTTCCTAGTGTGGCTGGACGGCATGGACTCCCCTCCCCTCCTCTCCCGCTTCATACGTAGCAAGGTTAACGAGCTTTTGGACGTGTTGTTGCTCCCTCCTTACATACGGTTAGGGAGATCAACCATTTATTTGCGGCTGCCCCCAGCCCGTCCGCCCAGCTACAACATCTACTTCCTTGCTGCCACCAACCGGCCCCACCTCATCGACCCCGCCATGCGGCGGCCAGGCCGCTTCGGCAAGACGGTGGTCTTTACGCCCCCAGGGGAGAAGGATAGGGCGGAGATAGCCGACCTGTACTTTTCCAAGGTCTTCCATCATCCGAGCCTAGACATCCCCGAGAAGCGGGAGGAGTTTGCGCGGGTGACGGTAGGCCTAAGCCCAGCGGAGATAGAACAAGTGATTCGCGACGCCGTGAATTACCGTCACGACCATATACAGAGGCTTAAAGAGATCAAGGCCGCCGTAGAGGCGGGACACCCCCTAGACCCCTTCTCCCAGAAGTTCTGGGAGCGGTACCGGCATGAGCTGGAACAAGACGATTGGGACAGGCCATGGGTGACGTGGGATGCCCTTATGGAGTCCCTCACGGCGGTGCGCCACGGGGCAGCCAAACCGACCCGCACCACCGAACGCAACCGTGAGCGAACCGCCCATCACGAATTTGCAGGGCATCTGCTGCCCCTTCGATACTTCTGTGGCGAGTGGTATAGGCCCATCGTCCTCTCCATCATGCCCAGGGGGGAGGCCTTGGGGATGGTAGCCCACGTCCCCATAGAGGAGCACGACCCCCAGCCCCAGCACGTCCTAGAGGGGCTGTTGCGAGTGAGCGTAGGCTCCATCGTGGCCGAGCGCCTCTTCTTCGGCGAGAACGAGCCGGGGGTCTCCAAGGACTTGGAGAACGCCACCCGCATCGCCTGCGCCATGGCCGGGCTCTTCGGCATGGTGGCGCGCCGCTGCCGCCCTGATGAGCGGCGACGTTACTCCCGAATAGGGGAGTCCATTTTATCGGTGGCTCACGGTCACCCCTACCTCACAGGCGATGGCAACGACTTTATCGCCTCCACGCTGGCCTCCCCTAGGAAACGGGAAGAGGTATGTGTCCTTTTAGGCCAGGCCTTTGTGGACGTCTATCGCCTCCTGTATAAGAACCGGGACTTGGTGGCACCGGTGGTGAGCCAGCTCCTGGAGAAAGATGAGCTGGTGGGCCGCGACCTAGAGCACCTGTGGGACACCTTGCAACCGCGGCCCTTAGAGGAGGAAGACAAGGCTATCTGGCCCGAGGACGAGATCGCCCCCCAAAACCCCTTCTACCGCAACGCCCACATGCAAGGGGAGATGATCACATGAGGGGAAGTTGGTTTAAGATAGCCCCAGCCTGCCTCCTCGCTCTAGGAATAGGGCTTGCCTCCCTTGCCTGTGCCATCAAGGTGAGTTACCAGCGCCCAGACTTCACCATCCGCGGCGACGACAACGATGAGCGCATCCGGTCCATCGCCAGCATCATAGGGGAGGAGTTCAAGGACGTGGTGGCCGTCCCCAGCGCCGAGATCGTCACCGACGAGAAGGGGACGCGTGCCCAGTACGTGATGTTCATCACCGTAGACCGCGAGACTTTTTTCGGCACGCCTTCGGGCACTTTGCAGCTACAGGCCCAGCAAGATGCCCGTGAGCGTGTAAATGACGCCATCGCCACCACCCTTCGCCTCAGCATCCAGCACCTTGTCCCCAGGGACTTCACCATCAGCACCATCGTTATGGAGCTGGTCCTGCCTGATGGCGAAGTAGTAGAGCTGATCGGTCGGGTGAGCCAGCTACGGGGAGTCCCTTCTAACGCTCCAGCCCAGGAGTGGTTGGAGAGGCTCCTGGTGAACAGACAGGTGGTGGTGCCTGAATCGGTCTGGCAAGAGCTGTTGAAGAATAGCGACTTAACCGTCCCCGAGCCCCTTCGTTAGACCAACGTCTTGAAGAGGCCGATGGCTAGAGTCGTCCTATACCACCGCGAGGGGCCGATAGGGTATATAACCCTCAACCGCCCCCACGCCCTCAATGCCGTAAACGAGCAGTGGCTGAAGGACATGGTCTGGGCAGCTACGAGGGCCCACAAGGACAAGAAGGCCCAGGTGATAGTGGTGCGTGGGGTAGGCCGCGCCTTCTGCGCCGGCGCCGATATCAAGGAGGGGGCCCAAGAGAAGAAGGCGCGCCCCCTGCCCGATTACTGGGCCCGCCGCCTCGCCCCCCAGGAGACGATCGCCCGCACCTTCCGCGATATGGACAAGCCCATCATCGCCCAGGTCCACGGCTACGCCTTGGGTAGCGGTTTAGAGCTAGCCCTCTTGGCAGACATCCGTATAGCAGCCGAGGGCACCATCTTCGGCTTCCCCGAGGTGAGCGTAGGGGCCACAGTCACCCTCTCTGGCCTCTATAACCTGGTGCGGAACGTAGGCCTGGGCAAAGCCCTTGAGCTCCTCTACACCGCCCAGACCATCGACGCCCAGGAGGCGCTGCGTATAGGGCTGGTGAACCGGGTTACCCCCCAGGAGGAGCTGGAGGAGACGGTACGCTCCCTGGCGCTGCGCATATGCCAGAACTACGGGTTTGAGCTCTTCCTTACCCGTAGGGCCCTTTTCAACGCCCTGGACGCAGGCTTTGAGGGGGCCCTCTTGCTCGAGAGCAACAGCGCCGTCCTCTCCTACGCCGCCGGCACCCGACGCCAGGGCATGGCCAAGGCCCTCCAGCGCATCAGGGACAAGAAAGCCAAGCCGACCGAAGGCTAGGCACACCCAGACCTACCCCCAATCGCTCCGGCTTGACACGCAAGGGGGTAGACACTTAAGCTATTATTATCCCAACCGAATACGGACGAGATGGATCCCCAACACATTCTTCTAAAGAAGGTGTCCTATGGCCACTGGGAGGCCCAACTGCCCAACGGACAGACAGTTGGGCCCGGGCCGATCTTCAGGGAGGCCCACTTCCAGAGGGTAGGCGAATACGTGGCCACCGATTTCTTTGGTGTGGGAAGTCTCGAGGGGGCGTACTGGTATGGCGCCGTCCTTGACCGCAACCGGATGCGGCGCGACTCCCTGCGGGAGGTCATCGGCGACGAGCTAGGCCTCAAGAAATGCCTCACCGCCAGTAGCCCAAGCAAAGGCGAAGAGGCCATAAAGGCGGCCATCGAGAAAGAGCTCACCTTCCGAAGGGCCAGCGAAGCCTACCTTGCCCTCAAGAACGACTTCAACTCCATAGGCCGCTACGACGACGTCTCCTGGGCATACTACAGGGAACAGCAGATGGAGAGGATGTCCTACTTTTCCATCATCGATCACTTCTCCCCCAGTTCTTGTGCAGGCCCTTGCTCCGGGTTTACGGAGTATGGCTCAACCTGAGGCTCCTCTTGGGCCTATGGCCAAAGCAGCCGGAGGACGAATTTGAAGCAGCCATACAAGATTTAGAGGAGACGTGGCCCTGGGGAAAGGCCGCGAGAGAGGAAGAGGTTGACCGGCCCCGGTGGCTAAGGAACTACATCTACGAGCTAGTCACAGGCTATGGGGAGAGGCCGTGGCGCCCAGTGGGGTGGGGATGGGTTACCATCTTAGTCTTCGCCGTCATCTACGCCCTAGCAGGCAACATCGCCTCCACCGGCGCGGAGGCGGCCTCGGCCTTAGACATTCACAGGTGGGTGACGGCCATTACCCACAGCGTCGCCGCCTTTACCACCATCGGCTTCAACACCCTGGAGCCCATAGGGTGGGGTGCCCGCATGCTTACGGCCCTGGAGTCCGGCCTTGGGCATAGGTCTTTTCGCCCTCTTTATCTTCACCATCGGCAACCGCATGTCCCGGTCGTAACTAGCCGCCACTGGGTAGCAAGGAGAGGGAGACATCTGGTGCTAGAGGGGGTGCTGGGCCTTCGTCCTGCCCTCAGGCCCTCTTAAGAAGGTAGAAGAGGCCAGAGGGGTCTATAGAGGCCAAGAGGTGGCTACGGGCCCAGCTTTCTTCGG
>JAUQPQ010000008.1 GCA_030550295.1 Chloroflexota bacterium
TTGAGGACAGGCAAGTCGGAGCCGATGCTTGTGAATTGGATGCCGTAGTAGCCCTCAGCTATCGCCCAACCACCAGCTGCCTCCACATCGGTATCAGCGGAGCCCCACACCAGCGAGATGACCCTGTCTAGTGGGAAGCCGGCCTCGCGGAAGGCCTTTATGGAGACGGAGGGGCTGCGCCCGAAGAGGTGAGTTATCACCCAGTCCGCCTTGAACCGCTGCACGATGTCCGTCACCTGGGCGCTCATCTCCACCCCAGGGGCTGGCACGGCAAACGTCTGAAGAGTGACCCCCTCCCGCTGGGCGATGGCGTTAAGGACATCGATGGGCTCCCGGCCAGCGGGGTTGTCATAGTACAGGTAGGCAATCTTGGGCTTGCCAGTCTTCCCTTCTTTCTGCCACTGGTCCAGGACGAACTTCATCGCCGCCCCTCCTTGGGACCAGTAGCTGGCAGCGGTGGGGAAGCCGTATGGGAACTTCTCCCCGTTGGCCGTCGCTGCCACACCATAGCCAGGGAAGTTACACACTATCTTGTCGTTGTGGCAGCGGTCCAGGACCGCCTGAGTGATGGGGGTACCATAAGTGTTTATGATCACTGCCCCTGCTGCCTTGAGGCGCTCATAGCACTCCACACCCTTGGGCACCTCGTAGCTGTGCTCGCAAAAGAGGGCTTCAATGGGGTGCCCATCTACGCCACCCTTCTTGTTGATGAGATTGATGGCGTCCTCAAAGCCCGCCTTATAGGCGACACCGATAAGCTGCGTTGGCCCTGTGGCGTCAAATATGAACCCTACCTTGACCGGCTCCTTAGTAGGCTGCACCGCTCCCGGCGTCTGGCCGGGGGTAGGCGCCGGTGCAGCCTCTTCCTCACAAGCGGCCAGCGCTAGCCCTGCTGCCACCAGCGCCAAGGCCGCTATGAGTTTCCAAAACCTCATAATCTGACACCTCCTTCAATATGGGAATGGCCAGACTCTAAAGTAGTCCTTTATGTTACGCCAAAGCCGATTCAGCCCCTCAGGCTCCACCATCAGGAAGAGCATGATTAGGCCACCAAAAACGGCGAACCTCAGGTGCGCCACAAACGAGTGTATGTCCGATACCGGTATCACCCCCTTGAAGTTCTGTAGTATGTCCTCAAGGGCCAAAGGCAAAATGGTCACGAAGGCAGCACCAAAGATGGTCCCCAAAACGCTACCTAACCCCCCAATGATGACCATGGCCAAGAAGTTTATGGACTCTACAATCCGGAAAGATTCAATGTTAGCGTTTCCCAGGTAGTACACCCACAGGGCACCTGCCACCCCCGCATAGAAGGAGCTGATCATGAAGGCCAAAAGCTTGTAACGGACTATGTCCACCCCCATGATCTCGGCAGCGATATCCCTGTCCCTTATGGCCACAAAGGCCCGGCCCAAGCGAGTGCGGGCGATATTTAGCAGGGCCACCGTAGCCACGATGGCGATGGCCAGAATCAGGAAGTACTTTTCCCGCTCGGTGTCCAGAACTAGACCACCCAACTTGGCAGGGGGCACTATTATGCTTGCCTGGAACCCTTTCCCTCCGATCCACCGTACATGGTTCACCGTCCACTCGGTGATGAACTGGGCAGCCAGAGTAGCTATGGCCAAATAGAACCCCTTCACCCTGACCGAGGGAAGCCCTACCAGCAGGCCATAGAAAGCGGCGAATACGCCACCACCTACCAGCCCCACCCAGAAAGGCATGTCGGCCCGGCTGGTCATGATGGCGGCGGTGTAACCGCCTACTGCCATGAAGGCAGCATGCCCTACCGATATCTGGCCAGCAAACCCCACCAGCAAATTGAGCCCCAAGGCAGCCACTAGGTTTATCCCAACCAAGTTCGCCCAAACCAAATGCTTCACGTCTAATATGAAGGGCAATATGAGGGCAAAGAAGGCCAAGAATCCCGCTACGGTGATCCTGGCTAAGGGGACAGTGTATAGGGCCATATCGGCCTGATAAGTGGTCTTGAAGATGCCGCACTCGCGGTTGATCATCGCCCTACACCCGCTCTATGATCTCCCGGCCGAAGAGGCCATAAGGCCTCACCACCAGAACAGCCATCATGAGCACAAAGGGGACGAAGTCTTTAAGGCCGCCACCTACATGAGGGTCAAAATACCCTGCGGTCAGGTTCTCCGTAGCGCCTACCACCAGGCCCCCAATGATGGCCCCGGCTATAGAGTCGAGTCCTCCAAGGATAACTACGGGGAATACCTTCAGGCCCAGAAGGGAAAGGTACTGGTCTACGCCTATCTTGGCACCCCACACCAGACCCCCAGCCACCGAGGTTAGCCCGGCTATCATCCACATGAGGGCAAAGACGGTAGGCAAACGGATCCCCATCGCCATCGCCGCCTGCTGATCGTCAGAGACCGCCCTTACGGCGATCCCCTGGCGCATCCTCTGGAAGAAGTAGCTGAACAAAGCTACCAGGAACAAAGTTATCCCTACGCCAGCCAGGTCCAAGGGGGCCACAGAAACGCTTCCCACCGAGAGGGGTTGCCTGGGAAGAAGAAGGTCTATGGCCTTGGTCTCCACACCCCAGGTGATGTTGACTACCCCCCGCAAGAAGATGCCCAGCCCCAAGGTGGCCATGATCATCCCTATGACCGGCCTGCCTATCATGGGGCGCAAGACCACACGCTCGAGCAGGATGCCGAAAAGGGCCATAATAACCAGGGTGACGGCGATGGAGCCACCCAAAGGCAGGCCATAGGAGATGACCATAACCGCAGCTATAGTGGCCGCAAGCATCATCATCTCCCCCACAGCGAAGTTGATGACGCTTGTGGCCTTGTAGATGAGGACGAAGCCTAACGCCACTAGGGCATAGATACAACCAAGGGTGAGCCCCTTTACAAGAAGGGTCAGAAAGAAGTCCATGGCCTATCCTCTCCCTCCCTTCTCGGCTGCTGCCACCTCTTCCCTCACATCGAAGATGGAAAGGAGCCCCCGGATCTCCGCCCTCCGCCCATCTTCGTAAGTGATGGTGGCTGTGACCTCCACTTGCCTTGTATCGCTATAGAGCGCCTCTATCAGGTTGGCGTATTTCTGGGCGATGAAGCGTCTGCGAACCTTGCGCGTACGGGTGATCTCCTCATCGTCGGGGTCCAGTTCTTTATGTAAGATGAGGAAGCGGCGGATGCGCGTCTCTGACGGCAGCTGCCCGTTGACTCGCTCCACCTCTCTATAGATGAGCTGACCCACTTCCGGCTTTTGGGAGAGATCCATATAGCTGGTGTAGGCGATCCCGTGCTTCTCTGCCCATTTGCCTACCACTTGGCCATCGATGTTTATAAGCGCTGCTACGTAGGGACGGTCGGCGCCAACGGCCACGGCCTCCTTAATGTACGGGCTGAACTTGAGCTTGTTCTCTATCCACTGGGGGGCAAAGGTGGTGCCGTCGGCCAGCCTCGTTACGTCCTTCAGCCGGTCCACAATGACCAGCTGCCCATCGGGCGTAAAGAAGCCTGCGTCACCCGTGCGCAGCCACTCATTGGCCCGTGCCTCAGCGGTGGCCTCTGGGTTCTTAAAGTACCCTTGAAATACTCCCGGGCTCTTTACAAGCACCTCTCCCTCATCGGAGATGCGCACCTCAATACCTGGCAAGGGCCTGCCCACGGTATCAGGGCTCGCCTCACCGTCGCGCTGCACGGTGACCAAGGCCGAAGCCTCGGTGGCCCCATATACCTGCTTCAGGTTTATTCCAAGGCTGCGGAAGTAGCTGAGCACCTCTGGGCCTATGGCCGCCCCTCCCGTGTAGGCGGAGCGAATGCGCCTAAGGCCGATGTGGTCCCGGATGGGCCCATAGACTAAGAAGTCGCCCAGTTGGTAGAGGAGCCTCATCCATATGGGCACACCCTTCTTTTGGCTGCGGCGGGCTTCTACCTTCTCCGCTACCCTCATAAACAAGTGATAAATGCCCTTCTTAACCAGATCGGCGTCCTCTATGCGTACTTGAATGCCGGCCAAAAGGTTCTCCCAGATGCGCGGAGGGGCCACTATGTAGTGAGGGCCGATCTCCCGCAGGTCTCGTTGAACGGTCTCCGGTTCCTCTGGAATGTTGATGCAGAACCCGACGAGGTAATGCATGGCCAGGGACCAGTAAGTATCACCTATCCAGGCCATGGGCAGGTAGGCCATCAGCTCGTTGTTAGGCGAATAGCGTTCCACCTGCAAGAAGGCCTGGCACGCCGAAAGGAGATTGCGGTGGCTTAGCATGGTTCCCTTGGGGAATCCAGTGGTACCGGACGTATAAGATATGAGGGCAAGGTCATGGGGTTGCGTCTTTTCAATGAGCTGCTGGAAGAGGTTGGGGTTTTTGCGGTCCAACTCCCTGCCCAGCTCCTGGACCTTGGTAAAGCTCATGAGCCACGGATCGGTGTAATGGCGCATCCCCTTGGGGTCGTCGTAAATGACCCTCTCCACGTAGGGCAGGGATTCCCTTAGGGAGAGGATCTTGTCTACCTGCTCCTGGTCTTCGGCTATTACCACCTTCGCCTCAGAATGGTGGATGATGTACTGGACTTCCTGGGCAATGGCGTCCTGATAGATGGGTACTGGCACGCCCCTAAGGGACTGGGCAGCCACAAAGGCCCAGTACAGCTGGGGCCTGTTGTCACCGATAATGGCCAGCTTGTCATTTTCCTGGAAACCAAGTACAGATAGCCCCAGGGCAAGGGCCTTCACGTTCTCATAGACATCGGCCCAGGTGTAGGTCTGCCAGATGCCGAACTCCTTTTCGCGCATGGCAGGGCGACGGGCCAAATCGCGCGCGTTGCGGGCAAGAAGCTTGGGAATGGTGTCCATACCTTCCTACCCCCCTTTGGGCGCTATCGCCTCTCCAAGGTAGGCCTTGATCGCCCGAGGATCGCTGACTACCTCCTCAGGGCGCCCCTCGCAGATCTTCTCCCCCAGATCCAAGACGATGACACGGTCTGATATGTCCATCACCACACCCATGTCGTGCTCGATGAGGATGATGCCAATGCCCAGCTCTTCCTGTACGTCCAAGATGAAGCGGGCCATGTCTTCCTTCTCGTCAAGGTTCATGCCAGCCATGGGCTCATCCAGGAGCAGCAGCTCCGGCTCTAGGGCTAAGGCCCTTCCCAACTCTACCCGTTTCTGCAGACCATAAGGCAGGGCGCCGGCAGGAACCTTCCGTATGTGCTCTATCTCCAGGAAGTCGATAATGCGCTCCACCACTTCTCGGTGCCTTATCTCCTCCCTCTGGGCCAGGCCCCAATAAAGGGCACAGGCCAGGGGATTAGACTTCATCTTTACATGCCTACCTAGCATGATGTTGTCCAGAACGGTCATGTCCCGGAACAGGGCCACGTTCTGGAAGGTGCGAGCAACCCCCAGCGCAGCAATACGGTGAGGCGGCAGACGGGTGATGTCTATACCCTTAAACAAGATGCGCCCCCGTTGGGGGTGATAATGCCCACAGACGGCGTTTATAAGCGAGGTCTTACCTGCTCCGTTGGGCCCAATGATGGCCAAAATCTCAGATTTCCGCGCTTCCAGGCTAACCCCCCGCAGGGCCTGCACACCACCGAACGATAGATAAACGTTTTGGACTTCCAGCAGCATCTCGTTCATCTAGTCGCTCCGTTGAGCGCTTTAGAAAAAAATCAAATATAGCATATAACAACCCAGGACCTTAATGTCAATATCCATCCCCTCAATATGCAAAGGCGCCCAAGCTATAAGCTGCGGCGCGTGTAGCGGGGCCTTATCGCCAAAACGATAAGTAGCCCTGTAATAAAGCCCCCTACATGCGCCCAATAGGCCACCCCGCTATCGATGCCGATGGCTTGCGCCCCAAGGGATGCAAGTCCGCTAAAAAGCTGCAAAAGGAACCAAAACCCTATGAGCACAGGGGCAGGGACGGGGAAAGCCCCAAAGAACCAAAGGTAGGGCATAAGGACAGCTACCGTCGCCGTGGGATAAAGGACAAGATAAGCGGCCAGCACGCCAGCGATGGCGCCACTTGCTCCCACCATAGGCACCATGCTGTTTTGGCTCACAGCTACCTGTAAAGCGGCTGCTCCCACGCCAGCCACAAAATAGAAGAAGAGGTAAAAGAGGTGGCCCAGGGCGTCTTCCACGTTGTCGCCAAACACCCACAGAAAGACCATATTGCTGATAAGGTGCATCCAGCCCCCATGAATAAACATGCTGGTGAAAATTGTGGCCGGCGCCTCCCAGCCCGAGGGCGATGAGAGCCAATCGATGAGGCGCACAGGTACAGCACCCCAATCGAGGAAGAGACGTTGCAACTCCCAAGGAGTAAGGGACAGCTCATATACGAAGACGATTATGTTGGCCAAGATAAGGGTCAGATTCACCCACGGCAGACGGCGGGACTTAGGAGTGTCACCTATTGGGATCACTGGCCCCTTACCCCTCGCCTCATCGCCTTGGAGGCCGTTCTCCTGGAGGCCATGTCGTCTCTGGACGCCCTTCTGCCCAATTTACGTAGCGGGCTAAGGCAAACAGGAGGTCAGAAAGCCTGTTAAGGTAGATCATCACCTCAGGACGCACCGTCTCTTGGCGGGCCAAGGCGACCACTTGACGCTCAGCACGGCGACAGATGGTGCGCGCCAAGTGAAGGGCCGCACCCGCTGGCCCCCCTCCGGGCAAAATGAAGCGCTTCAGGGGAGGAGTCTTGGCATCATACCTATCAATGAGGCGCTCCAAGGCTTCTATTCGGTCCTCTGGCAGGAGACATGGCGGGGCCTCGGGCGAGGCCAGCTCAGCCCCAAGATGAAACAGGTCTTCCTGGATTGACCTAAGCACCCCTATCACCCTTCTCTGGCGCACGAAGGCAGCAGCTAAACCGAGGGCTGAGCTAAGCTCGTCCAGGGAGCCATAGGCCTTCACCCGGGGATGGTCTTTATTGACCCTCTGCCCACCGAAAAGGGAGGTCTTGCCATCGTCACCAGCACGAGTATAGAGGGGCGATTTGGGCGGATGGGCCTGCACCTTAAGGCCCATTATACCCCTTCCTCCCACAGCACAAGGAGGTACCACCCTCCCACTGTTACTATCAGCCAGATGGGCGACCGTTAATGGAAGGGTGCGCTCTGTCTAGCCAAGCATCGGCCAGCTGATAGGAGGTGCCGAAGAAGACATATGGTCTAAAGTTGCGGTAATAGGGCCACGCTGCCCATAGCTGAATGGGAGTAGCGATATCTATACGTGCCAATACGCTATCTAGAAGGTAGCGTTGGATCTCCCAACCTATCTCCCTGCGCCTCTGCCTATCGAACTCCCGCCGTTGGGCTTCCAGTAAGCGATCCAGATAAAGGTCAGAGAGGCGGAAGGAGTTCTTGGTACCTCGACTATGGAAGAAGGGATAAAGCCAGTCGTCTAAGTCTATCCAGCCGTTGTCGTAGGCGAAGGTGAAGGGTAGCGTGCCTTTTAGGTGGCCCTCAGCTATCTCGTGCTGAGGCAGAACCCTCACTGAGACCTGCGCCTCAAGTACCTGCTCAAGCACCCTGCGGAACTGAGTGGCATACTCCCCTATATAAGGGGGCAAATTGGAGAAGGCGATGTCCAGGGGTGGACTCCCGGCAGCCTTGTACAGGCTACGGGCCTCCCGTACGTCTGCTTGACGCGCCCCTCCTCCACGGAAGCCAGGGCGAGACAAGAGCTCTTCATCGGGCAGTGCCCAATGGAGGATAGGGTTTACGGGGCCATGGGGCCTACCCCACCCCTGCCACAAGGCATCGATCACCTGCTGGCGATCTATGGCCAGGTGGATGGCCTTGCGCAGGCGCAGATCGTTATAAGGCGGAAGGTCGACCCTCAGCCGTATATTCACCCAAGCCGAAAAACCGGCATCTATGGCCTGTACCTCCGGATAGTCTTGGCGCAGTTGGAGGATCCACCTAGGGTTGGCGTAGTAGACTACTGCGTCTAACTGCTTGCTCCGGAAGGCCGCTTCCATAAGAGCATCATCGGGGGCAAAGATGGAGACGTAGCCGTCGAGGTAGGGCCTGGCTAGGAGGGGATCATCCCATCCGAACCACTCGGGGTTGCGCACCATACGCGCCTCTTCTAGCACCTTCAGGCCCCCCCACATAAAGGGCCCGGTCCCTATCATGGCTTCCTGCCGGTTCATCTCATCGTTGCTATCCACTACTTCCATGGGGACGATGAAGGCGTTGGTATCGGCCAAAAAGTGGAGGAAGGGGGACGTAGGCTCCCTAAGGACGAACTTCACTGTGTAGCGGTCTATTACTTCGATGCGCTCGATGACGCTGTACTGGTAGGCGCGGTAGTACCAGGGCCGCCGGGGGCTTATCTCGCTCATCTGGCGCAGGAAGGAGAACTTGACGTCCTCAGCGGTCAGTTCCCTTCCCCCTATCGCCGCCTCCTCACGAGTCGCTGCCTTTCCCAAAACCTGGCTGGGGCGGTGGAAGCGGACGCCGGAGCGCAGCCTTACTACATATTCTAGGGGCGGGTCCCCTATCACTTCCGGCATCGCCTGGGCGAGGTCGGTGGTAATAACACCCTGGAGGACGTCATCGTAGCGCAAGACCTTACTGAAGACAGCTGAATGAGTGCTATATATGGGCCCGAATTGGGTCTGGTGTGGGTCCAGGGTATCCAGTACCGCCGCCTCGAACCCTGGTAGGCGTAAGATGCCGCCTCGCGTCACCCCCTCCCCTTGAGGACGGTGAGGGGGCGCCATAGGCTGGCCCTTTTCTCCCCCACATCCGGCTATAGCTGCTACCGCCGCCCCCGCCAGCGCCCCAATGAAACTCCTACGGGAGAGCCGACGGGGTGCTGCCAAAGGCTCTCACCTCCTTTGGCGCCCGGTCCCGGGAGCTTGGGCGTCCAGTAGCCAATATACCCTAAGCCGGCCGCCCTTGGTAGGAAGGGTCGTTCTTGTCCAGCCAGACTATGGCGAACCAGTGAGCGTTGCCGAACCAAGGCCAGGCCGTCCGGTTCTTTAGATAAGGCCACCACACGGTGATGCCCTGAGGGGCGATGTAGTCTAGCCTGGCATGGGCAGCCCGTCTCCTGGCCAGTTCATCGGGGCTGGCTACCTTGCCTGGGGTCTTAAGGTCCATCCCCAATAAGTACCTTTGGATCTGGAAGCCCAGGTCCCTCCGCTTGTTCTCGTCTGTCTCCCGCCTCTGAGCCTCTAGCAGCTTGTCCAGCTCAGCATCGAAGGTGGAAGTCCCTGCTGGCTGCTCCCAGAAGGAGTTCTTGGGGCCGCGGCTGTGGAAGTACGGGTAGACCCAGTCATCCAGGTCGATCCAGCCGTTGTCATAGCCAAGGCTCATGGGTAGCTCTTCACATCCCCGCAACAGGGCCTGGGCGATCTGGACGTAGGTCATGGGCCTTTCCGGCGACTGACGGATATCGGCATCATCCCCAAATACCCGCTTCAGCTGGACGACGAACTGAGGGGCATAGGAGGGGATATAGGTGGGGAGGTCGGCCACGCCGATGCGTATGGGGGGGCGGCCGGCAGCATCATACAGCTGGCGCGCCTCCCTTAGGTCTTGCTCCCTTTCGGGGCCGGTGCGGTACCCTGGGATACGCGCCAGCTCGTCCTCAGGTAGGGCCCAGCGGCTTATAGCCCTACCTACCGGAGGTTGTAAAACGCCATGTCCTCTAAACATCCCTTCCAACATAAGCTGACGGTCGATGGCCAGGTGAAGGGCCCGCCGCACCCGCCAGTCATTAAAGGGCGCACAGTAGACCTTGAGACGGGAGTTCACCCATCCAGAAGTGGGCGGGTCTAAGCTTATGTTGAGTTCGGGGATCTGATCTTTGAGGCGCACGACCTGGTCGGCATCTTCGGTGGAGCCAAGGATGTCTACCCTTTTTTGTCGGAACTGGGACTCGTGGGTGGCGTAGTCGGCGAAGAAGAAGGAGGTCCAGCCGTCTAGCCAGGGCCTACCTAGTTGAGGTTGGCCCCAGCCGAACCAGTTGGGGTTGCGCCGCATCACCATCCTGTTGAGGGGGACGAGCTCGCCCCACATGAAGGGCCCCGTGCCCACCATCCTGCCTGGCTCCCCCATCTCCTCCTTCTGGGCGTCTACCAGCTCTTTGGCGACGATGAAGGCGTTAGAGTCGGCCAGGTAGTGAAGGAAGGCCACATTGGGCTCTTTCAGGGTTACCCGCAAGGTGTAAGGGTCCACTACTTCTATCTTGTCTATCACCTCGTACTGGGAGGCGCGGTAGTACAGGACTGCCCTAGGCGCCTGGGGGTTAACTATGGCCCCCTTCGTCTTCTGCCTCTCCCAGCTGAACTTGACGTCCTCTGCCGTAAGCTCCCTGCCGGCAACGGCAGGAAAGCGCTGTCTGATCTCAGGGGTATCATGGAACTTCACGCCGCGGCGGAGCTTGATAATGTAGGTGACCTTATCTACCACCTCCGGCATAGACTCCGCCAGGTCGGGCACCTTTTCCAGGGTATCGTGGCTAGTGTACATGAGGATCTTGCTGAAGACTGAGGCGTGGCCATTGTAGGTGGGGCCGAACTGGGTCTGATGGGGGTCCAAAGTGTCAAACACGAGGGCATCGTAGCCGAAGAACCGTATCATCCCCCCACGGGACGTTTCGGGCGCCGGCGTGGGGGTGAAGTATAAGCCCGAGGGGATCTGGGGTATCCCCCTAGGCCCTGGCGATGGCTGAGGTGGTGGGGGTGCCCCGGCCTCTTCCTCACAGCCCACCGCTGCAGCTGCCGCTATCCCGCCTGCGCCTAGCACCACCCCTTTCAGCAGGCGCCTGCGACTTGTCCTCCTTTGCCAGAACCGCTCCCAATAGCTGCTCTCGCTCATCGCCTCGCCCTCCTTAATTTGTATTATCTTAACATTCTCTTACTGCCTCCTGGCCTTACATTAACCTCAGCCTGGGGTCCAATATATCACGCAAGGCATCCCCAGCCAGGTTGAAGCCGAGGACGGCCAGTGCAATGAAACCGCCCGAGGCGAGAACCATGCCAGGATGATCGAACATCACTGTGCGCCCCTCGGCGAGCATAAGGCCCCAAGAGGCAGTGAATGGCACCGAAGACGGCGATACGAAGGATATCGCCGCTTCAGCCAAGATGACGGCCCCTAGCCCCACCGAGAAGATGACGATGACCGGCGCTATCACGTTGGGAAGTATATGACGGAACATGATACGCCGATGGGATGCCCCCATAACTCGTGCCGCATCGACATATGCTTCCTCTCGCACCGAGAGTACTACGCTGCGCACGATGCGCTGGACGCTGGGGATGGCCACAAAGGCAAGGGCTATAGCTAGCACCCGTAAACTGGGCTCCGTAAGGGAAAGGACCATCAAAAGGATAAGAAGGGCAGGGAAGGACTGAATGGCATCCATGATGCGCTGGAATAAGAGATCGAACAGGCCAGAGAAGTAGGCCGAGACCAGCCCCACCAAGGTGCCAGCAATAGTGCCCAACGTCAGCGCCCAGATCCCCAAGAAGAGGGAACGCCGCGTACCCCAAACGATGCGCGCCCATATGTCTCGGCCACGATTGTCCGTACCAAGCCAGTGCTTCCAGCTAGGCCCTTCAAATGTAGCCAAGCGGCCCCGCTCGTTATAGAAGAAATCGTCAGGGTGGTAACGTGCCAACCACGGCTTGCCCATTTCAAACCCCAGCGGCCGATCAGGCAAATCAGGGAGGCCGAACTCCGCCTTAGGCGGCCCCAGGCTCAAGACAAGCATGCCGATGACTATCGCCATGCCCAGAGCACCCAGGGGCTTCCTGCGCACCAAACGCCAAAGGCCCCCAAAGGCCCTAGCTATCCGCGGCCTCTGCAGGGCCGGCGGTGCTACCGCCAGCTCTGCGCCCATCGTCGCTTCTTGAGGCTGCATGTCCTCACCTCATGCGTAACGAATGCGCGGATCCAGCCACGCATAGACCACATCTACGGCCAAATTGACGAAGACTAAGAAGGAGGCCACAAGCAGCACCATGGCCTGGACCACCGGATAGTCGTTTTGGCGTACACCCTCTACGGCGTAAAGGCCAATGCCAGGGATAATGAAGATGCTCTCCAACACCACATTGCCGCTCACCAAGGTCCCCAAAACTAGGCCGATGACCGTCACTACAGGGATGAGGGCATTCTTAAAGGCATGGCGCATGATAATAACCCGCTCCTTTAGCCCCTTCGCCCAGGCGGTGCGAATATAGTCTTGACGCAGCACCTCCAACATCTGAGACCGAAGGAAGCGCATGATCACCGCCCCCGTCCCCAGCCCACCTACCACCGCCGGAATGGCCATGATCTGAAGGTTTACCCATAGGTCCTCAGGGGCTGACGTATCGAAAGGTGGGACGGGGAACGGATCCCGATAGGTGGTAAGGGGAGGGCTCCAGTCCAGGTAACGAGCCGCCCCCAAAAGCACAAAGACGGCCAACACGAAGACGGGGACCCCCAAGAAGAATATGGCCACCGAGCGCAGGACATAATCGATCCACCGATCTTGGCGGACGGCGGAGACGATGCCCACAGGTATGGCCACAACCAAGGCTACAAGCAGCTGCAGGATCCCTAGCTCCAGCGAGGGGCCAATGCGGTTCTTTATCTCGTCCATAACAGGGGTACGGGTGCGGAAAGACTCGCCTAGGTCAAGGCGGAGTAAGTCGCCCAGATAGGTGAAGTATTGGTCTGGGAATACAGGCTTGTCCAGGCCAAGGGTGCGCTTGATGGCCCTCTTGGCCTCCTCTATGTCAGTGATCTGGGTCCCCTGGGCTGCCAGTTGCACCACATTGTCTGGGTCGATGCGCAAGGCCACGAAGACGAGGGTAGCTACCAGGAAAAGTACAACTAAGTTAAGGAGCAAGCGTCGTACAATGTACGCCTGCATCGCCTATCGCACCTCTCCCACCCAACGAGTCGCATGGAGAATAGCACCCGCCGATCTTAAGGTCAAGAGACGGCCGTTGACAAAGGTTGACAAGCATAGTACCCTGTTACTGAGTTCACAAATACCCCCTTAGGGGTGTAGTGGGCTCCGCCGAATCCGCTTCATGGGGCGGACCGGGGGACCTTAACCTTGGGGTGAATCTTGCCCGTACAGGGCAAGTAGGGCTACGCCTTTCGGCCCGAACCCGTCAACTAACCTCGGAGGCGTTGGAAGGGCTTGTCAGCTAAGGCTGATAGGAGCCTTTTCTTTCACGGGAGGGCCGGTCATGGAGGCAGTTGCAACGCCTAAGGTCTGCCCCCGCTGCGGAGGCTCCATGGTCTTCGAGCGGGACTGGTATAGCGCCTACGCTTCTTGCCTCATCTGCGGCCACATCCATGAGATAGGGGCGATCCCCTTAGAGGAAATAGAGCGGGAACTAAGTGGCGATGGTAGACAGCGTCGCCGTCAGCCATCGCACGGTCGCCTCCGTCTGTAAGCTTCTTGAAACTAGGGGCCATTACGGCCTAAATTAGATCTGACTTCGCTCTTTAAGGAAGGGGGGCTCACCCATGGTATATGTGCGCCTCTCTCTCATGCGGGCTATACCTGGAAGAGAGGGTGAGGTGGAGAGGCTCAACCATCAGCTGCTGGAGCTGTACCGCACCTGCCCAGGCTTTCTGGCCGGCTATTATTTGAAGGCAGCAGACGGTTCGCAAGAGGTGGGACGCCTCACCATATGGGAATCCCACCAACAGGCCGATAGCGCCGCTAACCTGGACTATTCCTTGGCCCTACGCTCTCAGCTTCACCTGCTGGTTCAGCCCGGACACGTTGACCGCTCCTTTTTTGCAGAGTGACGTCGCCATAGCCTTGTAATGGAGGGCAGGGGCAGAGTATCTTATTAATTGGGCGGAAATAATGGAGGGGAAGCCGGAGACTAAGGGTGGCCTTCAGCAAGAGAGCTATACCGGCCTGCAGTTGCACTTCCTGAACCGGCTAGTGCACCTTTTGCAGCTCAGGTATGGGGATGGGGGGTGTCTTAGCCCGGAGACCCAGCGCCTTTTAGACAGAGCTATATATTCCACGTATTGCGATTGCCTGGACTTGGATGTAGGCAAAGAGGCGCAGAGGCTTATACGTCGTTACTACCATACCTCCAAGGGCGAGCCAGCAACCAACTAAGGGCTACTCCATCGCCATAACAGGGTTACGCAGAACGCCGATACCCTCTATCTCTACCTCTA
This sequence comes from Chloroflexota bacterium, assembly GCA_030550295.1. Classification (GTDB taxonomy): domain Bacteria; phylum Chloroflexota; class Dehalococcoidia; order SM23-28-2; family HRBIN24; genus JAVVHA01. The sequence continues at coordinate 14,160 of JAUQPQ010000008.1, forward strand.
CTACGTCGCCGGGGGAGAGGGGGCCGGTAGTGCCTGGCGTTCCGGTATAAATGGCGTCCCCCGGCTCCAGAGTCATAACCTGAGAGGCGAAGCTCACCAGTTGAGCCACATCATAGATAAGCTCGGCAGTAGAGGCCTCTTGCACCACCCTCCCATTGAGCCTAGTGCGCAGGAGTGGACGCGAAGGTTGTAGATATGTCACTATCCAAGGGCCTAAAGGGGCGAACGTATCGGCCCCTTTGGCCCGCCACCACTGGAGGTCGTTACGCTGCCAAGCCCTTGCCGAGACGTCGTTGCCGCACGTGTAGCCGAGAACGTAGCTCAAGGCCTCTTCTGGTGAGACGCCTCTGCACTTGCGCCCAATAATGGCCACCAGCTCCCCTTCGTAGTCTACCCGACCAGCATCACGGGGCAGGACGATAGGCTCATCTGGGCCGATGACGGCCGAACCTGGCTTAAGAAAGAGCTCCGGCCTGGCGGGGGCATCACCCAACAAGGAGCGGCTCTGCTCCAAATGGCTACGGTAATTGACGGCAGCAGCCAGTATCTTCCTGGGGCTTACAGGGGCCAAAAGGCGCACTTCTGACAGGGGAAAACGTTGGCCTGTGGGGCAGTGACGCCCGAAAGGGGTTCCTATTATAGGATAGACTACATCTCCCTCTATGAGGGCGTAAAAGCGGCGTCGACCCACTTGGACGCGAGCGTAGACCATCAGAAAAGCTCTATGCGGCGGAACCTCTCCCTGAACCTGCCGTCCTCCCCTTGGAGACGCAGGCGCAACCGCTCAACAAGGCCTTCAGGGTCATGGATCTGACTGCGATGGCATAGTAGGGCCTGTATCTTTAGGTCCCACGTATCCGTAACGTCTACCTCAAAGTTAGGTTGGGGAGAGGCCCACAGGTAGACCTCCTCCACCCTATGGGGCTCCAGACCCTCCGCCAGCAGCTCGGGAAAGGCCGGACGGGTGCGCGCCATGGGATAGACAGCGTCCAGCGCAGCCATCCCCACAAACCTATGGTCAGGGTGGTTGATGAAACGATCGCCCACAATTTGGGCAGGCTCGTGGCTGAAGACGGCATGGGGCTTTAGCAGCCTTATGTAGCGCACCAGATCCCTGACCAACTCGCGGCTGTACGTCACTTCCCCATCTACATAGTCCAAGAAGAAAACTTTTTTAACCCCCAATATGCGGGCAGCCTCCTCTTGCTCACGCCGACGGGTGACGATGAGCTGTTCAGGGATCATACCCGGATCGTTAGAGCCCTTAGAGCCATCAGTGCATATCAGGTAGTAGAAATCCCACCCCTGCCTCGACCACAATGCAGCAGTGCCAGCACAGCCGAACTCGGCATCATCGGGATGGGCGGCTATCACTAACCCCCGCTTGACCTGCCCAGCCCGCTCCTCCATACTATTCCCCCTTCAGGGATAGGGTAGCAAGTCGCTTTACCAAGGACAAGAAAGGGCAGTTGCAGCTTTTACGCGGTTTCGTGTAAAATAGAGAGGCCATGTCCAAGAAGAGGGCAGAATGGGACGGGGCGAAAGTGCGGGCGTTGCGTCGTCACTTAGGCCTTACCCAGGCCCTGTTAGCCCAGGAACTAGGAGTTAGGCAGCAGACGGTCAGTGAATGGGAGACAGGGCGCTATCGGCCCCGGGGTGCAGCAGCCCGCCTCCTTACGTTGGTAGCCGAGAGGGCAGGATTCCGCTATGGCGACGAGGAAGAGGGGAGGGGGAATCCTCAGTAGGGAAGAGCACGTCTCCTGGGCGTGGGAGACGTGTGTTTTCCCCTCGCAAACCCTCACTACCACCCATGGTCTCCCCCTGAAGGTACTGTTTCCGGGCCTGCGCAGGAAAGGTAAAGGGCCCGATTTCGCTCATGCCGTCATATCCACACCGTCCGCCATCTTGGAAGGAGATGTGGAGGCCCATCTGCAGACCAGCGATTTCCGCCGCCACCGCCATCACCTGGACCCCACGTACAACAGCCTCATCCTGCACGTCGTTCTGTGGGACGACGATGGGAAGGAAACCACCCTGGCCAACGGACGGCGAGTACCTGTGGTGGCCCTTGGGCCTCAGCTAGGAGGGGAGGCACACGGGAGGTGGCGACCCCCTTGCGTCTCTTCCGTGACCAGACTAGGAGCTTCCGAAGTAGGCCGCATCCTAGACGCCTTGGGGGATGCCCGCCTTAAAGAAAAGGTGGAGAGATGGCGCCCCCTGGTAGAAAGGCTAGGCCCTAACGAGGCCTTGTACCGCGGGCTCATGGAGGCGATGGGGTACGCCCACAACCGTGCCGCCTTCTTGATTTTGGCCCAACGTCTCCCATGGCAGCACCTGGCGCAAAAGCTCATGAAGGCCCCACCGGACGAGCGCCCAACTCTAGCCTGGAATTCGTTGCTAAGGGCAATGGCAGATCCTCCCATCGCCTTCTGTGGCGACGGCCTCAGGCCTGCCAACAAGCCCCATCGGCGTCTGGTAGCCCTGGGGCACCTTTTCGCTTCGCTGGGCACTGGGGAGATCTTCGAAAGGCTAGCCTCAGCCTTAGTTACAGGGCCTAACCATGTCCTGAGCCTTCTGCAGCAAAAGGGGCTTGGGAAACAGCGGGCGATAGAGATAGTGGTGAATGCCGTCCTGCCCATCATGGTCGCCTGGGCTCAGGGGAAAGAGGAGCCCACCCTTGCAAAAGCAGCCCTAAAGGTTTATACCCTCCTGCCCCCACCAGGCCCTTACTCCATTTTGTGCCACCTTGAAGAGGCCCTCGGTAGGCAAGTGCTCACCAACGCCAGGCGACAGCAAGGGCTGATACTACTTTATCGGCGCTATTGTCGTCATGGTGGCTGTGGACGCTGCCCCCTCTCCTGATCGTCCCAAACCTGAGCAAGGGCCGGAGGTGAGCTCGCCCTTTAAGGCGGGGACTCTGGCTATAGTAGGCAGGTCCAATGTGGGGAAGTCCACTCTCATAAACCAGTGGATGCACGCCAAGGTATCCATTGTTACGCCAAAGCCCCAGACCACCAGGGAGAACATCATGGCCGTCCTTACAGGAGATGGGTTCCAGGTGGTCCTCCTGGATACGCCCGGGTATTTAGGGGATCCTGCCCATCTGTTGGGCAAGCAGATGACCCTCTTGGCCAGGGGAGCTTTGCTTGAGGCCGATCTAGTCCTACTTATGGTGGAACCCTGCCAGCCCGGGGAGATCGAAAGGAGGCTCATAGAGCTGATAAAGGCCGACAAGCGACCAGCTCTCTTGGCCATCAACAAGATAGATACCGTCCCCCAAAAGTCTCTCCTCTTGCCTGTCATAGAAGCGTATAGCCAGCTCCACCCTTTTCGCGAGATCGTGCCCATTAGCGCCCTAAAGGGAGAAGGGGTAGAGCTGCTTTTGCGCCTAGTCATTGCCCATCTGCCTGAAGGAGCGCCCGCATTCCCCTTAGGGAGCCGGGTCTACCGAAGCCAGCGCGCTATGGTGGCCGATATTATCCGCGAAGAGATATATATGCTCTACCGTCAAGAGGTGCCTTACGCGGTAGCGGTGGCTATAGACGAGTTCCAGCCTTCCTCGCCTCAGCATGGAGGGAAGGTCTATATAAGGGCCCTCATCTTCGTGGAGAGGGAGGGACAGAAAGGGATACTCATAGGGAAGGGTGGAGGGGCCCTGAAAGAAGTGGGAACGCGCGCCCGCCAACAGCTGGAGTTCCTATTAGGCCGCCCCATCTTCCTTGAGTTATGGGTGAAGGTAAAGCCAGGCTGGCGCAAAGACCTCCAATTTTTGCGCTGGCTCCAAGAGACGAACAGCTAGCCAAGCATCAGGGAAGGCTGTACGTCCACATCTAGGGAGGCCTTGTCGGCCAACTCGGTCAGGCGGTAGTAGGCGCAGGCGGCCACCATCGCCCCATTATCGGTGCAGAGGTTGGCAGGAGGCCAACAGACATGACAGGGGGCGCGCTGCGCCAGGGCCTGCCGGAGATGGGCATTAGCTGCAACCCCTCCCGCCAACAGTATCTGGGCCACATCAGCATGACGGCACGCCTTCACCACCTTCTCCACCAAAGCCTCCACCACTGCGTCTTGGAAGGCACAGGCTATCTCCTCCACGGGAGGGGGAGGACCATATGCTCCCTGCACAAGGCGAGCGACGTGGGTCTTTATGCCGCTGAAGCTAAAATCGAAAGGCCCTTTGAGACGCGCCCTGGGCAAACGTAAAGAGGGGCTAGGGCACTCCTTGGCTTTCGCCTCTATCGCCGGCCCCCCTGGGAACCCAAGACCCAAAATCCGTGCCACCTTATCAAAGGCCTCCCCAGCAGCATCGTCTACCGTCCTGCCAAGAGAGGAGAACCGACCGTGCCCTTCCATGATGGCCAGCTCCGTGTGGCCACCGGACACCACTAGGCAGAGAGCGGGAAGTTGGGGGCTGAATCCCTCTACCAGCCAGTTAGCATAAACGTGGGCCTCGAGGTGGTTTATCGCCACTAAGGGCAATCCCCAGGTATAGGCCAATGCCTTGGCTACGTTTACACCCACGAGGAGGCTCCCTGGTAGGCCCGGGCCTATCGTTACAGCCACCACGTCTATATCCTTTGGCGTACAGCGGGCCTCGCGCAGGGCCGCATCTATCACTGGGAGCAGGGCCTCCAGATGTTGTCGGGCAGCCACCTCAGGTACAACCCCGCCGTAGCGGCCATGGAGGTGGGCCTGGGACACCACCACGTTAGAAAGAAGGACCCTTCCATCCTCTACAACAGCTGCCCCCGTCTCATCGCACGAGGTCTCGATGCCTAAGATTTTCATACCGACCTCCTTACCCGGACCACCACTGCCCCAAATGTGGGTAAGCTTTGCACCGCCTTTGCCAGCGAGCCCAATATCTCCTCCAGCGAGCCGCCCAACTTCTCCTTCAGCCTTGTCCCCTCAGAGGCCTGAGTGGCAGCGCTGAACATGAGGAGGAACGTGTCTCCCTCTTGAACCCGAAAATAGGAGAAGTGGGGATAGAACTCGTCCACTAGGCCCAAGGGCCCTGTGGCCTCAGGTATGCCTGGCACCACATGGCGGCTCTCGCCCCCTAAATAGGCCAAGGCCAAGGCGGGGCCTACTTGCGCCAGGTAAGCCTCGTCCCCACGGATCACCAGGGCCGACACCCCTACCCCTACACGGTGTTGATGAAGGCTGCGGGCGTTCCACGCCTTGAGGTCGCTGTGGACGGTGCGGAGGGCCCGTAGGAGACCCCCCGTTGTGGAGAGGCGCCACTCCCGGAAGCTCTCCCCTACAAACTCTGCTATCTCTTGGCAGAACTCTGAAGCCTCAGGAGAGGATGGCTCCACCAGCACAAACAAGGACCGCTCCAACGTCAGATATGCCCCCGCAAAGGGAGGCCCGTCTCCCAGGCGGCCCTGCACAACGCTTAGCCCTGCGTAGGAGAACATAGCCCAATGTGAGGATACCCCGAACGGGGCCTAGAAACGAAAGGAGAGAGGCTCAAGATGGGCTAAAAGATGGGCGAATACGATAAGTACAGGCTTTTTGCCCCCGTAACAGGCTCTGTGTCAGCCGGGTGTCGGCGCCAGTTAAAAGCCTTATGACCTCTACGTGGAAGGCACAAACGGCCGGCTCCCTGCGGGCCACCCGGCTGAAAGGGCAGGTGAACTCGTCTATGTAATAGAAATCACCCTCACGATGGCACGCAGCCAGGCCACCCTGTTCCTCTATAATGCGCACCGTCTCTTCTACCCGTTGCTCCAACGGCTTGCCGTTGACCCGCTCCAGATAAGGGCGGGCTACACGTATCGCCACCCCCTTAAGAAGCCGATGGAGGGACTCCTTCCCTTGAGTGGCTGTCACCTCCTGCAAAAGGTAAAGGGCCAATTCATCGTACAGCTTAGGGAAGAGCTCCTCGGCCTTGAGGGTCAAGGAGTATACTAAAGTAGGGCGCCCAACACGGCCCCGCTCCTCGCGGGCTGTGACTAGGCCATCCCTCTCCAGGACGGTGAGATGTTGGCGGATCCCAGTAGAAGTGAGGCCCAAAAGCTGGCCCAGCTCCCTTACCGTCGCCTCACCCAATCGCTGCAGATGACGGATGATCTCCCGACGGGTGGACTGCATAGGCACCCTGTCACCTTCCCACAAGGGATTGTAACACTTTCGGCAATAATCGCAAACACTTATTAGTAAACTGCCACGGCAGAATGGAACGGCCTGACCCTATGGAGTTGAAAGCCGAGGCGGACGCCGTGATCGAGCGAGCGGCGGCTCGCCTGCGCCAGCTTCTCAAAGAAGCAGCCTTGCTCCTTGACCCCTTCCCTCCCTTCCCTGGGGCCTTTTTCACCTGCGCCATTGAGGTAGATGAACCCCTAGCTCAGGCGCCAGACCGCGGTTGCATCGTCCTTGCCCCCGATGGTGAGCTGTATGAGTTGGTCATCGGCGAGGAGGTGCCCATCTTTCCAGAGGAGGCGTTGGACCCAGTGGCTACCCGCAAAGAGGAGCTGAGGCCTGTCCAGCTCCATCCCCGAGATTACGTGGTCTACGCCTATAAGGCCCTGACGAAGGTGGTAGAACTGCTCATGGAGAGGCAGGGGTAGGCCCTTCCAACACCACTTCTCCCTTCTTGCCCCCAGACTTGCGCGCCAACCTTATGTCGCCTATCCGGGCATCGCTGTTTACCGCTTTAACCATGTCATAGACGGTAAGAGCTGCCACCGTCACCGCTGTAAGGGCCTCCATCTCTACGCCGGTGCGGCCTTTGGTGCGGACAGTCGCTTCGATTTCCAGGCAGGAATCCTCCTCGTTTGGCCAAAGCTCCACTTTCACGTTAGTGATGAGGATGGGGTGACAGAGGGGTATCAGCTCGGGGGTGCGCTTGGCGGCCATAATGCCAGCCAGGCGGGCCGCAGCTAGGACGTCTCCCTTGGGCAAACGGCCCTGAGATATAAGGGCTAAGGTCTCAGGCCGAAGGTAAATGCGGCCTCTTGCCACGGCCTCCCTCTCCGTCTCCGGCTTGGCTGAAATGTCTACCATGCGGGCACGGCCCTTTTCGTCCAGATGCGAGAGGGGGCTTGGATCTCCCATGGGGGTAGCCACCTATTAGGCCTCTACCATCAGAGAGATGGCTCCTTTTAGCTCTACCTCCTGACCATGGGGGATAGATGGCCGTACCGCTCCACCTCTATCCCCCAATTTGCACCATCTTGCGCCAGCGGGGCCGGTTCCCGTCCCACAAATGATGGGCATCGGGCTTAGTGCGCAGGGCGAGGAGGATGGCACCTTTGATCTCCTTGTCAGTTCCCCCTGCCCGTAACACCCCCTTCAAGTCCACCTCGTGGTCGGTGAGGAGGCAAGGCCTAAGCTTGCCATCGGCCGTGAGGCGCATGCGGTTGCAAGTGGAGCAAAAGCCGTGTTCCGTAAGGGGGCTTATAAAGCCTACTAACCCCTTCCCCCCTGAAAGTCTATAGTACTTCGCTGGCCCTGCTCCGGAAGCACTTTGGGCAGGAGAAAGGGGGCCTAAGGCTTCTTCTATACGCCTCTTAATCACCTTAGTGGGGACAAAAGAGGGCGAAAGATCGCCTTGGCTCTTGCTACAGAGCCCTTCATCTTCCATAAAGGGCATAAGCTCGATAAACCTTACTTCCCAGTCCTCCCAAAGGGTAGTACGGGCGAATTCCACCACCTCGTCGTCGTTGATGCCCCGCATCACTACCACGTTCAGCTTGATGGGGCTAAGGCCGGCCTTGCGGGCGGCCTCTATCCCAGCCAGGACGTCGTCCAGATTGCCCCATCGGGTGATCTCCCGGAAGCGCTCGGGACGCAGAGTGTCTAGGGAGACGTTTACTCGTCGCAGGCCCGCCTGGGCCAGCTCAGAGGCCATGGAAGAAAGGGATAGGCCATTGGTAGTCATAGCTACGTCTTCGATCCCTGGGGTAGAGGCGATCCACCTGATCAAGTCCACAACGCCGCGGCGCACCGTTGGTTCGCCTCCGGTTATGCGCACCTTACGCAGGCCCATCGATGCAGCCACACGGACGATACGCCATATCTCCTCCAGGGTGAGGACCTCTGCCCGTGGGAGCCACTTAACCCCCTCTTCGGGCATGCAGTAAATACAGCGGAGGTTGCAACGGTCGGTGATGGAGATACGCAGGTAGGTTATCTGCCTTCCTAAGGGATCGAGAAGGCCTTTGCTGGTCAAAGGCCTCATCTGGGATGTAGGGAAGGATGTGGTCACCAAGGGTATCTGGTCATCTATTTTCAAGCTCATAGCGCAGCTCCTTTAGTACCTGGCGCAGCCTCCATGCCGCCTTCGCCCGGTGGCTAATGCGGTTCTTCTCCTGCGGCGGTAGCTGTGCCATGGTCGCTGTCCTGGTGGGTATGTAAAAGATGGGGTCATACCCAAAACCTCCCTCGCCTCGTGGGCTGAAGGCGATGTAACCAGGACAGGTATCCTCCACTACCCATTGGCGCCCTGAAACGGGATCCACCAAGGCCATTACACACCGGAACAAAGCTGCCCTCTTTGGAGTAGGGAGGCCCTGGAGCTGGCCCAAAATGTAGGTAAACCGTTCTTCGTAGGTGGCCTGAGCACCTAAAAAGCGGGCCGAGGTGGGCCCCGGTGCACCACCTAATGCCTCCACCTCCAGACCAGAGTCCTCCCCTAGGGCCACCAGGCCTGTAGCTAAAGCCGCCACCTTCGCCTTCAGTATAGCATTTTGGCGGTAGTCGTCCCCCTCCTCCACCACTATGTCTTCCAGAACCCTGATATCTTGCAAAGATACCAAATCCCAGCCACATCCCCAAAGGAGGTCTTTGAGCTCCTCTACCTTGCCTCGATTGGTGGTGGCCAGAAGGAGACGGGGCATGGCTAGTCGAGAGGTTCCCACCTTTCAGCCAGCTTGGTAGCCACAGCAGGCATGGTGGTATACTCCATCTCCTCCAGGGGTAGGCGATGGGGTTCGAAGGGCCCTAGGGAGCGGAAATAATTGGCTATCTCGTTGGCCTTGCGCCGGGCCTCATCGAAGCCAGGGTCATCAAACATGTCCCGGGGCCCTATAAGCTTGCCGTTGGCCAGTTGGAACCCTAAGCACACGATGCGTGAGGGGCCATCAAAGCGGCTGGGGTGGGCATCTTTAAGGGCCACGGGCATGAGGGGGCCCTGGTGGGAGCCCCTCATCCAGCCCTCCACGATGAAGGGGTTGGTGAAGGGCTCCAGCACCTCACCTACAGCCGGGAATACACCTTGGGTTCGCACAATCATGGTAGGATCGTCCTTCCCCACATACCGCCCTGCGATGAGCGAGAGCCTGTCAGTGCTAGAGACAGCGGCGATCTCCCCTGTGGCCCGGCTAAAGACGCGCTTTACAGCGTAGCGCGAAGGAGCGCCCAGGAAGATGAGCAGGTCATATATCTCTTCAGGAGCATTTAGCCTTATCTTCTGGTGCTCCTTCACATCGTGCACTTCAAAGGTAAAGCCCTTGTGGAGGGCATCGGCGATGACTAGCCCAGGCGTGTTAAAAGGGTCGGCGAACATCTTGTATAGGGGGAGGTTGAAGGCCCCTGCTGATGTCTTATCGGCCAAGAACACGAGAACCGGCTCTGAGGGCCTCTCCTCAAAGGTCATCTCGGCCGATCCTGGGCCTGCCCCCCTTATATTGCCTGAGAAGGCATCGGCCAACAGGTCTTGGCCTGCCCCATAGAGCTTCAGCTTTTTGGCCACCTCTGTCGCCTTCTGGAAGGCGTCCCAAGCGAGGCGGTGGATGGCCTCGTTATCGGTGCCCCGCTCGTGGGTCATGATTAGGAACATGTCGTCGCCACAGTAGCTAACGTGATAGTCTATAAGGAGCCCCTGCTGACGGGCCCTCTCCATCTCCTCCCGCCCTGTATCGAGTATTTCTGGATGAGAGGCGGAATGTCCCACAAATCCTCCTACGTCGGCCTTAATCACGCTCAAAGTCACCATTGCCCTGCACCTCCCTCGCATTTTGTAGATGTCATCCCTGTCCCATGGTAGGGGCCCTGGGAGAGGGAGTCAAGGAAGATAACGTTGCAAGAAGCGCAAGGAGCGCACAGCCCATAGGTGAGCCCTGGGGTGCCAAGGCCCAGGGGGCAAAGGACGGCCTACCACCGCTGCCAGCACGTCCCTAAGCCCCTCCCTTGCCCTTGCGGCGATCTCGGGGTTGAGGGGCAGGAACCCCTGGAGCTTACGTGGGCCCTCTGCGCCGCCCTCAGATATATACCAGTCGCGCAGGGTGGCACACCCGGCCCTTAACAGCAGGTGACCAAGGGGCGTACAGGCCGGGGGATAACCTAGGGCAAGGATCGCCCTCGTCTCCTCCAGGCCAGGCGATTCGTACTCTACCATAAGGCTGCCGCCAGGGGGCACCAATTTCCCCAGGAGGGCAAAAAGGGCATGTTCTGGAAAGGGGGGAGGCCCATGCGCGTGGGCCAGGTAGCGTACCAGCTCTAACCAGTTGTGGGAAGGGAAGGGGCCCTTGTGCCATAGGCCTAAGGCTAACAGCCTGGGCCCATCAGCGTTTTCAAGGAGCAGCTGAAAGTACTGGGCTCCCACTCTGTTCCTTTGGCCAACCAATACACGCAGCCTAAACCTTCTGCCCAAGAGGCGACCGTCCAGGAACTGTAGGGGATGGTCGTTGGCCTCGGCCCATTGGCCGGGAAAGTTCAAGGGGCCCATAACTACTTGCAGCCCTTGTATTATAATCGCCTCGAGGACATAAAGGAGGATGAGCAATGGCTTATCAAGAAGTGATGGTGGAGAAGAAGGGGCGGGTCGGCATCGTCACCCTCAATAGGCCCCACCGGCTCAACTCCCTTGGCGAGCCCATGGTCAGCGAGATGCGCCAAGCCTTAGAGGAGCTCAACCAAGATGCTAGCATCGGCGCTATCGTCCTGACGGGGACAGGAAGGGCCTTCTGCTCTGGGGCTGACTTCGCCAATTTCCAGCAGGTAGCGCGTGGCGAGAGACGAGTGGGTGGGGGCGCTTTAAGTGACTGGGTATCTTTTGTGCAGCGCACCAAGCCTATTGTCTGTGCCATCAATGGGTATGCTGTGGGGGCTGGCCTCACCATCACTTTGCCATGTGATGTACGCATCGCCTCAGACCAGGCAAGGCTATCTATGCGCTTTGTCCGCATAGGCGTGGTGCCAGAGCTAGCCAGTACTAAGCTCCTTGTTCACATCGTCGGCCTTACTAGGGCGCTGGAGCTAATGCTCACTGGCCGTTTCGTGGAGGCGGAAGAGGCCTTGGAGATGGGCCTGGTGAACCAGGTGACACCCCATGACCAGCTGCTGGCCGCAGCTGTCGCCAAGGCCGAGGAGATAGCCTTCAATCCTGACGAAAGCGTGGCTGCTGTCAAGCGCCTCGTGTGGGCCAACCTGGTGGAGCCAGATCTAGGCCTCGTGCAGAGGCGCGAGATGGATGAGTTCTTAGCGGCAGTGGGGAGGCCGGCCTTTCGAGAAGCAGTAGAGGCCTTCTTGCACAAAAGGGAGCCCCGTTTCCACGGTTGATGCCTTCTTCGCTGAGCTACCAAGAGGCGCTCGACGCCTTCTTATCCTTCGCCGACTTCGAGCGCTGGGGACGGTCCGCCTACCGGCCCGATCTGGCCCCTATGCTTTCCCTCTTGAACGTCTTAGGCCACCCCCAAAGGGGGCGGATCACCGTCCATGTGGCCGGGAGCAAGGGCAAGGGGAGCACGGCAGCCATGATAGCTTCCATTCTAGCCCGGGCGGGCATACCTACTGGCCTCTATACGAGCCCCCATCTGGACTCCTTCTGCGAAAGGGTACGTTTTAACGGCCAGCTTATATCCCATGAGGAGTTCGCCTCCTTAGCCCAGGATGTCCTAGAGGGGGCAAAGGAAGTAGAACGGATCTGCCCTCAGCGCCAGCTAGTGACCTTTGACCTCCTTACCGCCTTGGCGTTCCTGGCCTTTCGTCGTTGGGACGTGACGGTGCAAGTGATCGAGGTGGGCCTGGGTGGCCGCCTAGATAGCACTAACGTGTTCACCGAGAAGGAGCTGAGCGTTATAACCCCTATAGGCCTAGAGCATACAGCGATCTTGGGGCCTACGCCAGGCGTCATCGCTGGGGAGAAGGCTGAGATCATCTTTGGGCCTGGCCCAGCAGTGCTGGCACCTCAGTACTACGTCGAGGCGACAGAAGTTATCGCCGCTGTAGCAGCAGGAAGAGGTGTGAGCGTTGTAGACGTTGCCTCCAGGTACCGCTGGCAACGCCTATGGGCATCGGCCCATGGGCAGCGCTTCCTTTTAGAAGGGCCCAATGGCCCTTTGGATCTCTTCCTCCCCCTTATAGGCGCCCATCAGATGGAGAATGCTGCTACCGCCATCGCCAGCATACACGTCTTGGCCCAGATAGGGCTGCATATCCCCCAAGAGGCCATTCGCGAGGGGCTGGCCAACCTATCTTGGCCTGCCCGGGTAGAGGTCATAAGCCTACAGCCTCTCATAATCGTAGACGGTGCCCATAACAGGGAGTCGGCCAGGCGCCTTCGCCAGGCCATCCAGGACGATTTGGCATGTGAAAACGCCGTCTTGGTGGTAGGTACGCTGGCCGACAAAGACATAGGAAGCATAGCCGAAGAGCTGGCACCGATAACGTGTATGGTCTACGCTACCTCCTTCCCCCATCCGCGGGCCATGGATTCCGAGAAGGTAGCAGCAGCTTTCGCTCGTCTAGGGCTTTCCACCCAGGTGACAAAAGACCTTCATCAAGCATTAAAAGGGGCCCTAGAGGCTATAGCCCGTATAAACAAAACCTGTGTAATATGTCTTACAGGTTCGCTCGCCTTCGCAGCTGAAGGGAGGCGGGCAGCCCTAGAGAAGCTAAAGAATGGGCAGAGCCCTAGGACGTAAGGAGTGGGAATATGACAGGGCCACAGCGTAGGCGAGTAGTCATTACAGGAATGGGGGCCATAACCCCCATAGGGAATACTGTCGAAGAGTTCTGGCAGTCCTGTCTTGAAGGGCGCTCAGGCATTGACCGGCTGCACAAGTTTAATGCCGACGCCTACCCTGCCCGTGTCGCAGGGGAGGTGAAAGACTTTAACCCAGAGGACTACATGGAGAGGCGGGATGCGCGGCGCATGGCCCGGTTCAGCCAGTTCGCCGTTGCTGCTGCCCGCCAGGCCATTGAAAGTGCCAATTTGCGCCTTGACCAGGAGGACAGGGAGCGTATCGGCATCGTTTTGGGGGTAGGTATAGGAGGCTTCCCCAACGTGGACGAAGGGATGCGCACCATCATGACAAGAGGAGGGATGCGTCTAGACCCCTTCTTCTTCCCCAAGATGTTGCCAAATATGGCGGCTGGGCACATCGCCATGACGTTTGGTATTAAGGGGTACACTAATACCGTCACTACAGCTTGTGCAGCCTCTACCCAGGCCATAGGGGATGCCCTGGAGCTAATACGGAGTGGGCGGGCCGACGTAGTCATAGCTGGAGGTTCGGAGGCTGCCCTGTGCGAGCTGGGGCTGGCAGGCTTCGCTGTCATGCGTGCCCTCTCTACCCATATCGATCCTCCCCAGAAGGCGAGCCGTCCCTTCGACGCTAAAAGGGACGGTTTTGTGGCAGCAGAAGGGGCAGCTATCTTCGTCCTGGAGTCGCTAGAGCATGCCCTAGCCCGTGGGGCGCCTGTCTTGTGCGAACTGGGTGGCTACGCAGCCACCAACGACG
>JAUQPQ010000083.1 GCA_030550295.1 Chloroflexota bacterium
GGCGTGCCCGATCTCTACCTCCTTTACCCCAGTGAGGTTGCCCAACTGCAGCCGGGCCTCCGAGTGGCCGGGGCTATATACTCTGGCTCATCGGGGATAGTAGACCAGATGGCCTTCATGCGCTCCTTGCTGGCCGAGGCCCAGTCCCACGGTGCCCTGATGGCCTTTCATCATGAAGTGGTGGCCCTCAGGCGTGGGGTTGATGGCTTTGTGGTTGTCTACCGCGGGCCCGAAGGGGAAGAGGGAGAGCTCCCTTGCCGTTTCCTTGTCAACTGTGCAGGCCTCTGGGCCGACCGCGTGGGGGCGATGCTCGGGTATGAGCCTGAGGGTGGGCCTTATAACCCTCCCTTCCGCCACTGCCTCAACCGGGGAACCTACTTTGACGTCGTCAATCGGGAGGTGGCCTCTCAGGTGCGTTGCCTACTATATCCCCTTCCTCATAGCGATAGGGCGGGGCTCGGCGTCCACGTTACCATAGACACGGAGGGCCAGATCCACCTGGGGCCTGATGCTCAGTGGGTCTCCCCTGGGGAACCCATCGATTTTCGTAATCGGGGGGAAGGGTTGGAGCGCTTCCTTGAGGCTGGGCGCCGCTTCTTTCCGCATCTCCGCCCACAAGATCTAGCACCTGGGCAGGTGGGATACCGCCCCAAGCTGAATAGGCCGGGCGAACCTCCCTGTGACTTCCTCATATGGGAGGACAGAGGCTATGTCCACCTGGGAGGTATCGAGTCGCCAGGGCTTACCGCCTCACTGGCCATAGCCCGTTATGTGTCCCGGCTTCTGGGTGTGGAGAGCTAGGCCTTCCTCTACCATGCGGCGCCACCACTCGATGTTGTAATAGCGGGGATTGTGGAAATCGGCATTCGTGCCGGCCTGGATCTTGTCCAGCATGCCCCGCACAGACTCCTTGAGTGTTACGGTGGGCCGGAAACCCAGCACCTCTTCTGCTTTTCGGGTGGAGACGCGATAATTTCGTACGTCCATCAGGTTCTGGTGCTCTATCTTCACCTGGAAGCCGCGCTCCCGCAGGACTTCCGCCACCTCCGCGGCTATCTGGCCCACGGTATAGTTATCTAGGGCGACGTTGAAGACCCCACGCACGTTGCTGGGTGCCTCCAGGGACCTTATGTAGGCAGCGGCAGCATCCTTTACGTCTAGTATGGGCCGCCAGAGATGGGGATTCCGCACTAATATGCGCCCCTCCGTGAGGGCCGTCTTCACCATGGTGTTGGCTACTAGGTCGTAGCGCATGCGGGGACTCCACCCGATAACGGTGCCCTTGCGCAAGATGATGGGGCCAAAGCCGTCCCCCTCCAGGCACTGGAGGGCCCTTTCGGCCATGAGTTTGGATATGGCGTAGGGATAAGTAGGGCGGGCCTCCCATTCCTCGTCCACTTCCTCATGGGTGAAGCCATAGACGGAGCAGGTGGAGCCCATGACGAACCTTTTTATCCCCCGTTTATAGCACATCTGGGCCAAGAGGGCTGTCCCCGCTGCATTCACTTCGTAGTTGAGGCGGGGGCTGAAGTCGGCCATGGGGTCGTTGGAGAGGGCAGCCAGATGAATTACCGCATCTATCCCATCTAGCCACTCCTCGCGAAAGTCCAAGACGTTGCCCACCACTATCTCTGCTTCCTGGGGAAGGTGGTCTAGCCCAAAGAGCCCCCAGTCCACCACCCGCACCTGATATCCCCTCTCCAGGAGCATAGGCACCAACGTGGAGCCGATGTAACCAGCGCCGCCGCTCACTAATACCTTCATAGTGGCCTCCAGCTCCCTGGATCACAGGCCCATATAATATAACGCCTTTCCCCTTGAGGATAGCCCCCTACCCTCATGGCCTAAATAGGTAGAAAATGGTTAGGTGATGACCTCCTCTGGCCCCCAGGAACGCCTCGTGCCCGAAGAGCACCGTGGCGAGGCGACCTATCTGGAGCACATCCTGCGCTACCAGTTCTGTGCCCCTTTGGTAAGGGGAAGACGGGTCTTAGATGTGGCTACCGGGGTGGGATATGGTGCCCAGATGCTGGCCGAGGCCGGGGCCATGCACGTGGTGGGGGCAGACTACGACGCCCAAGCCATCGCCCAAGCCCGCCAACGGTATACCCTCCCCTCCTTCGTAGTGGCCGATGCCCATCATCTCCCCTTCCCCTCCCGTTCCTTTCACGTGGTCGTGTCCCTAGAGACGATAGAGCACCTGGCAGACCCGGGGGCCTTCGTGCGAGAGGTGCACCGGGTGCTGGTGCCGGGCGGCTTGGCCATCTTCTCTACCCCTCAGAAAGGCGTTTACCTACCCAACAATCCCTATCATCTGCATGAGTTCACGGCCCAGGAGCTTATGGGGCTCCTCAAGTCGGTATTTCGGGAGGTGGAGCTCTGGTTCCAAGACTTGTGGCTCAGCAGTTCCGCCTTCCCCCAGGAGGTGGTAGAGGCCCAGGGCCTTATTTCGGGCCCCATCTTGTGGAAGGAAGAGGCAGTCCCACCCTCCGGCTCCACCTATATGTTGGCCCTGGCATCGGACTCTGCCCTTCCCAAGGTCTTTCCTTGTGTCACCTTAGGGCCCCGCTACAGCGACTTCGTTTGGCGGGAGCTGGTGAAAAGGGACGTCTCCCTTAAGGGCTTCGAGCAGGAAGCCCATAGGCTGCGGGACGAATTGTGGCGGTTGGCGGTCGCCGAGACGCTATTACGGGACGAGGTGCTTCGGCTAAGAGGCCAGGTGGCTGAGAAGGAGGAGGCCCTCCAAAGGGCCCAACTGCGTTTGGAGGAGGTGCAGCGCTACTTGCCGCTACGTCTCTGGCGGCGGGCTAGCAAGCGCTTACCTCTCGGCGTGAGGCGTGCTGCTAGGGCGCTCCTGCGCAGGCTTTTCCTTGGAGGCCTCTAGCCCTTGACCGCTTCCAGCACCACCTCTGCCTCTTCGATCCCTACAAGGGGTCCCCAGTAACGCTCGCAGAGGTACTGGGCCCGGGGGCTGCGGTTGGCCAAAGTCTCCAACACGTCAGCCAGAATGGCCCTCAAAAAGGATAACCTGCCTACCCGCCGGGAAGAGCCTAGGACGAACTTAAGCTTTGATCGGCATATCCGGAAGCGGGCGCAGCTATAGTACCCGAAGAGGGCCCCATCCTCGGTGGCGTCATCGAAGTAGCGAAAGGTGGCCAAGAGGAGGGGCCTACGGTGCGTAGGGTCCTTCCAAGTATGGAAGGGAGAAGAGGCGTGAGGGAAGCGGATATATGCCCGCCCCCCCGGCCTTAGCACCCGCCATATCTCCTCCATTAGGCCCAGGAAGTCGTCTACGTGCTCTAGGATGTGGGAGCAGTGGATAGCGTCCACGGTGCCGTCCTTGAAGGGGAGGCCCGTATTTAGGTCGGCCACTACGTCTACCCCTTCTACCGGTGCCACATCTACTCCAATGCTACCCGGAAGCTTGTTCTTTCCGCAGCCCAGGTCTAGCACCACCCTCTTTGGGCTTGGCTCTAACAACTTGCCCTCCACGTTCTTGGAATCATTATAAGGAGCACCTTTGTTATCCCAATAAGCCCCCCTTGGGATGAAAGACTATTGACCTCCGCTCTGGCTGGCAGCCATGCTAAAACGAGGTAGTTATCCGGTCAAGGTTATGGGACGGCACATTCTCATCATAAGTCCGGGAGATGTGGGGCGTTATATGTCGGCGCCGGGGATCAGGGCCTTCCACATGGCCCAAGTCTTGGCCCAACGTTTGCCCCAAGATCACATCACTCTGGCCGCACCCCGAGTGGATGTGCAGGTGCCGGGCTTCCCAGCCCGGGTTTCCGCCTTGTCATATACGGCCGAGCCTCTCCTGCCGGCTGCCCAAGAGGCGGACATAATCATCGCCAACTTTCTGCCTGTAAGGCTCATCCCCTTGGTAAGGGAAAAGCTTTTAGTGGTGGACCTTTTCGCCCAATATTTTGCCGAGTGGATGGAGCTCACCTTGCATGAGCATCAGGGCCTTGGTAGGCATCTCTCGTGGCTGGAGAGGCGTGCCTATATTGCCCTCCAGTTGGCCTTAGCCGATATGGTCATGTGCTCCAACGAGCGCCAACGTCAGAGCTATATAGGTGCCCTGGCTTCCATGGGCCTGCGAAAACCGGTAGTTGTGGCCCTGCATGGGATACGCCCCGACCCCCCTGTGAAGAGACGTGCTGTCCTAAAGGGTGTGCGCCCCGGCATCGCCCCCACTGATAAGGTGCTTATATGGAACGGTGGCACCACCGACTGGTATGACCCCGACTCCTTCCTCCTGGCCCTACATACCATCGCCCAGAGGAGGGGAGATGTGAAGGCGGTGTTCTTGGGGGCAACTTATCCTAACGTCCCTCGATTGGGCTGGGGCAAGCGCTTTAGGTCGGCCCTGGAGGCGGCCCATCAACTGGGGCTCTACGGGGCCACCGTTTTCTTCCAGTTCGGTTGGGTCCCTTACGATGAGGTGCCTGACTACTTGTTGGAGGCCGAGGCGGGAGTATGCACCTATATGTACCACCTGGAGACGTACTACTCGTTGCGGACGCGCTTCATGGACCTCTTTTGGGCAGGCCTACCCATCATCTGCACTCGTGGCGACTTTCTTGCTGATCTGATCGAGAGGGAAGGGCTGGGCATAGCTGTACCTCCGGGGAACCACAAGGCGTTGGCTGAGGCTATCCTCCGTTTGCTGGACGATGACTCCCTACGTAGCCGCATGCGCCAGAATATCCAACGAGTTCGTGAGCGCTTCTCCTGGGAGAAGACCCTTGAGCCCCTTATCCAGTTTTGCCGCAACGTCTCCCTTCCCAAACGCCCCAGGAACAGGCGAGTGCTGCTTCGGGCTTTGCCTTGGGCTGTCAATTACCTAGCTACCCGTTCTTTGCGCGAGATGCTGCGGGGGGAGGAGGTGTGGGTGCTCCATCGGGTCAGGCGGGTAGCTACCCGCCTAGGTAGGCTTCTAGAGGGAGAGAGGCCTTGAGAGTAGTCCTCTTTGTTGGCCCTTGGTGGGGACTTGAGGGGGATAGGGCTGGGTGGGCCAAGGCATTGACATCGGAGCTAATGGCATATGCCCAGGTAGAGATAGGGAGGGATGGCAAAGATGTTCTGGGAAAGGTGGTTATCTCTCCTGCCCTCAATTTACGGCTTGCTCTAGGGGCCAGGCGCACTGTCTTGGATACGCGTTTGTGGGAACCTGGCTGGCTCACCGATGCCTCTAGGGATCGCCGGGCCTGGAGAGATCTGCAGCTCTGCTTGGCCCATCACGTCCTCTGTAGGGGCCCAGGAGAAAGGGACTACATCATTGGTGCCCTCTTCGCCTTAGGGCTCATAACGCCTCAGCTCTACCGCCGCGACCCCTTATTGGCGAGTTACGTGCTTACTGCCGAGGAAGGGCCGTCTGCCCTTCAGGGCAGCCTAAGAGGGCCCTCCCCGTGGCAATGGCGGCATCGCTTGCCCCTGCTCTTACGCAAAGGGGCTTTGGCCCTCCTTATATCTGGGCATCAACGCTGAGAGACGATGGTCTCCCTATGGACAGGGTTACGCAAATGCCAGAGTAAGGCGCGGGCCTCTATGGCCAGCCTTCCCGCTTGGGCAGGATTTTTCAGGAGGAAGAGGGGGGCCAGCACGAGGACATGGTATAGGATAGCCGTTAGCAGGTGTAACGGGGTCGCCCTTTTGCGTAAAAACATGAAGACACCCCGTCGGTAGTAGAAGTGGTACCGTGAGGGGGAGAAGGAGCTAGCCCCCCGGTGCCAGGCATGAGCCGTGGGGACGTAGTAACAGCGAAACCCCTTCTCCCGGGCCCGAAAGCACCAGTCCGTCTCTTCCCAGTAGGCGAAGTATTCTTCGTCCAGGAGCCCCACCGCCTCCAGGGCGGGACGGGCGATGAGCATGCAGGCGCCATCAGCATAGTCTCGCTCGGCCAGAGTCTCCCACTGGCCCATGTCGGGTTCTCCCCTCCCAACCTGACGGGCTGTACCCGTCCACAGGTTCACCCGGCCGCCGGTGGACTGGACAATGTTAGGCCTTTCGGCGAAGTAGATCTTGGGGCATAGGGCCCCTGCCTGAGGGAGGCCCTGGGCTGCCCTCATCAGTTGGGCGATGCAGTCCGAGCTTACGCGGGCATCGTTGTTGAGAAGGAGGACGAATTGGCACCCTTGCCCCAGGGCCGCCCTTATCCCTACGTTGCATCCCCCGGCGTAGCCCAAGTTCCGGCCTGTCTCTATCACCTCCACCTTCCCCCCAAACCGCTGCCGGATGGCTGCTGCATCGTCCCCTTGGGAACCGTTGTCTACCACGATCACGTGCAGGGGGCTATAAGAAGATCTCAAGACAGACTCAAGGCAAACCACTGTGTCTGCTAGGCCATTCCAGTTCACGATGACCACGCCTACTAAAGGGTTTGAGGGCCTGTCCATGGCTAGTTGGGCCTGAAGATGCCAAGTATCTCTTTTTTCTGCCCAAAATAGTCGGC
>JAUQPQ010000084.1 GCA_030550295.1 Chloroflexota bacterium
CGGCGGCGGGCCTCGGCGAGGATGCCCAACTGCTGGACTAGCCTGTGGAACCTCTTTAGGGCCTGATCTATGCTCTCATTAGGGCCGACAATTACCTCCGCCACGGGCCGATCCCTCCTTCGGACTGAGTCTGGGTTGGCATTCGTGGCGGATTTTACAATTGCCCTCCTCCTATGTCAAGGCTAGATCCCCGGGCTCCACGGGGGAAAATTGGACAACGGGAGCGTAGAGGGCCAATACCTCCTTGCCTATCTCCATCCCAGTAAGGATGCGGGGTGCCAGGTGCCCTTGGCAAAAGAGGTAAGCTACGGCCGCCTTACGGGCGCTCCCCTCTTGAGAGAGCTCGCGAGCTGCTTCTTCCAAGAGGAGGCAACCTTGGGTGACGTCGGCCAGGACGGAGGCGAGGCGACGGGCATGGAACTGGCGGGTCTCTTCATCGGCCTCTAAGATGAAGGAGGCAGCCTGGCGGGCCTGTCCCAGGGCGGAGGCAGCCATCTCTTTGGCCCGGGCCAAGATAGTAGGGGTGGCCGAATCCAGGGCCGCTGTCAGACGTGTTAGGAGGGCGTCGTGGGCCTTTTCCTTCACCATAGCCCTTACCACATCGAGGCAGATGATGTTCTCGGTGCCCTCCCAGATGGTGTGGCATTGGGCATCGCGCAGCTGGCGGGCCATGGGGAAGTTTTCTATGTAGCCGTTTCCACCCATAATCTCAAGGCCCTTAACGGCCAGCTCTACCCCGCGGCGGGCGGCCCTGAATTTGGAGAGGGGCACTAGGATGCGGTAGAGGCGCCGGGACTCCTCATCGCCCCTGCGCCCCACGTGATGGTACGTCTCGAAGATCATGGCAGCTGCTGCTTCTGTTTCTACCGCCATCTCCATAAGGGTCTCGCGGACCATGGGGAGCTGGAAAAGGTAGCGTCCAAAGGCGCGCCGGTGATGGGCGTATATAGCTGCTTCCAAGAAGCTGCGCCTCATGATCCCTAACGACATGGTGGCCACCCCTAAGCGAGAGGCGTTGACCATGCTCATCATGCGGTTGAGCCCCCTAGCCTCGGTGGGCCCTCCACCAGGGCTGGAGAGGAGGTAGGCCTCGGCCTCTACGAAGTCTACCTCGGCCGTGGGGACGGATCGTGTGCCCAGCTTCTCCTTTACGCGCTTGATGACGATGCCGTTGCGGCTGCCGTCACGTCGGACGGCGGGGACTAGGAAGAGGGCTAGGCCTTTGAGGCCCTCGGGCGCCCCCTCGGGGCGGGCTAAGGTGACGATGGCCTTGGCGTCCACATTAGAGCAGAACCATTTGGAGCCATTAAGTAGCCACAGGTCGCCTTCCACGTGGCGGGCCACCGTGGCGGTACGGGCCAAGTCAGAGCCTCCCTCTATCTCGGTCATGAACATGGCCCCATCCCACGCCTCGGAGAAGCTGGGCGAGAGGAGATGGCTCAGGAATTGGGCCTTCACCTGGGGCGAGGCGTACCGCTCCACCAGGTCAGCCACGCCCCCCGTCATGCCTGTGGCGCATACCATGCCCGTATCGGCCTGGGAGAGGAGGTAGTTGAAGGCACCTCCTAACACTGGCGGTACGTCTTCCCCTTGGGCACGGAGGCGGTGAGGCCCCTCCTCCCATACGTCCTTCTTGGTGGCTATGGCGTGGGGATGATGGACTATCTGGCATATTTCGCGGCCCCAAGGGTCGTAGCGTTCAAGGCGGGGCGGGTTCTTGTCTATCACCTCGGCTCTCTGGGCGATGGGGCCCCCACACAGTTCTCCCCAGCGTACCAGGTATCCCTCTGCCCACTGACGCCTCTCCTTGGGCAGGTAGAGGTCCATAAGGAAGCGGAGATTGGGGTCTACCAAGTACCAGTTAAGGCCCACCGCAGAGGTAAATTGGGCGTAATCTATCCCCGTAGCCATCAGATGGCCTCCTTTCCCACGCGATCCTGCTCCTCCTCAGTCTCCTCTAAGGCGGCGGTTATCACAAGGGGGCGGCCGGAAAGGTGGGCCAGGGCCTGGGCCACCCGGTATGCCCGTTGGAAGCCCTCTTCCAGCACTCCCTCAGCTTGGGGAACGGTCACCTGGGCTACAGGGAGGCGCTTGCCACTTGTCTTTACTAGCACCACCTCCCAGGCCCGCATCTCGAAGGGGAAAGCAGGCCCCCTCCCCACTCCTATATCGCAGTCGGCCAGCTCTATGTGCTGGATCTTCCAAAAAGGGATCAACTCCTGCGTGCCCAGCCCCAGGCCCATGATCCCCTGCTGGAAGCGCACAGATCGCTTCTCGGCCTCAACTACTACACGGGCACCTACCAACGAGTAGATAGTGGCCAGGGTGCCGAAGGTGAGGGCCGGGATGGCGGCCAAAAGAAGCGCGCCAGCCCCTGCTGCCGGCAGCCTGTCCATGAAGAAGGCGAGGGGTACTACCATCCCCACCCCTGCAAGCAGTACTAGGGACGGGCCAATGACAGAAGATCGGGGCGGCCTGATCTCCATCGTCTGAGGCCCTAGATAGCATTCCTCCCTGTCCAAGGGGATGCGTTCTGCTCCCACGGCGACTATCAACTATAGCACACCGCTTCCTTGACAGCTATTTCAGCACAACATTTAGAATGAATCTAGAATTAAGCAGCTGCTAAGGGAGGGCGGCTACATGAAGAAGGCTCTATCTGAGATCAACCTTTTGGATGGCTCCGTATTCGAGCGGGGTGTGCCGCACCATTGGTTCCGTCTCTTGCGTCAGGAAGCGCCTGTCTTTTGGCATTTCGATCCTGTATCGGAGGACGGAGGCTTCTGGGTGCTTACAAAGTACGAGGACTTGGTAAAGGTGTCCATGGACACCGCCGTATTTTCTTCAGCCAAGGGGATAACCCTTGCCACGCTGGAGTTCTTCCCTAGCCAGAACCTGATGATGATCACCACCGATCCTCCCCGTCACACCAAGTTGCGGCGCCTAGTGAGCCAGGGGTTTACCCCCCGCATGGTATCGCTTTTGGAGCCAGACATTAGGCAGATGGCCAGTGAGCTTTTGGATGCAGCCATAGCCCAGGGCGAGTGTGACTTCGTCACCCAGGTGGCAGCAGAACTACCCCTTATGGTGATCGCCCGTTTCCTTGGCGTCCCTCAGGAGGACAGGCACCGTATCTTCCGGTGGAGCAACCAGATCTTGGGGGCTGGCGACCCTGAATACGGAGGGCCCCTTTTGGAGCGTCCACCGGAGACGCCGGAAGAGAGGGACGCCCTTATAGCCCAGATACGGCAGTTGATAGCCGGGGCGGCCATAGAGATGGCCTCTTACCTGGAGCGCCTGGAGGAGGAGAGAAGGCGTGAGCCCCGTCAAGACCTGGTAAGCATTTATCTCCACGCCCAGGTCGATGGGGAGAAGCTGTCCACCTTGGAGAGGCACGGCCAGTTCGTTCTGCTGGCGGTGGCTGGGAACGAGACGACCCGTAACCTAATCTCAGGTGGGCTGTTGGCCCTGCTTGAGCACCCTGAAGAGATGGAGCGCCTGCGCAATGACCTCTCCCTTGTACCTACTGCGGTGGAGGAGCTGCTGCGCTACGTCTCGCCCGTGATGTACATGCGTCGCACCGCCACCCGCGATACCGAGGTGAGGGGTGTGCCCATTAGGGAGGGGCAGAGGGTGACCCTGTGGTACATCTCTGCCAATCGGGACGAGGACGTCTTCCCAGAGCCCGATCGGCTAGATGTGGGCAGGAGCCCTAACGACCACGTGGCCTTCGGGGCTGGAGGGCCTCACTTCTGTTTGGGAGCCAACTTGGCCCGTCTGGAGGCAAGAGTCATTTTTGAGGAGCTCTTGTCTCGCCCCTATGACATAGAGCTGGCTGGCCCTGTGCAACGGCTTCGCTCCAACTTTATCAACGGCATCAAGCATATGCCGGTGCGCTTCCGCCGACGGGGCTAGCTTGTCGCCTTCAGCGCTGGGGGCCTCTTGGAAGGGGAAGGCCCAAGCAGGGCCATAATAGCAAGCTTTGTCTAAGACGGGCTCCCTTTAGGGTATCGGAATAGGCAAGGTTTGCATCATAATGTTGGTGATGGGCCCTTCCTTCTCTGAACACCCTCTGGAATCCTCCTTTCGTGAGACTGAAGGGGACGTAACTGATCCAAAGTCCACCGCTTTTGAGCCTGTCGCCGCCTCAGGCGACTCGACTTGGCGTCGACTACTTCTAGAGGCGGCTGAGACGATCCTTTTGGCCGTCCTTGTATTTTTGGCTATTCGCCTCTCCTTCCAGAATTTCCGGGTGGAAGGGATTAGCATGCTCCCCAGCTTGGAAGATGGGGAATACCTCATAATCAACCGGCTCGCCTACCTGAAGATAGACCTAAACGTTTTCGATTGGTTACCCTTCTTCGAAGCGCAAGATGGTGATGAGCGCTACATCTTTGGGGCGCCTAAGCGGGGTGATGTGGTGGTATTTCGCTCCCCTATACCTCCCTATAGGCACTTCATCAAGCGTATTATCGGTGTACCTGGGGACACCGTCCAGATCGATGGGGCTGCGGGGGTGGTATACGTAAATGGGCAGCCTCTGAGGGAGCCATATGTTTTGGGCCGGACCCGTTGCGGCTCGGGGCCGTTGGGCTGTGGCCCGTGGACTGTACCGGCGGGCCATTATTTTCTTATGGGGGACAACAGGGAGAACAGCACCGACTCACGGGCCTTTGGGTTCGTCCCAGAGGAGAACATCTTAGGGAAGGCCCTCATCACTTACTGGCCCCTTAAGGACTTTGGCCTTGCGCCCAACAAGGCGCCGTCCTTCGCCCAGGAGTGAGGATTGCTTGCTCCAGGCCAAGAAAGGTTCGTCTCCCAGCAGAGGGTGGGACATTTGGCCACAGTGGATGAGGGTGGCCAACCTCATGTGGTGCCCGTATGCTTCGCATACGTGGGGGGGAAGTTCTACATCCCTGTCGACCTGAAGCCAAAGAAGGGGAAAGGGCTTAAACGCCTGCGCAACATCGCTTCTAACCCCAAGGTGGCCCTTCTGTTCCATGTGTATGAGGAGGACTGGACCCGGCTTAGGTGGATAATGGTTCAGGGATTGGCGGAGATGGTTGGTGAGGGCGCCGATTATTTTCAGGCCTTAGAGGCCCTGACGCGACGTTACCCTCAGTACAGGGGCCTGCCTTTGGTGGGACGGCCCCTTATCTGCATCTCACCGCAACGGGTCCTGGAATGGCAGTGGAGTTGATGGGTTTATCTCTGAGAGAAAGGGGGGCGTTTTGACACGTCGGTTGGGCGGGCCCATACTAAGAATTGGGCCCGTAGCTCAGCGGAAGAGCGGGGGACTTTTAATCCCAGGGCCGTGGGTTCGAATCCCACCGGGCCCTCCAACGGATCAGATGGGGAGTAGTTCAGCTTTTGGCCCACAAAAGGTGCCCGTCCACCCGCTGTTTGGGCGTGCAACCTGCGTCAGGATTTGCTAGGCCAAAAAGCCTCGTCGAGCTGTGCAATGCCTTCTTCAAGAAGATTGCGCTCGAAAATGCTGCTATGCGTCATCTAAGTTGGTCACATCATCGCCGCGGTGTCACCCCCAACAAAGCAGGTGTAACCCATCATTGTAGGGCTTTAATGGTGCCATCGGGCTGGATCTCGCCCACAAACATCTTTACGGCACCGACATGTCTTGTGGGTGAGGTCTCGATGGTTACGCCAGGCTTGAAGACGGAGGGGTGGAACCCTGCTAGCGATTCTGCCGCCTGCAGTACCCCTTTCCTCGTCATATCGCCCCGATCGCAGGCTCGCTTAAGGGTTTCTACCAACGCCTCGGCTGCAGCCTGGCCCACAAGGGTATATTCGTTGGCCTGATAGCCGCCACCGTAGGTGTTGAGGATGCGCATGTGCTCACGCATGGCCGGGTCGTTTCGGTCGGCGAAGGGGTCGAGGAGGAACTGGCCCACGATGGTGCCATTGATAAGGCGTAGGGCCCTTTCTTGGCCTGCTGGGTCAGTGCCTCCGACAGCCTGGACCAACACTGCGGAGCCGCCATAGGGATAGAGCCACACTACCTTAACGGGCCACCCCTGTCCCTCGCGGTACCTGTAAACCTGGGGCATGAAGCGTCCAGAGCTGGCGATCACTAGCAGGTCAGGGGATGCTGCCCTAAGGACAGCAAGTTGTCCCCCAACATCGGGAGCGTTGGGGTCGTGGGCCTGTTCGGCTACCACTATCCCCTTGAAAGCTGCCTTAAAGCCGGCAACGGACTCCCTACCAAAGTCGTCGTTCTGGAAAAGGATGGATACCTTAGCGCCTGAGAACATCCGGTTGATGACCTCGGCTATCGCCTTGCCCGAGTCCAAGTAAAGGGGGTTTATCTGAATGGGGCCCCAGGGCCACCTTGACAGCTTCTCTGCTGTCTCGCTGGCGCCGCCGACAGTCCACAGGTATGGGACGCCGTCAGAGGTATCGCCGTTGCCAT
>JAUQPQ010000085.1 GCA_030550295.1 Chloroflexota bacterium
TTACCACCGCCGCCAGGACCGCTGGCACCTCGTCGATCTCTACCACCACCCGCGAAAACACCAGGTGAGGTATGGGGGCAAAGGGGGCTAGCTCTACCCTTTTAGGATCTATCAAAACGAAACGCACGTCATCGGGAGTGTTACGCATTAGGAGGCAGGTAATTATGGAATTAATGCACACGCTCTTGCCAGAGCCAGTAGTACCAGCGATGAGCAGGTGGGGCATGCGGGCCAGATCGGCAGCTATTGGCTCCCCTGAAACCCCCTTCCCCAAAGCGATAGCCAGGCGAGAGCGGGCACCCACCTTCTGGAAGGCGGGGCTTTCCATCACGCTGCGCAGGGTCACCACCGAGGGGGAAGAGTTGGGCACCTCAATGCCAATGATGGGCCGCCCCGGCACAGGCGCTTCGATGCGTATGGTGGGGGCTGCTAGGGCCAAGGCCAGGTCATTGGCTAAGGCAGTTATGCGGTTCACCCGCACGCGGGTCTTGGAGACCACCTCAGTTCGGTAGCCCACTATACGCCCCCTCTCGTCTCTCTCAGGCACCTTACGCGTTTTGACCTCCCACCCTGGCTCAATTCCGAACTGGGTGACCGTAGGCCCCTGTTGTATGGAGACCACTTTAGCATCAACTCCGAAGCTGCGTAACGTTTCCACTATGAGCCGGGCACGCGCCTCGTTATCGAGCGGTTTGCCCTCCTCTGCTGCCATGGTGAGGAGGCTCATAGGTGGTAGCTCCCATCCGCCCTTGCTAGCTGAGACCGCTTCCCTTTCCACCGAAGGGGCCTCCTCATCCTTGAGGACAGGCGAAGGCCATTCCTCGTCCCACTGGGCGATGAAGGGGGTCTGCCTCTCATAAGAACCCGCCTCCTCGCGTTCGCCAGCAGGAGTGAGAGAACCCAGAGACGCTAAAAGGCCTCTTATCCCCCTCCAGGCCCACAGCCACAGGCGCCTCCTCCAGGCCCATCGCCAGCTTCCAAAGACGAAAGTGACCACCCGCCCAGCACCACTAGGCCACCCTAAGAGTCCTGCGGCAAGGCCCAAAAGGCCGAGGGCCGTAAGGCCCATAGGGCTACCTGAGAGATAGTCCCCAGCTCGACCCCCTAGAGACACCTTGCCGAAGTCTACCCCTCCTACCCGCCAGCGGGGAGCGAAGAGGCCTAAAAGGCCTAGCCCTAGAACTACCAGCATGTGCAAAGACAACCACCACCGCCAACCTGCTCCCCTCAGGGAAGGCCGCCTAATAAGTAAGAGCAGGTCGAACGTCACAAGGAGGAGGACAGGGAAAAGCCCCCACCCCAAGGCCTCAACACACCACTGGAAGGCCTTCAGAGCGAAGGGGAATAGGAGCACAGCTCCTGCCACTCCAGCTACAGCTGCCGCTGCCCACCAGAGGAGAGGCCTACGGTGCCGCCGGTAGCGGACGCGTCGGCGGGCCCTTCGTAGCCTTCTGGCCGATGGCATGTATTACACCTCCACCGTCAGGGGCAGCACCATGGGCCGCCGCCCCGTCTCCTCATACAAGAAGCGCAACAGGGCATCGTGCAGACGCGACGCTACTTCTGCCCTATCCGTGGTAGGGCTAGCGCCCGCAACCGCCTCCATGGCCAGACGCTGGGCCCTCTCCAAGAGAGAACGCGGCAACTCCTCCATAAAGCCCCGGGAGACTAGGTCAGGGGGGCCAAGGGGACGGCCTGTGTGCTTATCCAAGGTGACAAGGACTACTAGAACCCCGTCACTGGCCAGATGTCGTCTGTCGCGCAGTACCACGTGGCCCGTTCCCACAGCCAGGCCATCTACGTACACCAGGTCGGCTGGCACCCTGCCCGTCACCCTCCCACCTGTGGCGTCCAACTCTAGGACGTCGCCGTCCTCCAGGACGAAGATGTTTTGGGGCGCCACCCCCATAATGCGTGCCAGCTCAGCATGCTGGGCTAGGTGTCTATATTCGCCATGGATGGGGACAAAGTACTGGGGCTGAATAAGGCCGAGGACAAGTTTCAGCTCTTCCTGGGCCGCATGGCCCCGTACATGCACATCGGCTATCCGGCTGTGAAGGACCTGCGCCCCCAGACGATACAGGCTATTAATGGTGCGGTTGATGAGCACCTCATTGCCAGGGATGGGGGACGAGGAAAGGATGACCGTATCGCCAGGCCTTATCTCCACATACCGGTGATCCCGATTGGCCATGCGCACCAAAGCGGACGTGGGCTCCCCTTGCGCCCCCGTAGTTAAGATGACCACCTTGTCCGGAGGAAGGCCTTTCATGCGCTCCAACGGTGCCAAAAGGTCCTGATCGGTGCGAAGGTAGCCCTGCTCTAAGGCCATCGCCACATTGTCCATCATGCTACGCCCAGTCACGAACACTTGCCTGCCGCAAGCGGTAGCCGCATCTACTACCTGCTGAACGCGGGAGATGAGAGAGGCGAAGGTGGCCACAATTACCCTTCCCTGGGTCGTGGCCATGATCTTCCACAAAGTATCCCCCACGATCCGCTCCGAAGGGGTGTAGCCAGGAACATCGGCATAAGTCGAATCCGAGAGGAGGAGCAGGACCCCTTCCCTCCCTAACTGGGCCAGCCTTTGCAAGTCGGTAGGAAGGCCCATCACCGGTGTATGGTCCAGCTTGAAGTCGCCCGTGTGTAATACCAGGCCAAGAGGCGTCCTGATGGCCAGGGCGGCAGAATCGGGAATACTGTGGGTGACCCGAACGAACTCAATAGTGAAGGCTCCTAACCTCACCTTCTCCCCAAACTGGGCCATCCGGATCTCCGCTTGCTCCAGAAGGCCGTGTTCCTTCAGCTTGACGGAGATTAGCCCCCTGGTGAGGGGGGTACAGTATATAGGGGCGGGGATGCGAGGCAGGACGTAAGGCAAAGCCCCCGTATGATCCTCATGCCCATGGGTGATGACGATCCCCCTCAGCTTCTGCCGCCGCTCTTCCACATAGGTCACATCGGGTATCACTAGGTCGATCCCCAGCATCTCCTCCTCGGGGAACATGACGCCGGCATCGATGACGATGAGGTCGTCATCGGACTCCAGGACCATCATGTTTTTGCCTATCTCCCCTAGGCCACCTAAGGGGATAAGACGGAGTTTCGGGGCCATGACCCGAGCCTTTAAAAGAGTCGCATCTGCTGGGCCGGAGCAGCCTCCTGG
This sequence comes from Chloroflexota bacterium, assembly GCA_030550295.1. Taxonomy (GTDB): domain Bacteria; phylum Chloroflexota; class Dehalococcoidia; order SM23-28-2; family HRBIN24; genus JAVVHA01. The sequence continues at coordinate 3,167 of JAUQPQ010000085.1, forward strand.
GAGGCAGGGCGTTCCCCTTTCTTCACCTGGCCCAGCACCTCAGCCAGCTTCTGAAAGTCTTCCTCGATGGTCTGGCGCAAGCCAGGGGTGTGCAAAGCGGCCGCCGGGTGGTATAGATGGAGGAAGTAGACGCCTCCGCTGAACCGCACCTGCCCATGTACCTTGGTGATGGAGTCCTTCGGGAAGAACCAGGCCAGGGAGTGACGCCCTAAAGTCACCACCACCTTGGGACGGATAAGGGCCAACTGTTGCTCCAAATATCTCCGACACGCCTTCACCTCCGATGGCAACGGGTCGCGGTTGCCCGGAGGCCGACACTTGACCACGTTGGTTATGTAAACCTCCTCCCGCCTAAGCCCTACGAAGGCGAGGAGCTCTTCTAGAAAGCGTCCTGCTGGCCCCACGAAGGGCCGGCCTTGTCGGTCCTCGTGGAAGCCGGGGCCTTCGCCGATAAACATCACTTGGGCGTTGGGGGGGCCCTCCCCAGGTACCGCCTGAGTCCGGGTCTGGCTTAGGGGACAGTCAGTACAGCTCCGGATCTGCTGGTAAAGCTCCTCTAGGGCGGTCATATCTGGCCGAATAATAGCATGGTGGCAGGCATCCTTCAACGAGGCCAGTCTTGGCAGGAAGGGAGACCGCCCAACGATTTGGCCATCTGCACCCCCCGTATGATGGCCCTCTCTACTGCCCTTGCCGCCAGGGCACCTAGGAGGATGAGATCGGCCTTGGGGCCTTTGGCAGTAGACAAAACAAATATGACATCGCCGTCCACCTGGGTATGGGATGGGCGAATAGCCCTAGCTAGGCCATCGTGGGCCATTACTGCCAAACGTTGGCACCCAGCCTTATCTAGGGGCGCATCTGTGACTACAACCCCTATAGTGCTATTGGTCGTGGGGAAGGGACGCCTGCTTTGTCCCTTCTTGAGGATCTCCAGCGTAGGCAAATACCCTCCCCCGTCCTTCCGAACTCCAGCTACTATCTGAGACGTCTCGGGGTCTACCACTTCGCCGAAAGGGTTGACTACCATAAGGGCCCAAACGCGCGGGCCCTCCGAAGGGGTTTCCACGTATGTCCCTAGCCCCCCCTTAGTAGCTTTCTCCAGCCCCAGAGCCTTGCCTACGGTGGCCCCTGTGCCAGCACCCACGCTCCCTTCAGCCACTCCCTCCGCTGATGCCGCAGCGCACGCCTTATAGCCTGCCTCGGCATCGGGTCGCACATGGGGTTGGCCCAAGGAGAGATCATAGATCACGGCCCCCACCACGATGGGCACGACCCCTGCCGGCGTGGGGAAGCCCTTGCCTTGCTCTTCCAGCCACCGCATAACCCCGCTTGCGGCCTCGAGGCCATAGGCGCTTCCACCTGTTAAAAGGACGGCGTGCACCCTGTCCACCAGAAAACCGGGACGCAGAAGGTCCGTCTCCCTCGTGCCAGGGGCTCCTCCCACCACTGCTACTCCGCCCGTTGCTCCCTCAGGGCAAAGGACAACGGTACAACCCGTACACGCCTCTTCGTGCGTCCAGTGCCCCACCAAGATGCCCAATTCCTGCACCATGTTTACCCGTTACAGAAGGATCTCTTAGGTTGCATGGCCGGAGTCGACACAGGCATTTCTTCTTCTCTATACTACGTCGCAGGATGACCTGGAAGTGGGGCAAGGTAAAGGCCAAGCACCTATGGCCTGCCTTAGGGATAGCTTTACTAGTTACAGGCATAGCCCTGCTCTTTGCCTCCATTAAGGGCCTAAGAGGGGGCGAAGCTGCCACGCCCCCCGGGCCAAGTCCTACGTCGGTGTTGGTCTACATCTCCACTGTGACGCCAACCCAGTCTTCTCCTACACCTGTCCCTACTCCAGTCAACAGCTCGCCGCCAGCACGCCTGTTGATCCCCTCTATAGACGTAGACGGTCCTGTCATCACCCTAGGCTTAAGCCCGGACGGGATCCCCCAGGTACCCGATCGGACTAACGCCCAACGGCCTGGATGGGTAGTAGCTTGGTATGACTTCTCAGCTGTCCCAGGTAGCGGCGGCAACGCCGTTTTTTCAGGCCATGTTACTTGGGACCGGGCCCCAGCTATCTTCTGGTCCCTAGGCACCCTATCCCTAGGAGATACCATTAAAGTCGTTACCCGGGACGGAAAAGAGCTCATTTACAAGGTGATTAACAACTTCCTGGTAGACGCCAACGACCCAGAAGCGGTGAAGGTTATGAGCCCTACCAAAGAAGACATTATCACCATTATCACTTGTGGGGGTACATTCCTGCCTAACCCCAGTGATCCGTACGGGGGGAGCTACACCCACAGGGTAGTGGTCAGGGCTGCCCTGGAGAGGGTGAATCCCACAGCCTCCGCCCACCAGTAGCGGTATTTTAACCCCTGTTGCCTCACCCTCAGGACTGGCAGTTGGCACAGTAATAAGTGGAGCGTCCCCCTACCTTGGCCCGGGTGATAGGTGTCTGGCACTGAGGGCAAGGGAGACCTTCGCGCCTAAAGACACGTACGTAGTGCTGGTGCGATCCAGGACGCCCCGACGAGTCAACGTACGACCGGAAGGATGTGCCCCCGTGGGCCAAGGCCTCCGCCAGTACCGTCCTAACGGCCTCTAGTAGCCTTTCTACCTCTTCTTCTCCCAGTGAGGCGGCAGGACGCAAGGGATGTATGCCCGCCTGAAAGAGGGCCTCATCAGCATAGATGTTCCCTATTCCAGCCATAACACGTTGATCGAGCAGGATCGATTTGATGGGTGCCCGCCTCTTGACCAGGGCCTCCGCCAGGGGATGGCCTGTGAGGGACGGGGAGAAAGGCTCAGGCCCTAGGCTTCCCACTATCGGTAGCGGGTCATCTACCAGCCACATGCGCCCGAGTTTGCGCTGGTCCTGATAGCAGAGAAAAGAGCCATCATCCAGCAAGAATCGCGCCCTCAGATAGGGCAGTTGACACCCTTGGCGGCTATGATGCAATGTCCCTGTCATGCGTAGGTGGACTATCCAGGTGCGGCCATCGTCCAGAGGGAAGAGGAGGAACTTGCCCCGCCTTGCTACGTCTAGGAGGCGTCTGCCTTGTAGCTGGCGGCAGAATAGCTCGGTAGAGGGATAGGCCACCAGTTTGGGCGCCTGGGGCGATATCCAGACCGCCTCTATTGTCCGCTCTTTGACTAGAGGGAGCAGCCCCCTACGTATCGTCTCGACCTCGGGCAGTTCAGGCATAGGCGTCTAAGGGTGGCCCCATGTAGACTAGGTGAGAGCTCCCAAA
>JAUQPQ010000009.1 GCA_030550295.1 Chloroflexota bacterium
CCCTCCCCGGGGTAAAATATGTAGATGTAGAGTTCACCTTCGATCCGCCATGGACCCCGGAACGGATGTCTGAAGAAGCGAAAGCCCTTCTAGGCCTTGACTGAGGAGGAGATGATGGAGGACCGATTTGAGGGCAAGCTTCCCATAGAGATCAAGTACTGTGTGCCTTGAGGGTACCTGCCCCTGGCCGCCTGGATGGCGACCGAGTTCTGGCATGAGTTTGGCATGCAGGCCCCTGTGACCCTTATCCCTGTGAAGGATGGGCGCCTGGAAGTCTACGTGGGCGGAGAGAAGGTGTTCGACCGGAAGGAGGAGGGTGGCAAGTACCCCGACCTAGCGAAAGTTCGCGAGCTCAAGAGGCTGATAAGGGAGCGCCTGGAAGGGGAAGGCCAGTAAATATCATTCTCCCCTTAGGGCAGTAAGAGCCCTCCCCAGGGCCATGAGGGGCCAGTAGTTGCGGTAAAGGTGGTAATTGATGTAGAAATCGCGCGGGAAACCGGTGCCGGTGAACTGGGGTTCTTCCCAAGTGCCGTCCTCGTTTTGGGTCTCTACCAGAAAGGTCACACCTTTAGCTATAGCCTGCCATAACAGCCCATCGGCATCTTCAGGGGTGGCAGCCAACAGGCCCAAAAGAGCCCACGCCGTCTGGGAGGCGGTGCTTTCGCCTTTCCCCTTCAGGGAGGGGTCTTCATAGCTGGCGCAGCTTTCGCCCCAGCCACCGTCCGAGTTCTGGCATCCCAACAACCAGCCCACGGCGCGACGCACATAGGGACGGGTCATATCCTCCCCTATGGCCTTTAACGCTGGCAGGACCGCTCCAGTACCGTAGATGTAGTTGACGCCCCAACGCCCCCACCATGGCCCCTCAGGGTCCTGAAGACGTCGCAAGAACCTTAGGGCACGGGCCACAGGCGGGAAATGGGGGCCATAGCCTAACAAGCCCAGCATCTCCACCACGTGGGCAGTGACGTCCTCGGTGGGGTAGTCGAGCACTTCGCCAAAGTCACAAAAAGGTATATGGGTGACGACGCCTCGCACATTGTCACGGTCGAAGGCTGCCCAACCGCCGTTGCTGCACTGCATGCCCAGAACCCAGGCAAGGGCCCTATCCAAGGCCATCTCCTTCCTCGCCTCATTGGCTAGACGAGTCCGGTAAAGGGCCATCATCACCTCTGCCGTATCATCCACGTCGGGGTAGTAGTCGTTATCGAACTCAAAGGCCCAGCCCCCAGGCTCCACCCCTTTGACTTTGGCCTGCCAGTCACCTCCAGTAAGCACCTGCTCCTTCAGGAGCCAGTGCGCCGCCCTCTGAAGGGCGGGATGATCGGGGGGCAAGCCAGCATCTAAAAGGCCTATCATGGCCAGGGCCGTATCCCACACGGGAGAGATGCAGGCCTGAGGCCAATAGAGCTGGTCGTCTTCCACCTTAAACGCCCCCTCAAAGGCCTCTAACCCCCTCTTCATTACTGGATGATCCAAAGGATAACCCAAAACCGATAAAGCGATAAGGGCGTACACCCAGGGGGGCTGGATTCCTCCCCAGGCGCCATCTGCCTCTTGGCGGGCTATAATCCACTTCACGGCCTCTTTGATGGCCGCTTTCCGTAGGAGGCCAAGGGGCCTTCTTTCATAGTGGTGGAGGAGGCGGTCTAGGCCCCAGAAGAACCCCTTCCATGAGATCAAAGACGATGGGGGACTTAAAGGACGGGCGACCTTTTGGGGTGGGCCAGGGAAGAGCTCGTCGATGCGGGCAAATTCGGGGACGGGCCGAACGGGGCGCTTGGCCCAGATGATAAGAATGGGGACGATGGTGGCCCTTGCCCAGGAGGCGAACTCGTACAGGTTAAGGGGGAACCAGGTGGGCAAGAACATGAACTCTGGGGGCATGGCGGGGAGAGCCTTCCATGGCCATTGGCCGAAGAGGGCCAACCACAGCTTGGTGAAGATCCGCGCTTTGGGCACACCCCCCTGAGACAGGATGAAGGCCCTCGCCTTCTCAAGAAGGGGATCGTCCAAGGGGATGCCTGCCAGCTTCAGGGAAAAGTAGCACTCTATTGTTGAATTGAGGTCTGGCGGCCCACCGTAATAGATGCTCCATGTACCGTCGGGTCGGGCCTCGCGGCACAAGTAGTTGACCACTTTATGCCACCGCTTTTCTTCCCTGACCCCTAGAAACTGGGTTAGGAGCAGGTACTCAGCAGCCATGGTGACATTGCTTTCCAGTTTCCCCCACCACCAGCCCTCGGGGTGTTGGGTGCGCAAAAAGTACTCTATAGTACGGTTAGCAGCCTGGCTGGCAGCTTCCTCCAGCTTTCGTCTTTCCCCCGGCCCCAAGTAAGATGCCACGGCTGTTACCCCCATAGGCGCATGAGCCAAGCGATCACTCTACGCAGCCGCCACAGCCCCAGCAATGCTCCCCACACAGTAGCTGCGACGCAGAGCGGATGACTTACGACTTCGTTCCATCGCCAGTTGCCATCAGGTCCCACTGGTAAACGGTCATCAAGGGCATCTGCCACCGCTCTCAACGCCACAAAGGGAACATCGTGGGCTGAAGCCTCCCGGGCCAGCCAGTAGTCCTCCATCTGGACCATATCGGCTCCTGCCAGGGCAGCTACTTCAGATTTCTGTTGGGGTGTTGTCATCACCCTCAGCACGGTGCAGGAGAGGCCTTGAGAGAGCGGGACCTGTGCTCTTAAGGCTGCCTCCTCTGCCAAACCCCGCAAGTAGGGAGACGTGGCAAAGGAAGCCACCTCATCTCCCCAGAGAACTATTCGGTGGGCTAAGAAGACCTGGCCCCGAGACAGCCCAGGTCTTGTTGCCCCTCCTAGCCCCAGAGATACCAGGGCCTTCGGGATGTATCTACTCAGAAGGACGCGGGCGACCTCTGCTGCTCCCTTGCCCATTCCAGAGGGGCAGACGAGCACAGCCTGGCTTCCTATAGTGCCTCGCACCATTTTTAAGTTGCCCAAAGCTGCCTCCTCTTTAGCACGAAGGAGGCTTGCCACAGGGGCTGTTTCTGGAGCAGTAGCGGCCGTAAATATAACCATACCTGGTCACTGACCACGTAGGGATCGCCAAGCCAGCTCCAATAGCTCCTTCGGCCTTTCCATCGCCTGGAGGATGGCACTCCCCTCAAATCCGCAGTGCATCATGCACGTCTCGCAGCGGGGATCGCGGCCCCATCCGTAGCGATCCCAGTTGACGCTGGTCATGAGCTCCTGGAAAGTCTTGGCGTGGCCATCGGCGATGAGGTAGCAGGGCATGCGCCAGCCCATCACAGTGTAGGTAGGGGTAGTCCACTGGCTGCACTGGTAATGGCGCTTCCCCTGAAGGAAATCTCGGTAGAGGGGATTATTGTAGAAGCGTATTCCGTTGGCGCCGCGGAATATGCGCTGGAAGAATTCCTGGGCCTGCTGCCTCTGCATAAATATGGGGTGGTGGGCTACCTCCTTGTAGGCAAACCCAGGAGATACCATCATCCCCTCTACGCCCATGTCGTTGAGCATCTGGAACAGATGGTGGTACTCCTGGGGATCGGTGCCGTTGTAGAGGGTGGTGTTGGTGCACACCCGGTAGCCCCTCTTCCTGGCTTCGTAGATCATGCGGATGGCCACATCATATACCCCTTTCCTTTCCACCGACCGGTCGTGGGTCTCGCGCAGGCCGTCGAGGTGGACGACAAAGGCGAAATATTTAGATGGGGGTATAACCTTGAAGGCGCGTTTGTATAATAGGGCGTTAGTACACAAATAGACGTAGCGCCTCTGCTTGATGATCCCCTGGACGATGTCACCTATTTGCGGGTGCAAAAGGGGCTCCCCTCCGGCAATGGATACCACGGGGGCGTCGCACTCTTGAACTGCCCGCAACGCCTCCTCCACTGTCATATATCGGTCTAGCACCGCCTCGTATTCGCGAATACGGCCACATCCGGTGCAGGTGAGATTGCAAGCCTCTAGAGGTTCCAAGATCATGGTAAGGGGAAAGTATTTTCGACCCTTTATCTTCTGCTTCAGCAGGTAAAAGGCGAGCTTCAGGGTGAGCCCCAAAGGTTGTCCAGCCATATCCGCCCTCCTCACTTCATTAGTAGTTCCGTTCTATCAAAAAGTGGGCAACCGCCTTCAGCTCCTGGGCTGGCTCCTCTTGCAGGGGCAAAGAGCCCAGGATGGCCAAAGCCTCCTGCAGAGCGTGGTGGGCAATGGCCAGGCAGCGGGAACGGGCCTCTATTTCGTCCAACGTGGCGAGAACTCTGGCTACTGCTTCTCCATCTGGACGCGAATAAGCAGAAACTATCGTCTCCCTGAACTTACCGCCTGCCTCTAAGGCCAAGATGATGGGCAAAGTCTTCTTCCGGCGCAGGATGTCGCTGCCTGAGGGCTTGCCGGTCTGGGCCTCGATGCCCCAGATCCCCAGGACATCGTCCTTAACTTGGAAGGCGATGCCCAAAAGGCGCCCTGCCCTGCCCATCTGACGGCAGAGATCGGAAGGGCTGTGGGCACATAGGGCGCCCAGATGTAGTGCTGCTCCTATCAGGGCGCCGGTCTTTCGCCCAACCATGTCCATATAGGCGGCCTCTGTTACGTTTTCCATTTGCTCAAAGATAAGGTCCGTTACTTGGCCTTCCACCATCTCTAAGGTGGCCTCGGCCAAGACTGTTGCCGCCTCCACTGCCTTCTCGGCGCTTACACCTGCCTGGGGAAGGAGTGCCAGCGCTCTTTGGGCTAGGGCCAACAGGGCGTCGCCGGCATTGATCGCCTGGGCCTGGCCCCATATAGCCCACACGGTGGGCCGATGCCGTCTCTCTACGTCTTGGTCCTGGATATCGTCGTGAACGAGGGAGAAATTATGGACCAGCTCTAGGGCCATAGCGGCGGGCAGGGCCTGGCGCCAAAGGCCGCCAGCTGCCTCACAGGCCAGAAGACAAAGGACAGGCCGAATTGCCTTGCCAGCGCCACCAGGAACGGGCCTTCCCTGTAGGTCTTCCCATCCCAGGTGGTAACAGATCATCTGGTACAAAAGGGAAGGCTCACGGGGCTCTAAGAAGGACCGCAGGGCCTCCTCTACTTTGGCCCTAAGAAAGCCCACCCGTTCTGGCAGAGACAAGCGCTTACTCCCCCACGAGTTGGACCACTACCTCCCGTGGGCGGCCATGGTCCAACTCAACTAAGAAGATGCGCTGGTACTGGCCCAAGAGTAACCTCCCCCCTACTACGGGAATAGCCTCGCTGACGCCCAAGAGGAGATGTTGGCAGTGGGCATGACCATTAGGCCGCTCCCCATTAACGGAAAAGGCATGGGCATAGACGTTGTGCCGGTAGTAAGCATCGGGTGGGGCGAGCCGCTGTAACATCTCCTCTATGTCCTGGATGAGGTGGGGACAGTTTTCATTGATCCGGATGGCGGCGGTGGTATGGCGCGAGAATACCACCACGAACCCATTTTGGATACAAGTCTCCTCAACCACCTGGGCGACCTTATCTGTTATGTCTACCAACTCTGGACCCTTCTGGGTCTGGACCGTGAAGGTGTGGGTCACACACTTCATGACCCTTTACCTCCTAGCTTAGGAATGGTAGCCTTCTCCTTTTCAGACCATCGCTCTATCCAGTTTATTACCTCTTCTATGGATTCGTCTGGTGTAGAAGCGCCGGCCGTAACTCCTACCACTTCCTTCCCCTCGAACCATTGGGGGTCTAGTTCTGCTGCCGTCTCTACGTGGTAGGTTTCCACGCCGGCCTCCATGCAGGTCTGGGCCAACCTGCGAGTGTTAGCGCTATTCTTGCCCCCCACTACTACAACTACGTCGCACTGTGATGCCAGCTCTCTGGCGGCATCGTAGCGCTCATCCGTCTCGGGGCAGGTGGTATTGATGACCCTAAGTTCATTGAACCGGCCGATGTTGTGGGCCACAAACTGAGCCACAAAACGGGCGAAGGAGCCCTCGCTCTTCGTCGTCTGGGAGAGGAGGGCGACTTTGCGACGAGGTATCTCTACCGGCTCCGTAGGGTCAATGATGGCTACCCCTTGCCCCCTAGTCCACGCCAAAACCCCTCTTACCTCGGGGTGGTTCGCCTCACCGTATATGATCACCTTAAAGCCGGCGTCCACTAGCTTTTGGGCCGCCTTCTGGGACTTGCGCACTATGGGGCAAGTAGCATCGATCAGCCTGAGACCCCGTTCCTGGGTCTCCTGCACTATCTCCGGTCCCCGCCCGTGCGCAGTAACAGCCACCGTCCCCTCCTGAACCTCGTCCAGGGAGGAGACGACCCTTACACCCCTCTCTTGGAGGCGTTGGACCACAACAGGATTGTGAACCACCGAGCCCAAGCTGGCTATGGGCCCCTCTCGGGCCCCTTCATCTACCATAGCAATGGCCCGCCTCACCCCAAAGCAAAAGCCCATGACCTTGGCTCTGATGATCCTCATCTTTTCCCACCTTCTTTCTCTACGATAGGCGATGATTGCTTCAGCTGCTGCTAGTCTCGGTTATACTTTGCACGTACGTCTCACCCCCTTTAGGCGCGAGATGATCGCTTGTGCTGCCTGCCTGCCGCTTCGTACGGCTGACTCCATAGTCGCGGGCCAGCCAGTGGCCGTCCAGTCGCCAGCCAGGAAGAGGCCCTTTACAGGCGTTGTCGGGCCTGGGCGCAGGGCAGCTATGCCAGGCAGAGGCCTGAAGGTAGCGTAGGGCTGCTTGACCACCAGGGCATTTGCCAGGGGCTTGGTGCGGGCACTGGGAAAGAAAGCCATTAACTCTTTGCTCAGCAAGTCGACCAGGTCACGGCCTGGCCACTCCACCCACATGTGGGCAGCGCTCAAAGAGATGTCCAGGTGCTGGTGGGGGGCCCTTAGCCCCCACATGCGGCTTTTGTTGAACACCCACTGCAAGGACGAATTGAGAAAGGACACCATCTCCTCCCCCATCACCTGGCCTTCGTACCAGAGATGTACGTTAACGATGGGCGAATACTGGATGCGCCGCAACCGGGCAAAGAATGGGTGATCTTGCCACGTAGACGGCAAAAGGCTGGACAGCTCTCGGGGCGGGACGGCACAGATGACAGCATCGGCCTCGAGAGTTTGGTGGTCGTCTAGCGCTACGCCCTTGACATGTCCATCTTGTATCCAAAGCGACCTCGTACCCCTGCCAGCGATAATATGCCCACCTCTTGCCTCAACATAGGTTCGTGCTGCTTCTGCTACTTGCGATAGCGGCACCTGAAGGTAACCAATGGCCGAGGCCTCCCTACTGGCCAAAAAGCCGGTCTGGAAGACCATGGCTGCCATATCGGTGCTCACTTTGGTGGCTTCTTCATTGAGGGTGGGAATGAGCACCAGGTTCCAAAAGTTCCTAATTATGTGGGCGGTCTGGCCGTGGGCCCTGAGCCACTCGCCAAAAGGTACTGCATCTAGATCCCAGCGGGACCGGTCCAGGGCATAGAGGCGAGCGAGGGCGTAGAGGGCCAGCATCTTTTCCCCCAGAGACAGGGGACGATAGCGTAACAACGATCCCAGCAGGTGGAAGGGCGGTGGGAGGTTACCAGATTGCAAGACGCTCCTTCCTGTTAGTTTATCCCGGACGGTAAGGCGCAGGCGTTGTTGCAGGTACACCCTCTCCCACATTCCCAAACGGCGCAGAAAGCCGATGTACTCCTCGCAACAGGCCAGGAAGACATGCTGGCCATTGTCTACCTCCCAGCCGTGGCGACGGTCACGGAAGGAGTATGCCCTTCCGCCCAAGAAAAGCCTCTTCTCCACAAGGACGGGTCTAAGCCCTGCATCGGCCAGGTAGCAGGCAGCTGTCAGGCCCGCCAGACCTCCTCCTATTATTAGAACTGGCGCCTTCATGCCGTCCCCGCTAAGAAACTTTTGGCCAACTCCATGCCCATGAGGGCGACCTTTTGGGCTGTCCCCAGCGCTACCCGCTTCTCAAGGACGATCTCTGGCCTACGGGCTATCTGCTCTAAGATGCGACGATAGATAGCAGCCATAACCCCCACACAGGCACGAGGGCGTCTGGGCAGAAGAGGCAGTAGCTGTAACCCCCTACGATAGTATTCCTTCGCCCTTTCCACCTGTAGCCAGACGAGGCGACGAAACCGATGGTCGGCACGACCTGCCCTAAGATCCTCCTCTCCCCAGCCCATTACGGCCATCTCTTCCTGAGGCAGATATATGCGGTCGCGGGCCATATCCTCCTGGAGGTCGCGCAAAATATTGGTGAGCTGTAGCGCTATGCCCAAATCAGCCGCCCGCTGTTTTGCCACTTCGCCGTTCCGATAGCCGAAAATCTCGATACATATGAGCCCTACTACCGAAGCCACCAGATAACAATACCGCTCCAACTCTTGGAAGGTCTGGTAACGTTTTATCCTTAGATCCATCTCTATCCCTTCCATGAGCTGGTACAGGTACTCATGCGGGATGGAGAAGCGACGCACGGCGTCCTCTAAGGCGGTGAACAAGGGGCCTTCCGGCTGTCCGGCAAGACACCGGGCTAGCTCTTCCCTTAGCTGGTGCAGCTGATTCACCCTCTCTTGTAGCGTCATACCTTCTTTGTCAACAACGTCATCGCACTGGCGGGCGAAGGCGTAGACAGCGTATATGGCATGTCGTTGGGGCTTCGGTAAAAGGAGAAATCCATAATAGAAGTTTTTCGCCTCACGTTTGGTCACCTGGGTACAGTAGGAGTAGGCAGCATCTAGCTTTGTCATGCCCTCCTCCTCACTGGGAAAAGGCCCCTAAAGGCGATGAGGGCCTTGCGAAAGGGAGATAGGGTGGGGCGTATATGGAGGACGTCATACTCTATGGCCTCAATAGCATCAAGAATGGCCAATCCCCCCAGGTTGAACAGCTTGACGTCGAAGCGCAGTCTGCCCCTTATGAGGGGCACCAGCCCCATCCCCTCCCATAGAAGCTTCCGCGCCCGTTCCACTTGAAAGGCCATAAGGGCCTGAAAACGTCGGTTGTAGCGGCGCGCTAAAAGGTCGCTTTCCGAGTATCCGAACTGCTCCATCTCGTCCAGGGGTATATAGATGCGCCCCTTCGCTAAATCCACAGAAACGTCTTGCCAGAAGTTGGCCAGCTGCAGGCCCGTGCAGGTGGCATCAGCCAGCTTTCCCCGGACCTCGTCTCGGTAACCGAAGAGGTGGAGGACGATCCTCCCCACGGGGTTAGCGGAATGGTCGCAGTAGTGCAAGAGCTGAGAATAGGTGCGGTAACGGGTCTGGCGCTGATCCATTCGGTTGGCTTCGATCAGCTTGAGGAAGGGCTCGGGGGGTATCTGAAATCGGCGGATGGTCTCCTGGAGAGCTATAAAGATTGGGTGGCGGGCTTTCCCTTCATAAGCCCGCCAAAGCTCCTCTTCCCACTCATTGAGAAGGGCTAAACGGTCCCCTGCTGCCTCATCCCCTAAGTCGTCCACGCCCCGACAGTAGGCGTAGACAGCGTACATGTGGGGCCGCAAGTGCCGCGGTAGCAGCCAGGACGCTATACTGAAGTTCTCATAATGGCTGAGGGCGAGCCGGCGACAGTATTCGAACGCCTCCTTTGCTTCCCCCTGCCACGTCTCTTGCAGAAGGGCCATACCTCCCCAAAGGCCTTAAGATGGCACAGACGTATCAGCTCTACTACACGCAGGCCAGGGGGACGGCAATAACGATCATACCCATATGAGTGCTAAAACCCACACACCCGTCCCCTCTTAGGCCTGAATGTTTTATATCACCCCCTTTTCTTTTTTCCTACATTTTAGCGGCAGTCAGGGAGTTGTCAATAATAGGGGCTAAGGCCGTAAGCGATAGGTCAGAAATATAGGAGAGTCAGATAGTTGGCGCGGCCTTGGTCCGGGCCACCATACGCCTGGTACCTGGGCCTGACATCTAGGGCAGCGCCCATCGCTTGTGACTGAGTAGCTCAGAATGCGGTAGCCGAAGCGTCCCACCAACAGATGGTGGCAAGAGGGGCAGTAGGTGTGCTCCCACTCGCCTACCATCCCCGGCAGGTTACCAGCGTAGACGAAGTGCAGCCCCTCTTCTTTGCCGATTTGGGCAGCACGCATAAGGGTAGCCGCATCGGTATTGTCTGGTTCCGTCATCTTGTAGTCCTTGTGGAAGGCTGTAACGTGCCATGGTATATCGCGGGACACGGAAGCAATAAAGTGTGCTGCCTCTCTCAGCTCCTCGTTAGAATCGTTGAACCCAGGGACTACAAGGGTTACTACCTCTACCCAGTAGCCCATCTGGTAGGCCATGCGAATGGTCTCTAAGACGTTCTCTAGTTTTCCCCCCAGGTACCGGTAGTTCCTGGGGGACATGGACTTGAGGTCTACCTTGTAACAGTCAAGAAAGGGCCGCAGGTACTCCAACACCTCTTTGGTGGCGTTGCCATTGGAGACATATGCAGTAAGGTAACCCTTGGCCTTGGCCAGCCTGAAGAGTTCCACAGCCCATTCGGAGGTGATGAGGGGCTCATTGTACGAGCTGACATAGGCCTGGGCCCCCACCCTCTCGCCGGCCTCCAGCATCTCCTGGGCAGTGATCTCCATGGGCTCAATGCCAGCCACGGGGTCACGCAGGGCTTGGGAGGTCACCCAGTTCTGGCAATAGGGGCAGTGATAATCGCAACCTAGCATCCCAAAGGTGAGGGCTAAGGCCCCAGGCAGAACGTGAAAGAAGGGCTTCTTCTCAATGGGATCGCACTGGAGTGCGGCCACGTAGTTGTAGGGCACCATAAGGACACCGTCACGATTGAAGCGCACCTGACAGATGCCTCTCTGCCCTGGCAAGATGACACAGCGGTGGCCACATGCGTAACATCGAACCTTGCCGCCCTCCAGCGTCTCGTAAAGCTCACCGGGGCGACAGTACCGGTCAAGGAACTGGGCCAGGGTGATGGCACGTCCTATCAGCTTAGGCATCCCATGTAATTATACCCCTCATGGCCTTCCCCCACCTACTGCCGACACACACGATAGAAGTTTTCCAAGGCCTGGATGGCGGCATCTTCACTTATCCATGTTGGTGGTGCTACCACCAGGTGGTCGACACCAAGCTCCTCGTACTGTTGAACCATGGCCGCCACTTGTCTAGGGGAGCCTCGTAAGGGGCGCAAGTCTTCCACATCGTCCTGGGTGAAGGCTAGGGGAGTGATGACAGCTAGGGTAAGGCTGGCAGGATCGCGATGGGCCCAAGAGGCCATCTCCTTCACGAGTTTCCACTTTTCTGCCACCTCCTGTGGGGGAAGGGCGTAAGCTACCCAGCCATCCCCCAAGATGGCTGCACGTCTAAGGGCAGGCATGGTGTGTCCACCCACCCATAATGGTGGTGGCACGTCTGGGCGAGGCCCAAAGCCCACCCCTTGGACCGAATAGTAGCGCCCTTGGAAGGTGGGAAAATCGCTTTGCCACAGGGCCCGCATTAGTTGCATGTGCTCGTCGGTTCGAGGGCCCCTGTCCTTCCACGGCGAACCAAGGACCAACGCTTCCTCTTCCATCCACCCCACTCCTACACCTACCACCAGCCTGCCACCTGAAAGGATCTGGACCTGCCCCAGCATCTTAGCGTTCAAGACAGGATTCCGATGTGGTAGGACCAAGACACCGATGCCCAGGATGACCCTCTGCGTTAAAGCTGCAGCGTAGGCTAACGTAGTGATGGGCTCCCACCAAGGTATATCGGACGGGTACGGGGACCTGCCCCGCCTGTTGTAGGGGAACCGAGAGTCTACCTGCACTGGTATGACAGTGTGGTCTGCGGCCCAAAGGGAATCGTACCCGAGCTCCTCTACCCGTTGAGCCAGATAGGAAATAGTGCGCTTGTCCAGCCATTTGCCAACAAAGGGCAGCACCCCCAGCTTCATGCCTTCTCCTCCTTGACACAGGCCCTAGGTTTTGAGCCCATTTTACGGCACGGGGCGTCGACATAGGCCCCTGTGCTACACTGGGCCTGTGAACAGGAAGCCCCTCCGTGACTTGGAGAATATCGTCGGCAAGCGCTGGGTGCTGAGTCACCCCGAAGAGCTCTTGGCCTATGAGTACGACGCTACCATAGAGAGATCCCTACCGATGGCAGTAGTGTTGCCAGGGAGTGCCCAGGAGGTAGCCCAGGTTATGCAAGTGGCCAATAGGTGGGGCATCCCGGTGGTGGCCAGGGGGGCCGGAACTGGCCTCTCTGGAGGGGCGGTCCCTTGCCGAGGCAGCATCGTAATATCTACCTCTCGCCTCAATCGAATCCTCCAGATCGACCCTGACAACGCCTTAGCTGTGGTAGAGCCTGGGGTCCTAAATGTAGATGTGTCTAAGGCAGCTGCCCCCTATGGCCTCTACTACGCACCCGATCCTTCCAGCCAGAAGGCCTGCACCATAGGTGGTAACATAGCTGAAAACGCTGGCGGCCCCCACTGCCTTCGCTACGGCACCACCACCAACCACGTTCTGGCCGTGGAGGTAGCTACTGCCCAAGGGGAACTCATGTGGCTGGGCTCCCCTTTAGCCGATGCCCCAGGCTACGACCTGACAGGCGTCATAGTGGGCTCAGAGGGGACGTTGGCTATCGTAACTAAGGCAGTGCTTCGCCTACTGCCTAAGCCGCCCGCCGTCATCACCATCTTGGCCATTTTTCAGGAAGTAGAGGAAGCGAGTGAAGCGGTATCGGGCATCATCGCCCAAGGGATCGTCCCTGCCGCCCTAGAGATGTTAGATCGGTCTGCCATTGAGGCGGTAGAGGGCTATATCCGTGCCGGCTACCCTCCCGAGGCCGGCGCTGTCCTTCTGATTGAGGTGGAGGGGGTTGAGGAAGAGGCCCATGGCGAGGCGCAACAGGTCGTGGCAATTTGTCGGGAGATGAATGCCCGCGATATCCGCCTAGGTTTTACACCAGAGGAGCGAGAGCGGCTCTGGGCGGGGCGCAAAGCTGCACTGGGCGCCTTAGGGAGGCTGGCACCCCATTTCTACATCCTGGACGGTGTAGTGCCGCGAACCAAGCTGCCCCAGATTATGCATCAGGTATACGAGATTTGTAGACGCTATGGCTTGCAGGT
Source organism: Chloroflexota bacterium (assembly GCA_030550295.1). GTDB lineage: Bacteria > Chloroflexota > Dehalococcoidia > SM23-28-2 > HRBIN24 > JAVVHA01. Next base: position 13,042 of record JAUQPQ010000009.1, read on the forward strand.
AGCCAACGTCCTCCATGCAGGCGATGGCAACCTTCATCCCAACATCTTGTTCAATGAAAGCGACCCTGAGGCGGTCCGACGGGTGGTGGAATGTGCAGCCGAGATCCTGAAGGCATGTGTAGAGGTTGGCGGCTCCATCTCCGGTGAGCATGGCATTGGCTATGAGAAGCGCAACTACATGCCCTGGATCTTCTCACGGGACGATCTAGAGGTTATGCGCCTTCTTAAGGAAGCCTGGGACCCACGTTATCTACTGAACCCCCAAAAGATATTCCCATCGGCGGCTTCACCAGAAGACATTGCCGTACCTATGCGGGATATCACGGCCCGCCTGGGCCCCGAGGCAGAGATATGACCTACATTTCTGAGCCGGAGGCGATTGGGGAGGCCCTACTGGAGATCGTGGGCCCCGAAGGCATAATCCCTTTGGAGATGCAGTGGGCATATACAGTAGACGGCCTATCGCCGGCAATAGTAGTGCAGCCAGCATCGGTGGAAGAGGTCTCTAAGGTGATAGGCCTCGCATCACGTTGGGGGCTGGGGGTAATCCCCTGGGGCGGGGGGACTATGATGGGCCTAGGAAACCGGCCCCACCGATACGACATCGCTTTGGATATGAGGCGGCTTAACCAGGTCATAGAGCATGAGCCAGCCGACCTCACCATCACTGTAGAAGCCGGCACTACGGTTAAGGAGCTCCAGGCCCGCCTGGCAGCCTACGGGCAAAGGGTCGCCTTAGATCCCCCTTGGCCGGACAGGGCTACGGTGGGAGGCACGCTGGCTACCGGAATTGCTGGGCCAGCCCGTTGGCGCTTGGGCCATCCGCGGGACACCATCATTGGCATCAAGGTCGTGATGCCCGACGGACGTATAGCCAAGGCCGGGGGCAAAGTAGTGAAGAACGTGGCTGGCTATGACCTGTGCAAACTGTACATAGGGTCCCTTGGCACCCTGGCCGTCATCGTAGAGGCTACCTTCAAGTTGGTTCCCACGCCCAGAAGCCAACGTGTGGTGGCCTGCTCTCTGCCCACGTTCAAACAAGCTTGCGGGCTTGCCAAAGAGTTGCAGTGGCGCTTGCTACCTATCGATTCCCTGTGGATGGAATGGGATGGGGGGCCGTGTGTACTTGTATGTAGGCTGGCGGGAAGCCCAGGAGCAGTAAGCCGTTCCCTTGAAGAGCTGGATGCCCTGGCTCGCCAGTACAGCGGGGCAGAAGCCCAACCCTTGGAAAGATGGCCGGAGGTGGTATCCTCTCCCCCTGTGGCAGAGCGTTTAGTCCTTCGGGTGAGCGTGCTGCCATCTCGCCTTGTAGCTTGCCTGGAGGCCCTTACAGCTCTGGAGCCTGAGCTGATGGTAGCCCTGCCTTTAGCTGGAGTCGCCTATGCCAGGTGGCCAGCGGAGGCCTCTACCCCCAACATTCTCCAAAACGCCTTCCAGGCAGTGGCGACTTATGACGGCATCTTAGTAATCCACCAATGCCCTTTTAAGTACAAAGAGGGACGCGACGTTTTTGGCTGGAGGCCACCTGCCCAGCCCATGATGAAGGAGATCAAAAGGCGATGGGATCCCAAAGGAACTTTGAGCCCAGGAAGATTCGTAGCCCATTTGTGAATGCTTCAGCACTGAACGGCCTCTCCCGATGCGTCCATTGCGGCCTATGTGTCCCCCACTGCCCTACCTTCCAAGTCCTGAGGACGGAGACAGACGCGCCCCGAGGCCGAATCCACCTTATGGGGGCGCTGGTAGAAGGCCGCGTAGGCCCTAGCCCGGTCCTAAGGGAACATTTGGACTTGTGCCTTCTCTGCCGCCACTGCGAAGAGGTGTGCCCTTCAGGCGTCCCCTTTAGCCCCGCGATGGAAGAGGTGCGCCGATTCTTGATACGAAGAGGAGGGGTGTGGGCCAAGCTCCGGGTAGAAGCGATGAGGGCGCTCCTTCACCCGTTGGCGGGCATCTCCCTTTGGGCACTGGGCAACATCGGTGCCCTAGGCTATCCTCTTCTTCCCTTGATGGGGCGCCTCCTCCCCTCCTTGGCCTTTCTCGCTGCTTACCTTCCCCATCCCCAAGGGGCTCCTAGCCGCAAAGGATCCCTTTTGGCGCGTCCCACGGGCAGGCCCAAAGGGCGGGCGGCCATCCTTGTAGGATGCGTTATGCCCTATCTTTTCCCTCAAACTCACAGGGCCACAGTCTCCCTATTGGCCTTAGCAGGATACGAGGTGGTAGCGCCGCTGGGGCAGACCTGCTGCGGGGCCCTGTTCGCCCACATGGGAAGCACAGATACTGCCAAGCATCTTGCCCGCCGCAACATCGATGCCTTCCTGAAAGAGAAGCCAGACGTCATCGTCGTCAATGCTGCTGGTTGTGGGGCCATGTTGAAAGAATATCCCCGCCTCCTTCAAGAAGATGAGGAATATTTAGGAAAGGCACGCCAGGTGGCCGCCCTAACGCGGGACGTTACAGAGCTACTGGCCCAGTCACTACCCCCTCCCCAGGGCACACTGAGGGCCATCGCTACCTACCAAGACCCCTGTCATCTGGCCCATGTACAGAAGGTTCGCCAGCCGCCCCGCCAGCTGTTACGCATGATCCCCCAACTGCAACTTATAGAGATGGAGAGCCCTGACACTTGCTGTGGAGGCGCTGGCCTATATCCTATCTTCCATCCAGCAGTGGCACGGGCAATTGCGCGGCATCGGCTGGAGGCAGTATTAGCTACTGGGGCCCAAATGGTGGTGACCGCTAATCCCGGCTGCACCCTTGCCCTTAGTGCCGCCACCAAGCTTTGGGCCCCAAACCTCAAAGTGATGCACGTGGTAGACGTGGTATGGCAAGCCTGGCGAAAAGGGGCCAAGCACCGGCATGTATAAGGAGGCAGGACAGGGCCTCATACAACGTGATAAAATGTGGGTAACCGGTGGAGGAGATGTGATGGCCTTGGAGCCCGACGAGCTGGAACAAGCAGAAGAGCTGGACAAGGCTGTAGATTCCCTTCTGCGGGGCGAAGATCCCATAGTCACCGATCCAGAGCTGCAGCCACTCATAGAAGTGGCCCGCCTACGGCACCGCCTCGCCCTGCAATGGCAGCAAGAGGCGCAGCTCTATCGCGATAAAGTATGGGAGCTGGTTTGGCAGAAGCTAGGCCAAAAAGCCCCCAAAGATAACTGTGCCCCTTGACACCTCCCTTTCCCCCAACGCCATAATCTTGTTGCACTGCCATGGAGGGGACGATGGTAAAGGAGCTTGAAATTTTAGCTGAAGGCGAAGGAGAGTACCACCCCGTAGACCCGGACGGATTCCGTCAATGGGTAAGGGACCACAAGAAAAGGGCCCTAGTACCCAAACTGATGTCTGCCAAAGAGGCCATCGAACGCTTCGTCCAGGACGGAGATTACCTTGTATATGAATGCAACTACCTCCAGAGGGGGCCGGCGGCCCTAATAAGGGAGATCATCCGACAGCGCAAGCGAAATCTTTGGCTAGGAGCTAAATTCACTTGGGTGGCAGCAGCTCTCCTAGTAGAGGCCGGCTGTGTCTCCAAGATGGACGTGGGCTTCTTCCTCTTCGGCCCTACCGTAGACAGGGCCGTGAAAGAAGGGAGAGTCAAGATCTACGAATACTCCAACGTAGTGATGACCAACCGCATCAAAGCAGGGGCCATGGGAATACCCTTCCTTCCCGTCCGCTCCTTTGGGGGTACCGATGGGTTCAACTATTCAGGCGCCAAGATAATCCGCGACCCTTACACCGGTCAGCCCACCGTCATCGTCCCGGCCCTCAATCCTGATGTGGCCCTCATCCATGTCCACCAGGCCGACGTCTACGGTAATGCACGCGTTTTCGGCACGGGTATCTCTGACGTCGAGTCAGCTCTTGCCTCCAAAAAGGTCATCATCTCCACCGAAGAGATCGTGGACACAGAGGAGATCCGGCACAACCCTGGACTTACCGCCATCCCTTACTACTGTGTAGACGCTGTAGTCCACTTGCCCTTCGGGGCGTACCCGGGAGAGATGGCCGGTCGCTACGCCTCTGATGTGGAACATGTAGTGCAGGTGGTGGGGGCCACCATGAGGGGAGGACTGGAGGTATACCTTGAAAAATGGGTCTACGGCGTAGAAGACCACTTTGACATGTTGGACAGGCTAGTAGGTTGGAAGAGGCTTCAGCAGCTAGTGCAGAGGGCTACCATAAAGGAGGGGTACCTGCCATGATCCAGATGCAGCAGCCTAAGGGTATACCAGCAGCCTATTTCAACGAGCGTGAACACCAAATATGCGTTATGGCTCGCCTCATCGAGGACGGGAAGACATACTGGGTGGCGGGGGGAGGCACCCCTATGGCCTCCATCCTTCTAGCCAAGAAGCTTTACGCCCCCAACGCTGTTTACGTCACTGAGGACGGAGTGTTGGCACCAGAGCCTGCTTTGCCCTTAGACCCCATCATGACCATGGTGAGCTCTCGGGCCAGTTACCGTGCCCTCCAGTGGGGTACTATGAACAGCGTGGGCTTCCACGCCCAAATAGGCCTCATGGACTACGGAATCCTTAACACCCTACAGGTAGATCCCTATGGCAACGTCAACTCCACCCTGCTGGGCGATTATAAAAGTGGAGAGTTCCGCCGCTTCGGAGGCCCAGGAGGCGCCGATTCTATCGCCTCCTTGTGTTGGCGCACCATCCTCATGACCGACCACGAGAAGCGCAAGTTTGTGCCCAGGGTAGACTTCATCTCCTCACCTGGCTTCCTTGATGGCACCGAGGGGGCCAGGGAACGGGCTGGGCTACCCAAGGATACAGGCCCATATTTGGTCCTCACCCCTTGGGCCTTGTTCGACTATGAGGAGCGATACCTTCGCTTGATAGGCATATCGCCCTTCGTAACCATGGAGCAGGTTTTAGGGGAGATGAACTTCCGGCCCAAGATAGCACCCCAGCTTATCACCCTGGAACCTCCGACCGAAGAGGAGCTCACCATACTGCGGACGGAGATTGACCCCAGGGGCCAAGTGACCATCACTGGCGACATTGGCCGGTGGATCCAGAAGCGTGAGGACGGCACCTATGGCCCTGTGGAGGCAGAGCCAGAGGGCCGCCCCAACCCCAATCTCCCACGGAGTTGGTAACTGGTAGCCGGCAGGGCAGTCCACTTTAGCGGAAGAGGTCTTTTTCTGCGGGGCGCACCAACTGGCTGGCGTTACCAGGGCCAGGCTGGAACTGAAAACCTCTGACGATTGACGCCGGTACTCGGCTCAGCTTACCCATAACTAGTTCGGCCGCCCCGGCCAGCTCATCGGCTACCGCCATAGTCGTGACGCGCAGGACGTAGCCGTAAGGGTCGGTCTGGCCTACGTAGTCAATGAATGGGGACATGCCTGCTACCCCTACTGCGACGTTGGTATGACCTTCGCGCCAGGGGCGGCCAAAGGTATCGCTTATGATGACCGCCACCTGGGCCCCCGTCAGCTCCTCCAGACGACGCCGTATCGTCTCCGCCGAGGCGTCAGGGTCTCTGGGCAGAAGGGACACATAACCTTCGCCAGCCACATTGGAGGCGTCCACGCCAGCGTTGGCACACACGAAGCCGTGATGGGTCTCGGTGATGAGGACCCCCCGCTCTGCCCTAACAACGCGCCGGCTTTCCCTAAGCACCACTTCTACAAGACGAGGGTCCTTCCCTAGCCGCTCGGCTAGCTCCTGGGCTTGGGGAGAGGGCTGGACATCCTGCAAAGAGATCACCCTCCCCTCGGCCTTGGAGACCACCTTTTGGGTGACCACAACCACATCCCCATCTTGAAGGGGGGTGCCTTGGCGATTAGCCGCCGCGACGATGAGCTGGCCTAAGTCTGCACCCTCTTGGACTTCGCCAATGCCCGTTATCCCAATGATGTGCAACTCAGGGACCACGGTTATATCCCCACAATACGTACTCCAGTGCGTGCCTTGTAGATGCGGTTCAAGTTAAGCAAAAGGGCCGTCCACTCCTCCAGGTAGCGAGAGTTGGCCAGAACTCCTGCATCTACCGACCGCACGTACTCGATCTTTTCCCCCAATTCCATCACTTGGCGTTTCGCCTCTCGGTTGTCGGAGCAGATGAGGATGTCACCCTGCATGGGCTTGTCTATGTTCTGGAGGAGGTGGGCGTCAAGGTGATGGAACCCGCTTACCACTTTAGCCCGCGGCAAGAGCTTCTGGGCCTGTTGGGCTGCTGAGCCTTCTTCTACTGTTATAGCCCTTACCCCCCTCTTGGTGAGCTCCAGGGGTACCACCACGTCCACCACGATCTTCTCAGCCAGTACATCAGCCAAGGAGGCCAAAGTGTCGCGGTGTCCCTCGTAAGGGACGGTGATGAATACTATTTCGCCCATGGCGGCAGCCTCGGCGTTGAGGGCGCCGCGCACGTTAGCTTGAGGCAGCTTCTCCCGGATCGTCTCCACTGCCCTGTTTGCCCTTTCCTCTGACCTGGAGCCGATGATGATCTCCTCGCCCGCCTTAGCAAAGCGCATCGCTAACCCGAGGCCTTCAGGGCCAGTACCGCCGACGAAAGCGATTAGTGCCATATTCACCTCCCTAATGTCTCTAAGCTGTATTATGACACTGTATCACCACTCTTATCATGGGATGAGGGGAAAAGCAGCCAGGGCTCTCTATCTGATATCGTTAGCGACTATCTTGGGCGGGGTGATTTATCTAGGTCTCGCCCTAGAAAGAGACTTGCAAGCTTCAGACCCAATATCCGCCCTAGCTTCCCCCTACGAACATCACCTCTTGCCATGGGAGCTAGAGGCCCTGGCTATGAAGGTGGCAGCCAAGCTCACAGGCCAAACCTCAGGGGGCGAAGACGTAGTCCTGGAGCGGTACTTTTCCTTAAAGCGTCAGGCGGACAGATCCCAAATGGACGGCCAACAGGCCAAAGAGCTTGCCCGCCTTGGGAACCAGGTGGAAGGGATCTTGGAGGGACGCATCGCTGCCCTCCTGAAGGAGGTGGGGTTAACCATAAGTCCTCCCCTCTTCTCAGGGTGGAAGATGGTCTTCCCACCGGTAGCAGTAGAGCTGGAGCCACCGCCCAAGGTCCTGGCAGTATCCCCGCGGGAGGCGATCAGGCTGGAGAGGACCATCCTTCTAGCGCCCAAGATAGGTAGCAAGACTAGAGACGACCTGGAGGAAGCGGTAGATGCCACTGGCGTCTCCTCCCTGATAGTGCCCCTGGCAGGATTGGGGACTTACCCCACCACGGTGACGTGGGGAGGAAGCTACGCCCAGATAGTGGAAACAGCGATCCACGAGTGGCTTCACCTCTATCTCGCCCTTTTCCCCCTGGGACGCAATTACTTTCGTAGTACGGAAGCTAGGACCATCAACGAGACGGTCGCAGACCTGGCGGCCAAAGAGCTGGCAGAGGCCTTCCTGAGGCGTTACCCACCACCTCCCTCCTCTCCTGTAGGACTTTCTACCCCCTATCCCCCAATCCTGTACCAGGAACTAAGGGGCCTGCGCAGACAAGTGGAAGAGCTACTCTCTCAAGGCAAGATCGAGGATGCAGAGCAGCTGATGGAGGAGAAGCGGAAGGAATTGGCCGCCAAGGGCTTCGTCTTTCGAAAAATAAACCAGGCCTTTTTCGCCTTCTATGGGATTTACGCTCAGAGCCCCGCCTCCATAAGCCCCATAGGCCAAAAAGTGGAGGCTCTGCGACGCAAGTCCCCTACCTTGGCCTATTTCCTCGCCTTGGTATCCCGAGCGACCACCGAGAAAGATCTCGACGCCATCCTAGCGACCTTCCCTTAGTGTGAGGCGCCGTTAAGTGGAACAGGAACCTCCAGTACCCTGATCTTGAGGTACTTCTCAGCGTGGGGACGCAGGCGGAGGACGGTCTGGTTGTGGAGGAGGGCCTGCCACCAGTGCCTTACTTTCAGGCGGGGCAGAAGTAGGATCACCTCCCCATCGCTGCGCTTCATGTGCTCAAGGCAGGCCAACATTGGCGCCACAAAGGCCCGGTAAGGCGATTCGATGAGGATAAGCGGGACATCAGGCAGCAGGTGCTCCCATTTGGCCCGCAAGGCCTCTCCCTCTTCCCGGTCATCAGTCACGTGGAGGGCAGTTATAGTGCCTCCCCACTCCCTGGCCACACGAATCGTCTCCAATGTGATGCGGTTGATCCCTTCTACTGGGATAACAAAATGGCGGACCGAAGCCCCTTCGGCCAAAGGTACGCTGGGAGGGGCTGCCAACTCTGCGACCTCCTCATCAGTGATGTGAACTTGTGATTCAAACCACCGGTAATGGCGCCATATCAGGTGGAAAATCACTATAAGCCACCCCATCAACAGAAGGGAAATCCACGCCCCATGGACAAATTTCGACAAGACTATGATGACCGCCACTACCCCTGTGGCCACCGCGCCCACAGCGTTTATAAGCATGCTTGTCCGCCATCCAGGACCCCTCAAGCGCCACCACCTGCGCACCATGCCCAACTGGGATAGCGTAAAGGTGACAAACACTCCCACAGCATACAACGGGATGAGGCGAGTAACGTTGGCATCGAAGATGACCAGAAGGGCAGAGGCAGCTATGGAAAGGGCAACGATCCCATTGGTAAAGGCTAACCGGTCTCCCTTAAAGGTGAAGTAGCGCGGCAGATACTTATCGGCTGCTAAGATGGCCGACACCCTTGGGAAATCGGCGAAGCTGGTGTTGGCAGCCAAGAAGAGGACGAGAGCCGTAGCGGCCTGGTACACGAAATACAAGGGATTTTCGCCCAGAACCTGCCGCCCTAACTGCGACACGAGAGTCTCATCCTCTCGGGGCACTAAGCCGTAGCGGTTTGCCAGAAAGGTGATCCCCAGGAACAAGGACGACAGAATAACGGCCATCCGTAAAGTGGTGATGCGCGCATTATGGCTCTCGGGCGGCTTAAAGGACGGAACGCCATTGGCCATCGCCTCGATCCCGGTAAGGGCTGCACTCCCCGAGGAGAAGGCACGCAGGATGAGGAGAAGGCTCAAGGATGTTTGCGGAATTATCGGCTCAGGTACAGGGGCCCCCCTCCATAGAGTTCCTGGCGCCTCGCCCATGGCCACCTTTATCATCCCCAACGCTATGACGACGCCCATTGAGGTAATGAAGAAATACGTAGGAATGGAGAAGATAGTACCTGATTCCCTTATCCCCCTTAGGTTGCCCCACGCAAAGACCAAGACGATGGCTACTGCTATAGGCACCCGCCAGTCTAAGAGGCCTGGCGCAGCCGAAGTGATGGCTGCCACACCCGCCGCCACACTAACAGCCACGGTGAGGGTATAGTCCACTAGGAGGGCAGCTGCAGCTACTAGCCCAGGCCATTCCCCTAGGTTCTCCCGTGCTACACTGTAGGCCCCTCCCCCCTGGGGATATGCCTTAATGGTCTGCCTATAAGAGGCCACCACTATGGCCATGAGCGATACAATGGCAAGGGCAATGGGGAGGGAGAAGTGAAGGGCATCTGCCCCCGCTAAGGCCAGCACAATAAGTATCTCCTCAGTAGCATAGGCCGAACTGGAAAGGGCGTCCGAGGAGAAGACGGCCAAGGCCTTAAGGTTGCTCAACCGCTCATGGATGGCCTGAGAGGTGGCAAAGGGGCTACCGATGAGGAAACGCCGGATGTCCGCCCAGTAGCGGCCAAGAATATCCCGTGGACGGCTCCCTATCAGCGTAGCCTCCAGCCGGCCGGGGCCCTTTTTGGCCAAGGGCTGGCGACTAGGCACTATCCGAAGATAGGGTGTGCGAGAGGTGGCACCGTAGCGCACCTCCCGTACCTCTATGTCGGCGTAAGCCGCTCGTCCTTGCGCGTATCGAGGTATAACTATTCGGGTATGCACATCAGGGGCAGGTCCGGGGGGAGGGGGAAGCCCCTCTTTGGGGGTGGGCGGCCTGCTTTCCCTCCTGACCCGCACGAAGGAGGGCCCGTGGCCCTTTCGTCTTTCGTCGTTCATGACTGAAGAGGGTTCACTTCCCATTTTTAGGAGGGTAGCACTGCCTTGGCCCTCACTCTACCCTCGTGAGAGGCGACGCGATGTAGGCGTTGGAGTAGGAGTGGGGGTCGGTGTGGATGGAGGGGTTGGCGTAGGCGTGAGCGCCGGCGTAGGCGTGAGCGCCGGCGTAGGCGTAAGCGTGGGCGTAGGCGTCAGTGTGGGGGTAGGGGTCGGCGTCCGTTGAGGTGTGGGGGTAGGAGTTATCTCTGGAGGGGCGCCCCCGGTGGGAGAAGCGCACACACCGCTCCGGCTCACAGGGACGCCAGCAGCGAACACCTCCTGCTTTCCCTGGCATTCGGCAAAGACCACGTCACCAGGAGGCCGGAAAGGCGTGGGAGGCAGGCCCAAGTACTGGTGGGCCTCAGCCATGAACCGCCGCCAAATAGGGCCAGCACCAGCAAAGCTAAAGGTCCCCTGGGCCATAGGCGTCCCGTCGGTGTTACCCATCCAGACCCCTACCGCTAAGTGAGGGGTGTAGCCCATCACCACGTTGTCCTGGAAGCGATCCTGCGTGCCTGTCTTGCTAGCAGCAGGCCAACTGAAGGAGAGGCCCGACCAATGTATGGCGTCCCGGTACAAAATGTCCGTGATCATGTAAGTGAAGGCTGACCTTATAACCTGTTGGGTTTGGGGAGAATACTGGTATAGCACCCTGCCATCTTTGTCCTCAATGCGTAAAATGGCAGCAGGGTCTAAAGTGCGAAAACCCTTGGGTAGTCCTTCCACACTAGTCATGCCCACCATGAGGCCATTGTTGGCGAAGGTGGCAAAGGCGAAGGTCATGTCCAAGAGCTTCACTTCGCACGCCCCCAGGGTGACCACAGGGCCACAGTTAGAACTTATGCGATCCTTCACCAGACCACGACACTCGTTATAGCCCAGACAACTTAAGCCCATGGTAATCGCCGTGCGAATCACTGCATCCTCCCCTACCGCCAACACGGTCCGCACAGCAGCGGTGTTGACCGACTCGGCCAAGGCCTTACGCACAGTGATCCGGCCCTGGTGTTTGAAGTCCCAATTGTTAATGGTGTGGCCGCCAATAGTAAGGGGAGCATCCTCCACGATGGTAGAGGGCGCCCATCCCTTGGTAAATGCAGTTAGATACGTGAATACCTTCATGGCCGAGCCATGAGACCTAGGCGAGGTAGCTATGTTCACTTTGCCATCGATATCCTCACGGAAATAATCCCGGGAGCCCACCATGGCCAGGATCTCCCCCGTGTCAACATCTATGGCCAGCAGGGCGCCATTGTGACCGTTAAAGCACTCTTCCCTAGGGGCAGTGCCCAGCCCACCACAGGGCACCGGATATGAAAGCTCTTCATTGATAACCTTCTCGCCCAGCTTCTGGAGCCCTAGGTCGAGGGTGGTGAAGATGCGCAGTCCTCCTTTGGGGATCACCTCATCGCAGCTTAGGCCACTAGGGGGCGAAAATAGCCCCTTTTGGCACATCTTCACCACTTGCTCTTGGGCGTACAAAACGAAATGGGGCGCCTCAATGGGGAAAGAGGCGGACACTAAGGTGGGGCGTTGCTGCCGGGCCGCCTCTATATCGGCAGCGGTTATGAATATCCCTCGCTCTTTGAGGGGTGGAAGATCGTTTACCTCGTCCAGATGCTTAAGGATAAGGTCTAGGACCTGTTGGCGTCGGGCTTCGGCTCGCTCGCGGTTTTCGGGCACGGCGGGGGAGTAAAGGGCTGGCGATTGAGGGATGCCAGCCAGAAGGGCTGCCTCGGCCAAGTTTAGCGCCCCTGCTGATTTGCCAAAATACCGTTGGGCCGCCATCTCCACCCCATAAGCGTTGTTGCCGTAGAAGACCTGGTTCAAGTACCACTCCAGGATCTGGTCATCTTCATAGAGGCGCTTCATCTCCAGGGCAAGAACCACTTCTTTGACCTTACGTTCGATCTTGCGCTCGAAACGCTCTTCCTCGCTTATGTAAAGGTTACGTACCAGCTGCTGTGTGATGGAGCTCCCGCCACTTCCTTTGAGGAATCCCGGCCCAAAGGGGGTGAGATTTTCCAAGAAGGCACGAGCAAGGCCACGGAAATTTACGCCAGGGTTATGGTAAAAGCTGGCATCCTCTACGGCGATAGTAGCAGCGATCATGTACGGAGAGATCTCGGATAACGGCACAGGGTCTTGAAGGCCCCGCACAGGGTCGACAGCTTGGTAGAGGAACTCGCCATCGCGATCATAAAAGGTGCTTCCCTGCCACGAGTTCTGGGCGATGACCACGTTGGGCGGCACTAAGTCATCTGCGTAAAGGAGGTAGAGGGCATAGCCCCCTCCTGCAGCTGCGCCCAAGGCCAACAAAAGGGCAAGCACCAATATGGCCAGCGCTATCCCAACCTTGGTCTTGGCCGTGCCCTCTCTACGCCTCTCGGCTCGGCGCAACCTTGCTCGTCGGTGATGGACGCCCCAGTTCACCGTACCCTTTTTAGGATAACGAAGTGGGAGAGGCCAAAGATACGGAGAGGGGTACTCTCCAGGGCCTGTAGCGTTCGCAGTACCCGGCCTAACCGGCCCCACCTAGCTATTGAATGGTCGAAACCTGGGAGGACTTGCGTGTGGACCACCACTTCCACAGGTAGGTCCTGCCACAAGCGGGCCAAAGAGATGGATGTGTAGGCCCTAGCGTGGGGAACAAGATGGCGCCTTATAGCATTAGGCAGGTAGTTGACGAAAGGGATGTTACCAAAAATGTAGCGGCGGCCCAGATAGATCCCATGGGTCTCGAAAGGATAGAGCCTATTGGGGGTAAAGATAACTATATGGCCTCTAACCTCTACTACTCGGCAGCACTCCTTTAAGGTAGCGGCATCGTCAGCCACATGTTCCAGCACCTCGTGAAGGATCACCACCTGGAAGGACTCATCACGGAAAGGAAGGTACTCTGCCGCCGCCAACAGGAGGCCCGGCACCTGGGGCGAGGCCTTTTCTAGGCGTTCTCTGTCAACATCTATGCCCCAAACGTACGGGCTCAGCTGCCGGAGACGCCTGACAAAGGATCCTACGCCACATCCCACATCCAAGATGCGGCGCCCCTCTAGGGGGACATGACGCTGAACCATCTGGAGGCGCCGCTCTAGGCCCTCTGTCCATATGTAGCTGGGATGGCCTAGAGAGGTCCGCCAAAGGTCGGCTTCGGTCCTATCTTGCATCTTGAACAGTCCACGCATGTATCAGTCTATAATAGGAGCCAAGGCTGGGTAAGAAGGCGATGCCGTTAGAACAGGAAGAAGTACTCCATTTAGCCTCATTAGTGCGATTGGGCCTCAGCGAGGAGGAGATAGATAAGTTTCGCCACCAGCTAGGGCAAATCTTGGACTACTTCCAGAGTCTGCAAGAGCTAGACACGGAAGGGGTACCTCCTACATCTCACGTTATACCGCTGCGCAACGTCATGCGCGACGATGTGCCAGCGCTGTCCATGGCCAGGGATGACGTCCTAGCCAACGCCCCTGACCAGGAAGATGGATATTTCCGCGTGCGCGCTGTCTTTGAGGAGTAAAGGGACTATGGGGACCCCCCTCTGGCAGCTCACCATACATGAGGCAGCTAAACTCCTCCGCAAGGGCGAAATAACCTCAGTAGAGCTGACAGAGGCAGTGCTACGTCGCATCGAGGAGACGGATAGGGTCCTTAACGCCTTCATAACCGTCACTGCTGACCTGGGCTTGGAACAAGCACGAGAGGCCGATAGGATCCTGGCCGCCGGCAAGGGTACTCCCCTCACTGGCATTCCAGCAGCTATAAAAGACATCATCTGCACCCGTGGGGTGGCCACCACCTGCGCCTCCCGCATCCTGGCCAACTTCGTCCCCCCCTATGAAGCGACGGTGATAGAGAGGCTCCGGGCAGCAGGGATGGTAATGATAGGCAAGACTAATATGGACGAGTTCGCCATGGGCTCCTCGGGGGAGAACTCGGCCTTCGGCCCCACTCGCAACCCTTGGGACTTGTCCCGTGTGCCTGGCGGGTCGTCATCAGGCTCGGCGGCAGCAGTGGCTGCCCACCAGTGCATCTATGCGTTGGGGAGCGACACGGGGGGAAGTATACGCCAGCCAGCTTCCCTATGTGGAGTGGTAGGACTCAAGCCTACGTATGGGCGCGTCAGCCGATATGGCCTGGTAGCCTTCGCCTCCTCTTTAGACCAGATAGGGCCCATAACGAAAGATGTGCAGGATGCCGCCCTCGTCCTCCAAGTTATCGCCGGACACGATCCTAGGGACTCAACCTCTGCCCCCGTAGATGTGCCTAACTATTCAGACGCCCTCGTCCCCCACCTGAAAGGGATTAGGGTAGGCGTGCCCCGAGAGTACCTAGGCGAAGGGGTGGAGGAGGGAACGCGTCAGGCCATAATGGAGGCCATAAAGGTTATAGAGGAGCTGGGAGCAGAGGTGGACTGGGATGTTTCCC
>JAUQPQ010000086.1 GCA_030550295.1 Chloroflexota bacterium
GTACAGTTGCAGCTGGTTTCTGAACAGGGCGCTAAAGGACCCATCTGGGCTGCCTGAGCCGCAAGGCCCATGCCTTTGCCGAAGACGCCCAGAAGTGGACGCAGCGGTGAAGTTGGCCCTCCTCGAGAGCAAACTAGAGGCCCATCGGGCGTTGTAGGATCGATCACTAGCAGGGGGTAACTACCTAGAGCACACCTGGCCCGTAGAGCAGATGGCTATCAAGGGGCATCCTGGGCAGTATGGGCGTTTCCTGCACCGCTCCTTCCCATGGCGCACAAGCAGGGCATGGTACTCGTTAAACATCTGGGTATTGGGCGGAAGACGATCCATGAAGTAGCGCTGCCACGTCTCATACTCTTCCGTGGGTGGCCCGAGACCCAAACAGCGGAAGATGCGCTTAGTGTAAGCATCTACCACAAAATAGGGATGGCCTAGGGCGTAAAGAAGAATAGAATCTACCGTCTCCGGGCCTAGCCCATAGACGCCCAGCAGGGCCTGCCGCACCTGCTCAGGAGGCTGGGAAGATAGGGCCGCTACATCTCCTCCCCACATCTCCACCAGGAAGCGGGCCAAGGCCTTTAACCTCTGGGCCTTCACGTTATAGTAGCCGGCGGGCCTAATTACTTGGGCCAGCCTTTCTTGGTCTACGCACGCCAGTTCGCGGAATGAAAGGAGCCCCTCCTCTTTCAACCTTGATATGGCCTTCTCCACGTTTCGCCAGTTGGTGGCCTGGGTCAGGACTGCCCCCACCATCACCTCTATGGGGCCATCGCCAGGCCACCAACCCTGAGGCCCATAGGCCTCTAGCAACTGTCTGTAGATGTACTCGAGAGTCCGTCGCATATGCCCGCCTATCTTTTTCATGACGACCTCTAAAGAGATGATAATCCCCACCAAAGCAAACCACATTCAGCGATGCCTTGGACATTACGGAAGCTTATAGAATTTTATGTTGGGCCTCCTAGCCACAAGCGCCAGGAACGGGATCGAGGCCAGTTGACAAGCCAAGGAGAAGGCGATGAGAGGCCTTTGACCGAGGCCGTACAGGGCACCCATAGCTGCCCCCTCCATTATCCAGGCCAAGCCATAAGCGGTGTTAAAGAGGCCATAGGCCATCCCGCGCCAGCTGGGATGGGACAAGTCGACAACGGCCGCCCGTAGAACGGTCTCATGACACCCGATCACCACACCCCACAACACCGAGGCGGTTATAGCAGAGACGGGGGCACCAGCTAGGGCTAGCATCGTCACCAAGGCTGAAGCGAAAGGGATAATCCACAGCACACCTAGGCCTCTCACATCGAACCACCGACCCACCAAAGGGGCGACTAAAGCATCGGCGGCCATAGCACCCGCGAACACCCCAGGGATAGCAGCATCGGGGAGAAGGGCTTTCTGCTTTATGTGGAAGGAAAGCAGTTGAAAGCTAAAAAGGCCCATGACGCTAAAGGTCACAAACAGGAGGTAGAACACTAGCATTGGAGAGGGCCAAGCCTGCAGGCGCCCTCCTCTACCAGAGGACAAGCTTTTGCTACCTATAGCCGCGCCCTCACCAGCTTCCGGGTAGATCCTGGCAACAGCCCAAAGGACGATAAGGGCCAAGGCACCCGGTATAGCCAATAAAGCGAATCCTGCCCTATACGTGCCGGTAATAGCGATGGCCCCAACCATTACCAGGGGGCCCATCACAGCACCCACCTGGTCTAACAGCTCGTGGATACCGAAGCTGATACCACGCCTATTACCCGCCGCATGCGCCAGGATCACGTCGCGGGCAGGGGTGCGGATCCCTTTCCCCAGCCTTTCCATAAACAAGAGAGAGGTCGCCACGGCCCAGTTACCAGCCAAAGCCAAAGCAGGTACTGCTACCAGGTTCGCCAAATACCCACTAGCGGCCATAGCCCATAACCGCCTTAGGCGATCCGCCATTATGCCTGCCGGCAGGCGCACCAGGTAGCCCAAGAGCTCACCTGCGCCAGCAACGAGGCCTACTAGTTGAGGCCCAGCTCCTAGAGATGCCAGAAAGGGGCCCACAACGCTCCGGGCCCCCTCATACGTAATGTCGGCCAATAAGCTCACCAGGCCCAAAAGGAAAACGATACCCATGCCCCCGTCACGAATATATGGACCCGAGAGTTTATGGGGCTCCCCTGAAGTTCTTCTCCCCACCACGACAGATGACATAGCCTACATTAGGGCATTTCCTACGCTAAGGCTACAGCTTTTAGGACACGCCCATCGGCACACCTGGGGCCTGCCTCCCTGGCGGGCCTAAAGTGTCAGGCCAAGGTAGCTACATAGGGTGCAGGCCTTCAGCTAAAGAGGGTTGCGATAATAATAGGTCTACTGAAGACGGGCTACCAGGATTATCTGCAGCCGTATTTCGTCCTCCACAGTGACGAAGCCAGCTATATTAGGTGGCGACAGGCCGAAGTCAGTGAGCTTAAAGGCGGTATGGGCCACGCCTGTGAGGGTTCCCCCTCCGTAGCGCGCCCTTGCGTCAAAGACGAGAGGCCTAGAGGTGCCGCGAATGGTCATGGTGCCAACTAATCTAACTGCCACCTCTTCTCCCTCTTGGTAGCTGGTAGGGAATCCTTCTATGCCCTCTATGCGAAACTCAGCAAAGGGGTACTGGTCGGTGTTCAGCGTGTTGTTGCGGACAAAGTTGTCCCGACGGGCCTCATCGCTACGCAGCGTCCTCAGATCCACCCTGATCACCGAGGGGGGAGAAGGTGACAACCCTTTACGGGTTAAGTAAATGTCGCCAGTTATAGCGTTAGTTTTGCCAACAGCCTCACTGGTAGCAGGAAGGAAGGCCAGCTTCTCCCGGGCAATATAGCTTGCCTCCGACTGCTCCGAGACCAGCACAAAGTGTAAGACCTCAGCTCCCACAGCCGGTGAAGTAGTACTAGAGCCCCCTCCGGCGACCGTGGCCTGGGGTGAAGGCAGAGGGGGTGCCTCTGTTACTAGCTCCACCTCGTCGCTCCGAGACAGGAAATAGGCTATCCCTCCCCCAATAGCCGCCGCCGCTATCACTAACATCGCCCCTGCTACGAACAGCACCTTTCTCATGGCAGCTCCTCTCATAGAAAGGGGAGGGAGGAGCTTAATCCTTCCTCCTCCCCTTTGTTAGCCTAATGCTAGGCCTGGGTGGCCGAGGTTCCCAAGCTTTCGGGCCGGGGACCCCACCAGGGCTTAGGGCATATAGGACCAGGCGTGTTGACGATGGCATCGATCCTGTTCTGGATCGCCTGGCGGAGCTGGTCGGCCTGTTGCTGGGTAATCCTACCGTCTTGGACCAGCTGGGCCAAGCGCTGATCCACCTGGGCCAAGAGGCGCGACTTGAACTCATCGGTGCTCATACCCCGTTCTTGGGCCACCTGGGCCAAGCTCTTGCCCTGGCGCAGCTGGGCTAGGAGATCGTCGGTGCCCATGCCCAGCACCTGGGCAGCCGCCTCTACCAACACGCCGCGCCACACCTTCGGGGCCAGCCACGCCTTGCCCTTGTGCCAGCCCCAGGGGAAGCCGGGCTCATTCTGGGCCACCCAGTCGCGCAGGCGTTGCGCCTGGCCTTGCGTCAGCCACCCCTGTTGTAGGGCCTGGTCAATGGTATCGTTGGCAGCGTCGCGCATAGCCCCTACCAGCTCGTCCCGTCCTATGCCTAGGCGACGCGCCAGGTTATCGATGAAGGCGCTGGCGAAGTTGAAGACCCCTCCGTCGCTGCCGTCATGGGCAGAGGCTACGGTGAGGGCACCCAGGGAGCCCACCACTACCGCCAGGGCCACCATTAAGGCTAAGACCCACCTTCTCACGCTATCCCCTCCTTACCAACTCCGATGTCCCATCTTTAAGGTATCATGTTATAATTAAAAGCCCATTAACACCGCGTTAGAACCTCCTCATGCTGCCACCTCTGCACTATTTTGGCTTTTGCCCTCTAAGATATGGGCACATTATTAGGGAGAAGTTAAGCTCGCCTTAGGGTTCTGCAATGTTCTTGGGAAGATGTTATCCTTTAGGAGGCTTTAGAGAAGTTTCAGCGCCTAAGGACGCCCTGCTCCTTGGGAAACACCACCCTGAAAGTGGAGCCTTCTTTAGGTCGGCTCTGGGCTGTTATTTGCCCGCCATGGGCCTCTACGATGGCCTTAGCTATTGAAAGTCCTAGTCCGGCCCCATCTTCGGTAGCCCCTGCCCTCTGCCCACGGTAGAATCGCTCGAAGACTCGGGGCAGGTCTTGGGGCTCAATGCCGATGCCCGTATCCGAGACCTCCAAATAAGCACGGCTGCCATCGGCCCAAGTTCGCACCCAGACCTTGCCTTCCGGTTTGTTGAACTTTATGGCGTTGTCCAGCAAGATGAGGGCGACCTCTTTTATGCGCACACTATCGCCCAGCACGAAAATAGGGCCAGAGGATGGTCCCTCTAGGGTGAGCCCCTTCTCCTGAGCACGTGGCGCCATCTGACGTACTGCCTCTTGGGCCAGGGCGGTCAGGTCTACCCACTCCTTCTGCAAGGGCAGCCGGCCGGCATCGGCCCTGGCGAGGGTTAATAGCTGGGAGACGAGGTGGGCCAACCTTCCTGTTTCGCCAATAATATCGTCCACTTCCTGGAGGTGAGAGGAGATAGGATCTTCAGGATGGCGTCGTAGTAGCTCGGCATTGGCCTTTACTATGGCGAGTGGGGTACGTAGCTCGTGGGAGGCATCGGCTACAAAGGTGCGCTGCCGGTCCATCGCCTGCCGTATGGGGCGTAGCGCGCGGCCTGCAAGTATGTAGCCCCCCACGGTGGAAAGGGCCAAAGCGCCCGCTCCTCCCCCTGCCAAGACCATAAGAAGGCTGCGGAGGGACGAAAGCTCAGGCTCTATGCTGCGGCCTACTGCCAGAAGGAGGGTACGGTTCCATGTGCTTTCCAAGGGTGCCACGTAGACACGGACATAGTGTTCCCCCTCCTCTAGGTGGAAGGTGAAAAGACGTGGCCCCTTGGCCAAGACCTCGAAAACCTCTTCAGATGAGGGAAGTGCTGAGGGGGGGATTCTGATGGTGGAGACTAGAGGTCGTCCCTCGGGGCCCAAGATGGCGTAGAAGCCCGAGATCTCCTCTGTTTCTTCCCCCAATTCTAGCTCCTCAATCCTAGCGCCGCGGGCCAGCCTGGACAAGATGAAGGGCGCCTCCGTCTCTGCCCGCGTCCGCAGCTCGTCGTCCACCCGAGTGAGGATGAGATGGCGGGCCGTGAGGTACACGATTGTCCCCAGCACCGCCAAAGTTACGGCCATGACCAGAGCGAACCAAAGGGTAAGCCGCCAGCGGGCAGAGAAAAACATGCTCTCACTCCGAGATCATGTAGCCGTAGCCCCTTATGGTATGGATAAGGGCCTTGGAATGCCCCTTGTCCACCTTGCGCCTCAGGTAAGCTATGTACACGTCTACAACGTTAGAATCGGGGGCGAAATCGTATCCCCACACGCGGTCCAAGATCTGGCTCCTGGTCAAGACGCGGCCAGCGTTGCGCATGAGCACCTCAAGAAGGGCGAACTCCCTGGGGGAAAGGTCTATCTCCCTCTTGCCCCTTCGGGCGCGGCGGCGCTTTAAGTCTAGCACCAAATCTCCCACCTGGAGATAGTACGGATCCCTAGGCTCTACCCGGCGACGGGATAGGGCACGCAGACGTGCCAAAAGCTCTTCAAAGGCGAAGGGCTTGGGCAAATAGTCGTCGGCACCGGCATCTAACCCCCTCACCTTGTCCTCTACGCTGTCCAGGGCCGTAAGCATAAGGATGGGGGTATCCACCTTCTCCTTCCTTAGGGCCCGACATACCTCCACCCCATCAATCCCCGGCAGAAGAATGTCCAAAATGATGACGTCGAACTCCCCTCCCAGTCCTAAACTCAGACCGTCCTGGCCATTGTGGGCCACCTCCACCTGGTGCCCCTCCTCCTCCAGCACCCGCTTTACCAAATGGGCAAGGCGCCGTTCGTCTTCTACTAAGAGAACCCTCATATTAATGTATCCTAGCAGATGCCCATTAAAGAATGGTTAGAAGGTTGGAGGTACCCTCTTGGCCTTTTTCATGCGATTTTAATGATCAGGAGCTACAGTAGGCGTTGCCATTGGGTAGGGGGCGTTGTGAAAGCCCGTGGGCCCAATGGCTCTCCGCGCCAGAGGGGAGGAAGGGGGAAACTGCCTTCCTCCCCTTCCTTCACTGGCCTGGCAGTGCTATGGGTTATTAGTATTTGGAGACGTTAAGCTCCTCTATCCGCCCCTCGACCAGGTAGACCACCCTTTCACAGATGTTGGTAGCCCGGTCGGCTATGCGCTCCAAGTTGTGGGCCACCCATGTAAGCCA
>JAUQPQ010000087.1 GCA_030550295.1 Chloroflexota bacterium
GTGCATCTTTTTGCGGGGGGCGGTATCGAACCGGATACGAAGGAAAAGATGGGGCACCACCCCCTTGGGACAGCGGGCCAACCGTTCCCATAGGGCCTCTGTGACCGTCTCTGGCCGGCCAGCGATGGCCAAGGCGTTCATGGCGGTGGCGATGACCTGTAAAGTCTCCGGCTGGTCGAAGGATATGGGGCGTCCTGTAGCGGGATCGGTGAAGAAGCCCCAGCCTCCCAGCTGGTCGTAATAGAGGTAATGGGCTATCGCCTTAAGGAAGGCCTTGGCCTCCTCCTCGTCGTCGTCCACCCAGACGTCGCCTCCTAGGGTCATCTTGATGCCTGTGGGGTCATGGCCGGCCTGGCGGGCGGCCTCCTCGTAGATGGGCCAGTCATCGGGCCTTGCTCCCATAAGGTGGAGCCGGCGCCGTCCTGCCCTGGCCACCACCGAGGGCGCCCATCCCCCCATCCAGATGGGAATGGGACGCTGTATCGGCTTGGGCAGCACGCGTATCCCTTTCAGCTGGAAGAAGCGACCCTCATAGGAAAAGGCGTCTTCGGTCCATGCGAGATGGAGGATGTCCAGCATCTCCTCCATGCGGGCCGCCCTCTGGCTGCGGGCGATGCCGAAGGTATCAAACTCCATGTCGCGATAGCCCACTGCTACCCCAAGCTCGAGGCGTCCCCCTGAGACGATGTCAGCCATGGCTGCCCCCTCCGCTATCCGCAAGGGGTGGTGCATGGGCAAGAGGAGGCATGAGGTACCGATACGCAAGCGGGAGGTAGCGGCGGCCAGGGCCCCAGCGGCGGTAAGGAGCTGGGGCACATATCCATCGAACCAGACGTGATGCTCGGTGAGCCACAGCACATCGAACCCCAGCTCCTCCATCCACCGCGCCTCCTCGATCATCTCCTGGTAGAGCTTGACATGGTGACGAGGATGGAGGATAAAGGCCTGCATGCCCCACAGCCCTAGTCCTACCTCTAGCTTCATAGGGCCCTCCCTACCATCTCCCCTTCCCAAATGGCGTACTCCAGGGTGCGCGGGGAGAGGCAATCGCCGATGCGGTGTAGCTCTTTTACGCGTCCCTTGAGGGCGAAGTAAAGCTCGTCGTTGGGGCGGCGGCCAGTGATCACTACTACTGAGTCGACCCCTTCCAGCTGCAGGAGCTGGCCAGTCCAAACGTGCCTCAGATGCACAGTAGGGCCATCGATAGCCACTACCTCGTGGGAGGCGATGATGCGGACGCCCTTAAAAGCGAGGCGGGGCAACAGGAGCTGGAGCTCCATCGGTATTAGGTGCTGGCCCACGGTGTTCATAGAAGTGACCACTGTCACCTGATGGCCGCGGTCGACCAGATATTCGGCGGTACCTACCCCACGCCAGTGTCCGTCTTGATCTATTACCACTACCTTGGGCCCTAAGGAGGCCTTCCCGGCCAGCACGTCCCAGGCAGAGAAGACGTGTCCTTGGTCGGCCCCAGGTATGAGGTAGTTCTCCAGCCTAGAGAGGGAGAAGAAGGTGGGCTCCGGCCGGCAACCGGTGGCGATGACCACGGAGTCCCAATAATGTGCCTTGGCCAACACTTCTTGGGGGGTGACCTCATGGCCGGTAATCACTTGCACTCCCAACTTCCGGACCTGGATCTCTAGGTAGCGTACAGCGTCCTCCATGTCGGCCCGGGTAGGCTGTCGCGCGGCCAAGCGTACCTGTCCTCCCAGTGACTCTTCCCGTTCTACAAGGGTTACGTGGTGGCCCCTATGGGTGGCCACCTCTGCGGCCTTAAGGCCTGCCGGGCCACCTCCCACCACCAGAACCTTCTTGGGAGAGGGGGCTGGGCGTAAGGTGCCGATGCCCAAGTACTTTTCACGACCAGCAGCGGGGTTGACAGCACAGGCCAGGGGTAGGTTGTACCATAGCCTCTGGACGCAGAATAGGCAGCCGATGCAAGGTCGGATATCCTCTAGGCGCCCCTCCTTCGCCTTGTGGGGCAGCTCGGGATCGGCCAAAAGGGCGCGGGTCATACCCACCATGTCAGCCTGTCCCTCTTCCAGAATGCGCTCTGCTAACGTAGGGTCGGTGATCCGCCCAACGCAGAAGACGGGGATGTCTACCACCTGCTTTACCGCCGCCGCCAGATGGAGGATGAAACCTGGGGGAAAGGCCATAGAGCCGACAATGACAGGGGCGACGCTCCAATAGGAGCCGGCGCTGACGCTGATCCAGTCCAGTTTGCCCGTAGCAGCGAGGAGCTTGGCTATCTCCACTGTATCGGCCATGGTGAGGCCGCCAGGGGCGAACTCGTCGCCGCTTATACGCACTCCCATAGGGAAATCGGGCCCCACCTCAGCGCGCACCGCATCGATAACCTCAAGGGCCAAGCGGCAGCGGTTCTCTATGCTTCCGCCATAGCAGTCTGTCCGCTTGTTGCTGATGGGGCTCATGAACTGGCCCAAAAGGTAGCTATGAGCGGCATGGACCTCCACCCCGTCCAGCCCTCCCTCCTTTACGTGGCGGGCGGAAACGACGAAGGCCCGGATGAGCTCCTGGATATCTTCTGGTTCCATCTCCTTAGGCAAAAGGTGGTACAGGCCGTATTCGGCCAGGCCTGGGATGGCAGAGGGGGCCCATACAGGATGGTAGTAGTCTATCTGGTCCCCCCTGGTGTGCATACCTACGTGGCAGATCTGGCCGAAAATCTTGGTTCCTGTGCCCTGGGCGTGGACAGCCTCCGCTATCTGCCGATATCGGGGCACGATCTCTGGGCGGTAGGCGTGGGCCAAATAATGGATGCCCCCGGTAGAGGTGGGATGCACCATCTGGTACTCCATCACCAAGAGGCCCGCTCCACCTTTAGCCCTCTCCACGTGGTAGTAAAGGTTGCGCTCCCCAGGTAGGGCGTACGATCCCTCTTCTGGGCTGGCCATGACGTGATCTTCAAAGGACTTGGCGTGGGCCGTCTGAAGGATGCGGTTGGGCACCTCCGTCGTGCCGATGCGCAAAGGGCTGAACAGGAGCTTGAACTGCATACCCACTCGTCCTGTAACAACTAGCATCCCATTGTGGTAGCGAGGATGACGGACACGTCAATCAGTTAAAAGCTGAAAGAATTTTCGGCAAAAAACCTTACAACGTTTGCCCAACGATGCCCGACTCCCGTCCAGCAAATCCCCCTTGACGCCCCTACGGGAGGCTGCTGAAGTGTGGTTACCGTGGCGGAGGTATGGTTCTGGCCTCAGAGGGAAGGCGAGGGGTTGGCAGCTGCGGCGGCCTCTTTGGCCCATACCATGGGCGCTAGGACGGTGGCTGTCGTTTTTGGGCCCCAACAGCAGGTGCAGTGGGCCGCTGACGAGGTGCTCTATTGGCCCTATATCGGCCTCGAAAGCGGTACGGCCATAGCTGCCGGCCTTGCCCATCTGGTCAAGGAAAGGAGGCCTTCCGCTCTTCTGCTCCCTGCATCGCCTCTTGGCAGTGAGGTAGGGGCCAGGGTAGCCGCCCATATAGGCGCGTCCTTCGTCGGCCCGTGCCTGCGCTTAGACCACAGTGGCAAGGGCCGCATTTTGGCGCTACGCCCCGCCTTCGGCTGCAGGGCATCGTGCTGGCTGGAGGTCTGGGGCGAAGGGCCTGTAGTGGTCACCTTGAGCTTAGAGAGCTTGCGAAGTAGACGCCTCTCTGGCTCGCCAGGTAGAGTGACAGAGATACGTGACGAGGTTCTGCCTGTGGCCCCCAGAGGGAGGATGGTAGGGATCTACGCCCTCAAGCCGGAAGACATGGACGTAGGAGAGGCCGACGTGGTTGTAGCTGGGGGGCGCGGCATGGGGGGCAAAGATGGGTTCCAGCTTTTGTGGGAGCTGGCTTCCTATTTGGGAGGCACAGTGGGCGCGACCCGCCCGGCGGTGGATGCGGGCTGGGCCCCTAAGGAGAGGCAGATAGGTTCTAGCGGGCGCATTATATCCCCCAAACTTTATTTGGCCTGTGGCATATCGGGAGCAAGTCAACACCTGGTGGGGATGAGAGGGGCCCAGGAGGTGATAGCCATAAACACCGATCCTGGCGCCCCTATCTTCTCTTTGGCGACATTGGGGCTTCTAGGAGATGCGAGGCAGGTGTTGCAGGCGGTCCTGGAGCGGCTCTCCCTTATGGCGCGGCCTCAAGGTTCGTCCCCACCCTTTCTTCCTCCCTCAACGTGGCCAGGGAAGGTGATGGTCTGCCTTAGCGCTGGCCCGGACCCCGAGTCCCTCGTGGGCTATGAAAAGGGGGAAGGCGTGCCCTTCGTGCTTGGCCCGGCTGATGCTTCTGCCCTTGCTTTGGCCCTCAAAGTGAAGGGGACAGATAAGTATCTATGGGCGGTAGCTGTGGGAGGGGAGGAGATGGAAGGGCCCTTGCGCCTTGCGCTGGCCTTGGGTGCTCAAGGGGCTCTACTGGTCGGCACGCCCGCTGGCGAGATGGACGTTTTGGCTACTGCCTACCTCTTGGCCCAGACCGCCCAGGAGCTGCGGCCAGACCTGGTCCTATGTGGCGATCGCTCCCTTCAGGGGGGGACAGGGGCAGTAGGCTGGCAGTTGGCCCATATACTATCGTGGCCGTGTGTGGCCCACGTCGTGGACGCTAGCCTAAGCGATGGCGCCCTTTGGACCATCGCCTGGGCCGAGGGCGGTCGTAGGGTGCTGATAGAGAGCAGCCTCCCCGCGGTGCTTATGGCCAGGGAGGGAGCGGTCTCATTGCCTTATCCATCGGTGAGAAAGCAGATCAAGGCGAGGGCTCAGCCCATTATAAGAAAGGTCCCTTCTGGCCCGGGCCATGGCAGCCGCGGGCTAAAAGTGAGCTCTCTGGGCCCCCCAAAGCCCATGCGTTTGGGCTTTTACCAGGTAGAGGAATCGCCTTGGCCGTGGCAAAGGGTTGCTGCCCTTCTGGGCGGGGGGCGTCCTTCCTCAGGCCTCGTGACAGGGGACCCTGAGACGCTGGCCATCCACCTCCTGGAATTCTTAACGTCCCGTGGCCTACTCGCCCCGCCAAAGAAGTAAACTAGCCCCTGGAGATGCTTATGTCCCGAATCTTGGCCGATCCGGCCAGGGCACGCCGGTTTGTGGCCTTCGTCGCCCCTCCCAAGGAGGCTTCCGTGCTCGACGTCTGGGCAGGAAGCGGCATCATCGCATGGGCCTTCACTTATCGCACGAAAGAGGTGGTATCCCTGGTGCGGGGAGGGAGGCCCCTTGCTTGGGTGGCGCGACGTCCTAACCTTGTGCTCATGGAGGCGGACAGCCGTTCTTTTGAGCTCCCCTTCCCCAACGAAGCTTTCCACATCGTCACTTCAGGCCTGCCCTTGCACCACATACCGCGAGTGCGGGAGATGCTGCTGGAGATGTGGAGGGTGTGCGTACCTGGAGGCCTCCTAGCCTTTGAAGAGACGGTCTCCCACGAGCAGGATGTGCGGGCCCGCTACCAAGATCGCCTAGAGCGGCTACGCGACCGTTCCCATGGCCGCTATTTCCGCCTCAGCGAGCTCATCCACCTGCTGGGGGAGGGAGGTTTTTGGCCCCGGCGCATCCAGGTGATAGACCTGCAGCGGGACTTTAACGAGTGGCTCGCAGGGGTAAAGGTAAGCGCCCGAAAAGTAGAGCTGATTCGCCGCCTTATGGCAGGGGCACAAGAGGCTGACCTGAGTGGACTAGACATAAAGGTGGTCGACGATACGTTCGTTTTTACGCAGAAGGTGGCCTGGGTGGTGGCCGAAAGGATAGGCTAGGCGGAGGCGCTGCCTTTTCCACGGCGTAGGGAACCCAATATGCGGAGGCCTTCCTCGTCCCCTAAGAGATCTCTCCTCAGCTCGAAGATCTGGTCCCGGAGAAGGGCGGCCTTCTCGAACTCCAGGTTGCGGGCTGCCTCCTTCATCTGCTTCTCCAGCTCTTTGATGAGGCGTACCAGCTCGTCCTTGGGCATGGGGCCCACTTGCCAGCTCGGGCGCTCCTCAGCCACCTTGCGCACCCTATCGGTAAGGTCGCGGATGGCCTTCTTGATGCCCTCCGGCCTTATGCCGTGCTTTTGGTTGTACTCCAACTGAATACGCCGCCGTCGTTCCGTCTCGTCGATAGCCTTGCGCATGGAGTGGGTGATGGTGTCGGCGTACATGATGACCTTCCCGTTAACGTGTCTAGCAGCCCGACCCATCATCTGGATGAGGGACCATTCGGAGCGTAGGTATCCCTCCTTATCGGCATCGAGGATGGCCACCAAGCTCACTTCGGGCAGGTCTAGGCCCTCGCGCAGCAGGTTAATGCCCACCACCACGTCGTAGACGCCAAGGCGCAGGTCGCGCAAGATCTCCACCCGTTCAAGGGTATCGA
>JAUQPQ010000088.1 GCA_030550295.1 Chloroflexota bacterium
TATCCCACACCCTATGAGCCACAGGTACAAGGTCTTCGTGGCGGGAGAGGGGCAAGACAGCCACCTTAATGGGAGCCAGGGCAGGGTGGAGGCGCAATACCACCCGAGTCTCCCCCCTTACCTCTTCTTCATGGTAGGCGTCCAGCATAAAGGCCATAAAGCACCTGTCCACCCCTGCCGAAGGCTCTATGACGTATGGGACTATATGCTCGCCCGTTTTCTCATCGAAGTACGTCAACAACTGGCCCGAGAACTGGGAATGGCGCCGCAAATCGAAATCGGTGCGATTGGCGATCCCTTCCAGCTCGGACCATCCCATGGGGAAGAGGAACTCGATCTCGAAGGTGTCTTTAGCGTAGTGGGCCAGCTCCTCGGGGGGCAACCTGCGAACCCGCAAATTCTCCTCCCTAATACCATATCGGAGGTACCAACGATAACGCTCTTCCACCCAGTGCTGGTGCCACTTCTCATCTTCACCTGGGCGCACAAAATACTCGATCTCCATTTGCTCGAACTCCCTATCTCTGAAGATGAAGTTGCCAGGGGTTACCTCGTTCCGAAAGGCCTTGCCGATCTGGGCCACGCCAAAGGGCAACTTTTTGCGGCTGGTCACCAAGATGTTATCGAAGTTTATGAAGATGCCCTGGGCCGTCTCTGGACGCAGGTAGACGGTGGCCCTGTCCAGCTCCTCCTTAAGACGCCGGATCCGCTCTTGTGCTAACCCGCGGTCGTCCCTAGTTAGCTCCTCCAATGCCCTCGTGAACTCGGCCTCCACGTCTACGGGCCCTACATAGGTGCGGAACATCAGGTTGAACATGCGGGGGGTGGTGAGCTCACCACCACATTCAGGGCAAGAGAGGCCGGAGATATCCACCATATGGCCGTGGGCTGCCTCAGGCTCTCGTCCCCTGGCCACCTCATCAGCCCGGAAACGCCGTTTGCACGCTTTGCAGTCCACCATGGGGTCAGCAAAGGTCTCCACGTGCCCGCTAGCTTGCCACACCTTAGGGTTCATGATGATGGCCGCATCTAGGCCCACCACATCGGGCCTCTCCTGGACTACGGCCTTCCACCATGCCCCCTTAATGTTGTTCTTTAGCTCCACTCCAAGGGGGCCGTAGTCCCAGAACCCTCCTACTCCCCCGTATATCTCGCTCCCCTGGAACACAAACCCCCTCCGCTTGCAGAGGGAAACGAACTTTTCCATCGTCACTTCCAGCGCCATGACTCCTCTTTCAGCCCTCCCTAGGGGAAGGTAACAGGGCAACACCCCTGAAGTCAAAGCCCCCGCCTTGACACCGCCCTCACCTCACGCTAGCATCGGCCTGGCGTAGACAACGCTAGGGAGGTACAGGATGCGGTTCCTCCTAGGGCTTGCTCTAGGCATCTTGGTGGGCGTAGTGGTAGCTGCCCTCCTCTCGCCTCGACCTGAGGAGGAAGAGGCGGAGGCCAGCACCAAACCAGGCGAAGAGGGAGCCCGTTGGGAGCTTTGAAGCTGGTACTCATCATCGCCACAGAGGCCGATGCCGACAAACTTACAGGCCTCTTGGCAGAGAGGGGTATACCAGCCACTAAGGTCAGCTCCATGGGAGGCTTCCTACGTCGCGGCAACGCTATCATCTTCTCCGGAGTACCCCAGGAGCAGGTGGACGAGATCCTGCACCTGGTAAGAAGAGAATGTAGGGGGCGCACGGAGATTATCCCTAGCCAGCTCTTGCCTTTCCCAGAGCCTTCCCTACCTTCAGCACCAGTGGAAGTGAGGGTAGGCGGGGCCACCGTGTTCGTCCTCCCCATTGAGCACTGGGAAAAGACCTAGGACATAAACAAGGGCGCCAGCACTAGAGTGACGGTGGACAGAAGCTTCACCAAGACATGCAGGGATGGCCCCGCCGTGTCCTTAAAGGGATCGCCCACCGTGTCTCCCACTACTGCCGCCTTATGAGCTTCAGACCCCTTCCCTATCACTACTTCGTGGCCAGGATTATCAGAGGCTGCCGCAGTCACCCCTATAGCCCTGGCCTCAGCAGGGGAGAGACGCAAATGCCCGGCCTCAATATACTTTTTGGCGTTGTCCCAAGCACCACCTACATTGTTAAGGAAGGTGGCCAGGATAATACCACCGATGGTGCCCACCATAAGGAGCCCTGCCACCGCCTGGGGGCCAGTGTCAGCTAGCCAGCCCGCTTGATGGATGCCCTTAAACACAACCCCCACTATCACAGGTGTCCCCACAGCTAACAGCCCCGGCGCTACCATACCCTTCAGGGCAGCACGGGTGGTGATATCCACCGCCCGTCCGTAGTCGGGCCGCTCAGTGCCAGCCATAATCCCTGGGCGCTCACGGAACTGGCGCCGCACCTCTTCGATGATGGTCCCCGCGGCCATCCCTACCGCCCTAAGGGCCAAGCTGCTGAACAGGAACACAAGCATGACGCCAATGAGGCTCGCCACGAATACCCCCACCCCCGACAAGTCCACAGGCAACGGTATCTCATAAATAGGCCAACCGAAGAAGTCCGAGGCCGGGTCTTCCGCCATATGCTCCCGCACCTTGTCCAAGAAGGCGCTGAAGAGCAGGAAGGCAGCCAGCCCAGCCGAACCCATTGCATAACCCTTGGTAAGGGCCTTAGTGGTGTTCCCTACCGCGTCCAAAGCGTCGGTGATGCGACGGGAATGGGCTGGGGCCCCAGCCATCTCAACGATGCCGTTGGCGTTGTCGGTAATGGGGCCAAAGGTGTCCATGGACAGGACATAGGCCGCCGACATGAGCATTCCCATGGTGGCCACCGCCGTCCCATATATGCCCCCACCAGGCAGACCCGTCTGCTCCCCAAAGATGTACGACATCACCAGGGCAGCACCTATGGCTATAGCCGTGACAGCCGTAGTCTCAAATCCTACTGCTGTCCCCACCACGATGTTGGTAGCTGGCCCCGTAAGGGAAGCCCGCACGATCTCCCGCACTGGGCGCCACCCACCAGAGGTGTAATACTGGGTAATGTAGACGAAGACGATGCTGGTGAGGATACCCACCACCCCGCTAGCAAAGAACCAGGCCCAGTGCTCGCTTCCCATGGTGATACGCGTGGCCAAGGCCATAAACCCCACACACAGGGACACGATGACCCAGTAGGCATAGTTGAGGGGGGTCATAGGGTCCTGCTCCTCACGCGTGAAGAAGGGGACGGATATCACCCCTATTATGGTGCTCACAAGCCCCAGGGCCCTCACTATAAGAGGGAACAAGATCCACGACTCTTCGCCAGTTAGGGCGAAGATGGTTACCCCCAAGATCATGGCACCAATGTTCTCTGCCGCCGTGGACTCGAAGAGGTCGGCGCCACGGCCAGCGCAGTCTCCTACGTTGTCCCCTACCAGGTCAGCCACTACCGCTGCATTACGCGGGTCGTCCTCAGGTATCCCTGCCTCCACCTTCCCTACCAGGTCAGCCCCCATATCGGCGGCCTTGGTGTATATCCCACCGCCCAGCTGGGCGAATAGGGCCACGAAGCTGGCCCCAAATCCAAAGCCCACTATGTAGAAGGGGGCCTTATCTATGGGATGCCCCAAGACGCGAGAGTACAGGCCAAATATGCCAGCCACACCTAGGAGGCTCAAGGCGACGATGAGGAAGCCCGAAACAGCGCCTCCCCGCAGAGATACAGCGATCGCTTCCCTAAGGCTACGAGTAGCAGCAGAGGCACACCGCACGTTAGCCCTCACCGCCACATACATCCCTATGAAGCCCGACAAAGCGGAACATGAAGCTCCTACAAGGAAAGCGACGGCCGTAAGGATACCCAGCTCCGTATCTTCGTCGAAATAGCCCACCAAGAACCCCACGATGGCCGCCACTACTAAGGCGAGCCCCGCGATAGTGGTGTACTGGCGGCGCATGAAGGCATTAGCCCCCTCGAAGATCATGCTGGCCACCTCACGCATCGCCGGTGTCCCCTGATCCCGACGCAGGACATCCCATGCTAACCAGGCGGCAAACAGGATGCCTGCTATGCCTGCACCCGGGACGATCCATACCATCTCCATCGCCCTTTACCTCCCTGGGATTGAGGCCCTATTAGCGCTGAGCAGAGGCAGCCAATCGCGCCTGCCGCCTCTTCGCCTTTATCTTCTTCATCTTTTTGTGGTGCTTTTTGCGGACGACCTTTTTAGGCTTGTTCATCTCCCTTGCCTTGAACGATAAGAGCCTAAAGAGATGGGCCAGACGTATTTTATCAACATGAAGGCTCTAATACCACACTGGTGCCCCCGGCGGGATTCGAACCCGCGATTTCCACCTTGAAAGGGTGGCGTCCTGGGCCTCTAGACGACGGGGGCCCCAGTCACCATTCTAGTTTATGGCCTGTTTTGAGGAAAGGAAATGGAGCTCATCATAGGTTGTTGCGGCTGGCCGGTAGGCCGCCAGAGGTACTTCGCCCAGATGGCAGCAGTGGAGTTGCAGGAGACCTTCTATGACCCCCCTTCCCCGGAGAGAGCCCAGCGTCTTCGCCAGGAGGCGCCTCAGGGCTTCGTCTTCACTATGAAGGTGTGGCAGCTAGTAACTCATCCTCCTTCCAGCCCCACCTACCGACGTCTCAAACGAACCTTATCCCCTGAGCTGTTGGAGGGCGCGGGATATTTCCGTCCCACCTCTGCAGTGCGTATGGCCTGGGAAGAGACCCTTAAGGTGGCACGTGCCCTGAAACCCTTGGCCATCGTATTTCAGTGCCCAGCCAGTTTCCAGCCCACCTCCGAAAACCGGGCCCACCTGCGCCAATTCTTCCAGGAGATCGAGCGAGAAGGGATGATATTGGCATGGGAACCCCGGGGGAACTGGCCGGCAGAGGACGTGCTGAGCTTGTGTCGAGACCTGGAGCTCGTCCACTGCGTAGACCCCTTCCAGGGCCAATCGGTGTGGGGCCAGGCAGTGTACTGGCGCCTACACGGCCGTGGGAATTACCGTTACCG
This sequence comes from Chloroflexota bacterium, assembly GCA_030550295.1. Classification (GTDB taxonomy): domain Bacteria; phylum Chloroflexota; class Dehalococcoidia; order SM23-28-2; family HRBIN24; genus JAVVHA01. The sequence goes on from JAUQPQ010000088.1 coordinate 4,966, forward strand.
CTATACCAATGAGGAGCTCCTACAGCTGGCCTCCTGGGGGCAGCAGGCCTTGGCCCAAGGGAAAAATCCCGTAATAGTGATGTTCAATAATACCAACATGTGGGAGGATGCCCTGCGCTTTCTTCGGCTGTGGGCCTAAGGGACTGGTGTGGGAGAGGGATGGGGCGTTGGGGAGGGGGTCCCCCGTCCAGACGTAACAGGCGTGGCCGAGGAATCGGCCTGGGGGGTGGAGGTGGCAGGGGCTGCCGGTGTAGGCGAGGGTTGGGCTGGAGCAGGCTCTAACACCTCTATGAAGCTGGCCGCTATGCTTCCGTCGGCCTGTAGGTCACCCCAGACGTCTACCTCCTTCCCTACCTTCGGGTCGCCTTTAATGCGGGTCTGGCCGGTGATGCGCACGGTGATCCCGTTGACCTGCCAGGCCTCTTTATCGATTGAAATGATGGGCCCGCGGACGTTGGTCATGCCAGTGTTGTTGGGCCCCGAGATGACCACCGCATCGGTAGCCTTTGTCTGTCCGCCCTCTTGAAGAAGTTCCACCCGCAGGACTGAGCCTGGCTCAGGGGTGGGAGCATTCTTAGGGGGCTCTACCGCCACTCCACCAACTATCCATTTGCCATCCCCACCGGGCTGGAAGACGCCCTGCACAGCCACCAAATTGGGGGAAGGGGAGCTAGGCGCCAGCACCACTATACGCTCAGCGATCAGCTCATCATCGATGGCGCGGGCTACCACCCGCACCCTAGTCCCTTTCTTGACGGGGCCACCTTCGGCCAGGATGACCGTGGTGGAGAGGACGCGGAAACCGCGTCCGGCCGCCCGCCAGGCCGTGGCCTCGCCCAGGGCCACCACCAAGTCTTGCTCAGCTGTGCCTTCTATCACCAGCGTAGCTGCCATATCTACAGGAGTGAGCACCCTTACCTCGGAGGCTACAAGGGCGCCATCCCGATGCTGGGCCCGCACTTCCACCCTATCGCCTATCTTGAGGCGGGGAGGCAGGGATCCCACAGGCACCAAGACCTTTTGCCCTTCGATGACCACCTCTCCCTCCTCCAGATCCTCCACCACCCCCTGCAAGACCAGCTCGATCCCCTGGAGGGATAACGGCGTCAGCAGTAGGGCGCGGGCGCGTCCGTCGGGCCCCAAGCCCACTAAGGCCCTCACCAGCACCCCCTGGCCAAGGCCGTCCTCAACGATGGTTCCGTCATCAACCAGTACCGCAAGTTCGCCTATCTGCCATATCCTGGG
>JAUQPQ010000089.1 GCA_030550295.1 Chloroflexota bacterium
ATAACAGAAGGGCCAACTTGGCGATCCCCTCAGCATGGTCTCCCATGCGCTCCAGGTCAACGATGATGTAGAGGACAGATACGATGGTGCGCAGATCGGAGGCCATGGGCTGCTGAGTGGCTATAACAGCCAGGCACTTGTCCTCAATTGCGTAGCGCTTCTCATTGATCTTGAGGTCTTCGGTGATAATGCGCCGGGCCAGCTCTACATCGGCGCGCACCAAGGCCTGCACTGCCCCTTCAATGGCACTAGCCACCATCTCTGCCAACACCATCATCTCCTGCTGGACTTCGGACAGTTCCTGCTGCAAAAGGGTGCGTGTCACAGCTCTCCTACCCCCCTCCTCAGACAACAATTTGCCGATCTTTTCACAAAGTAAGTTCCTCGCCTCCGTGAAGGCCCGCCACTGGTCCTCAACAAAAGCGGTCGTCGAGTCCGGCAGGGGCCAATGGAGGTGTTTTCCCTCCCGCCCCAGTGAGGAGAAGATCCCCCCAACTCCTGGCAGAGGATAATCACATAATCAGATGGGCCACTGAGGTTGTCAAGGCCTTTGGGCTTAAGTCCGGAGGGTCTTATGCCCACCTCCTGTAGCACCGGTGCCACCTAAATTACGCGGAATGGCCTCCGCCTCATCCGATGCGTCCCGTAACATAGGCCTCGGTGCGGGGATCTTTGGGATTGGTGAAGATCTGCCTGGTGGGGCCAAACTCAATGAGCTGCCCGGCACGGTCTTCGCCCATCATGAGGACGGCTGTATAGTCGGAGACGCGTGCCGCCTGTTGCATGTTGTGGGTAACGATGACGATGGTATAGCGTTGCGCCAGCTCCCGCATCAGATCCTCAATCTTGAGGGTGGCTATGGGGTCTAGGGCAGAACAGGGCTCGTCCATGAGGATGACATCGGGCTCCACGGCGATGGCCCGGGCGATACACAGGCGTTGCTGCTGGCCACCAGAGAGGCGCAAGGCGCCCTTATGTAGCTGCTCCTTCACCTCGTCCCAAAGGGCCGCCTGCTTCAGGCTTCTCTCTACCGCCGCCCTTATGTCCCCACGATAGCCGTTTATTCGCAAGCCAAAGGCGACATTTTCAAAGACCGATTTGGGGAAAGGGTTAGGCTTCTGGAACACCATGCCGATACGTCTGCGTATCTCCACGGGATCAACGTCTCGCGCATATATATTCTGCCCTTCAAAGAGGACCTTGCCCTCTACCCTAGCGCCGGGCACTAGCTCATGCATGCGGTTGAGGCACCGGATGAAGGTGCTTTTGCCACAGCCAGAAGGGCCGATGATGGCCGTAATACAGTTGCGAGGCACCCGTAGGTAGATATCTTTGAGGACCTGAAAGGCCCCATACCACGCATTAAGGCCTTCAACGACGATGATCGGCTCCTGGGATCCCGCCTCAGCCACCTCCGAACGCGTAGTTACAGATATCAGGGGGCCAAGGTGATCGCTTCCTACCAATGCCTCCTCCTTTCAGCCCACATCCGTATGCCCACCGCTAGGGCGTTTAGGCAAAGAAGGGCTCCCAGCAAAACTATAATGCCAGCCGCCGCTGCCTCGTGGAATCCGGGCTGGGGCCTGGACACCCAGTTGAAGATCTGGATCGGCAATACAGTGAAGGAGTCAAAGGGGCCCTTAGGGTCAAAGGGGACGAAAAGAAGGGCACCAATAGTTATGAGGGGCGCCGTCTCCCCCATGGCCCGTGATAGGGCCAAGATCACCCCTGTCATCATGGGGGCCAAGGCTGGGGGGAGCACTTGATGCCACACCGCCTGCCATCTGGTTGCACCTAGGGCCAAGGCCGCCTCCCTTATGTGGGGAGGGACTGTGCGCAACCCTTCCCTAGCCGTAGCGATGACCGTGGGCAAGACAAGGAGACTAAGGGTGAGGGCCCCGGCCAGGATACTTCTACCCAGCTCCATGGCCCGCACGAATAAAGCCAGCCCCAACAGGCCATAGATGATGGACGGCACGCCAGCCAGGTTGTTTATGTTCGCCTCCAATAGACGCGTGAACCGGTTGCGGGGGGCAAACTCCTCCAGATAGACAGCCGCCGCTATACCCACGGGCAAAGAGATAAGGGCCGTCAGGCTCACCACCCATATCGAGCCCAAAAGGGCCGATCTGATCCCTGCCTTGTCAGCAAACCGAGATGGGAAGCTAGTTAGGAAGTCCCATGAGAGCCTATCTATTCCGTCCCTCGCTACCACGGCCAAGAGGAGGACTAAAGAGACGAGCCCTACACCTGCTGCCAACCGCACCAATAGGGCCGCTACCACTTCACCTACTTTCCCGCCTCTCCTCCGCGAAAGGGCCCTGAACTCGCCCCTCACTCGTAGACCTCCCGAAAGCGATGGAGCAGCCAGATGGCTGCAAGGTTAAACAGGGTGGTGGGTACGAAGAGGGCCAAGCCTACCCCAAAAATCGTCTGGTATTCCAGGCTACCCGCTGGCACATCGCCAAGGCTTACCTGGACTATGTAGGCCGGCAAGGCCTGCATGGCATCGAGGGGGTTAAAGGAGAGACGGGGCACATTGCCAGCAGCGATGGTCACGATCATCGTTTCCCCTATGGCCCTGGCCATGGCCAACACTACCGCTGCCACTATGCCGGAAAGGGCAGCAGGCATGACCACCCGCACAGCCACCTGCCAGCGGCTTGCCCCCAAAGCATATGCCCCCTCCCTCAGATCCTGAGGCACAGCCCTCATGGCATCCTCCGAAAGGGAAGTTACGATGGGAAGAAGGAGGATAGCCATAGCCAGTGAGGCCGAAAGGGCACTAAACACTGTCTCCTGCCCAAAAAACCTCTGCAGGATCTCCGGCGCTAGGAACGATATGGCAAAATAGCCAAACACCACCGTGGGGATGCCTGCCAAAACCTCTATTAGAGGCTTCAGCACCGACCTCACCCTAGGGCTGGCATACTCGCTCAAGTACACCGCAGCTGCCAGCCCCACCGGTACAGCTACCCCCATGGCCAGGGAGGCGATAAGGAAGCTAGCATTCAGCAGGGGCCAGATGCCAAAACGCTTCTCCACGAAGAGGGGTGTCCACTGGAGGGAGGTGAAAAACTCCTTCAAGGGGATACTACGGAAGAAGCCTAAGGCCTCATCCACTAGGACCACTACGATCCCTACCGTGGTCATTATGGAAACGGCAGCACAGAGAAAGAGAAGGCCAATGATAAGGGCCTCGCGGGCCCTGAGGAGGAGACGTCGCCTGAACAGGGGGGGCCGTTTCGCCGTCACCTCAGGGCCCGGAAGCATCGTCATTACTGCTCCCTCTGCAATACGTCCTCCACACGCAGGCCTGGCTCTACGCCATGGAAGAGGGTGCCTGTCTTGCCCTGCTCCCACCGGAGCATGGCTAGCTCATACGCCTTATTGGGAAGGGGCACGTAGCCCACATCGGGAGCCAGCGTCCCAATGTTCGCCAGGTAGAAGCGTACGAAGGCCTGAACCTCAGGCCTCTTAGCTGCCTCAGCGTTGACGTAGATGAAGAGGGGCCTCGACAAAGGCTTATAACGGCCGTTGTTCACCGTCTCGAAGGAAGGCTCCACGCACCCTTGGCCACCGTCGATGGCCAAAACCTTGAGGCGGTCCTTGTTAGCCAGGTAGTAGGCGAGGCCAAAATAGCCCAGGGAGTTTACGTCGCCGGCGACCCCTTGCACCAGCACATTATCGTCCTCGCTGGCAGTGTAGTCGCCACGGCTAGCGTCCTCCTTACCCATGATCGCCTCGGTGAAGTAGTCAAAAGTGCCCGAGTCGGTACCGGCCCCGTACAGGCGGAGGGGGCGATCAGGCCAATCAGGTCGTACCTGGTTCCACCTGGTGATGACGCCCTGGGCTGCGGGCTCCCACATCTTCCGCAGCTCTTCCACTGTAATACATGTTACCCAGTTGTTCTGGGGGTGCACCACCACTGAGAGAGCATCAAAGGCCACGGGCAGCTCTATGAACTCTATTCCCTTCTGCTTACAGGCCTCGATCTCCTTCTCCGTAATAGGGCGGGAGGCATCAGATATGTCCGTCTCGCCTTGGCAGAACTTCTTAAAGCCCCCTCCCGTCCCTGAAATGCCTACCAACACCTTCACTCCAGGGTACCTCTTGTCGAACTCATCCGCTACCGCCTCGGAAAGGGGGAAGACAGTGCTAGAGCCATCTATGACTATTTGGCCTCTAATTTGGCTCTGTGGCGTCCCCTCAGCCGCTTCCTCCTGTGCACAGGAGATACCCCCTACTAAAAGGGCCATCCCCAGAAGCGCCGCTGCCGCCTTGTGCCATCTCCCCTTTAGCACCATACTTGTACTCCCTCCTTCTTAGACTTACCTTTTAGGCCCATCTTAACGACGTCATGTTAAGGGGGGGCTAAGGGGTGTTAAGCCCAGGTAAAAATGCCCCCTACTTCCCCCTGCAGGTGGGCGCAGTCCCCTACCGTCTGGACCGCTGCCCAGAGGCCATTGGTGCGCACCAAGGTGAGGGAGGCATGTTGAGGGAGGAAGAAGATGTCACGGGGTATATCTAATATGGTGCTCAGGTAGACGTTGATGACTCCTCCATGGCACACCACTGCCACTGTTTCCCCTGGGTGACGCTCCACGATCCCTTTGAGGGCATGGAGCACTCGGAGGCGGAAACGGTGAGAGGGCTCAAAGCCCGGCATCACGTCCCAGCGAGGGCACGAAAGGAGGCGACGGCCGAGGTCGCGCACCACCGTCTCCCGGTCGGCAGAGGCGAAGGAGGTGCGCAGACGGGCTACATCGATATCAACTTCGCGCAGGTCAGGGGCTATCTCCAGGGGCAGGCCTGTAGCTTGCGATACGGCCTCGGCCGTTTCCCGCGCCCGCCTGAGGGGTGAGGAGTAGAGGGCATGGACGGTGTCGCCGGCAAGCCGCCGGGCCAGCTGCTGAGCCTGCCACCTCCCCTTCTCAGAGAGGGGAGGGTCGTAGCGAGGGGAGTCCTCATCTATAGGGGCAGCCTCCCCGTGACGGATCAGCACCAGGTTGGTCGCATCTGGTGCCACATGGCGAAACAGGCGCGTGAACAGGTCTCCCTGTCCTAGGAGGGGCATTTCGGTTGTGGTGTCAAGCGTCATCTATGCCTCCTTTTTGTCCTTTCATACGCCATGGTACTGCTTGTCGCTCAAAGGAGTGTTAACGGGAGTTAAGCCCAGATTAAGATGATACTGGGATGACGACGGTAAAGGCAGAACCTCCCTCAGGTAGGGCATCGGCCCATACCTTCCCTCCATGGGCCTCTACCACGTGCTTCACAATGGCCAGCCCTAGCCCAGCCCCAGGCATCTGCCTGGCCCTCTTGCTCCGATAAAAGCGCTCGAAGATGCGCTCTCGCTCTTCGTGGTCTATGCCTATGCCCGTATCCTCTACCCGAATTGCTACCCCCTCGTCTGTGGCATAGGCGGCCACGGTGATGCGCCCCCCAGCAGGGGTGAACTTGATGGCATTATCCAGCAGGTTGATTACAGCCCGCTGCAGGCGCTCCGGGTCGGCCCGAACTGGTGGCAAGGCGCCACCGATATCTACCTGGAGCTTTAGCCCCGCCTGAAGAACCCTGGGCAACTGGCTTTCCACTGCCTTCTGCACTACTTCCTCCAGCTTTACCCCCTCCTTGAACTCTATACCTATCCCTGTCTCTAAGGTGGAAAGCTCCAGAAGCCCGTTTACCAGATCCTGTAGGCGAACCACCTCTTGCAGGGCGAGGGTGAGGAAAGTATCCCTGTCTTTAGGGTCGTTTATGGCCCCGCCTTGTAGGGTCTCCAGGGCTGCCCTAAGAGAGGCTAGGGGGCTGCGAAGTTCATGGGAGACGTTAGCTACGAAATCACGCCTCACCCTCTGGAGGAGACGGGCCTCCCCCACATCACGCAAATGTATTAGGCACCGTTCATCTCCCCCTAAGGAGAAGGCCCTTATCTGAAGAGGCCGACCATGGAAGCTATCTATTACAGCCACAGCCTCGCGCTGACCGCGATGCACAGACGTTACCGCCTTTACCACCTGTTCATAAGGGAGGAACCAGGTCAGGGGGCGCCCCTTTAACTCTTCTTTAGTACGCCCAAGGAAGGAGGCGGCACTGGCATTCATGAAGGCTATATTCCC
>JAUQPQ010000090.1 GCA_030550295.1 Chloroflexota bacterium
TGCGGTTCACCAGCGCCCAGCCAGAGAGCCCCCAGGACGTAGAGGAGCTGGAGGCCATATGGCAAGACCCCGAACCCTTGGCCCGCTGTTGCGAGGAGGTGGCAGCAGCCCTTGAGCTCCACCCCCGCTTGCAGCCCCTTGTGGCCCCCTATCCCCATTTGGGCCAGCGCCTCCGGGAGCTGGCCGCCATCTGCCGCTGGGCCGCCGAAAGGCGTGCGAAGGTGCGCCTTACCTACCTTTTGTGAGTCGGTAGCACATGGTGCCATTAGCGATATAGGACGTGCTCCAGGATGTAGTCCTCTACCGCCTTGGGCACCAGGTAGCGTATGGAGCGCCCCGACTGCACTCTTTGCCGCACCATGGTAGAGCTAATGCCTATCAGTGGCATATCGAGCCACACTATTCTGTCGGCCAGCTGGGGTAATTGGGCCATCACCTGGGCCAGCGCCTCTTCATCGCCCGCACTCGGACGGCCAGCCACGGCCAAAGTGGCGAGCGCCACCAGCTCATGGGGACGGTGCCAGTTAGGTAGGTCAAGAAGGGAATCGTAGCCCATGACCAAGAACAGCTTAGGGGTATCCAGCTCGCTACGGAGCTGCTGGAGGGTGTCCACAGTGTAGGATGGCCCTGGCCTCTCCAGCTCCCCCCTCCAGGCCTCAAAGGGAGAGCCTTCCAGGGCCAGGCGTACCATGGCTAAGCGGTGGTGGCCAGGGGTGATGGGGCGCTCAGCTTTCCGCCACGGTTGGCCTGCCGGCACGAAGAGGAGCCGGTGCAAGGAGAGCTGCTCCCAGGCCGTTTGCGCCAAGATGAGGTGACCCAAATGTATGGGGTCGAAAGTGCCTCCCAGGACTCCTACCCTCATCCCGGCCATTCTACCTCCACTGGACCGAAACGTACGTGGGCCCCTGGCTTCGCCCCAGCCCTACGTAAAGCCTTTGTAACGCCCATACGGGTCAGGATCCGCCAAAACTCGGCCATGCCCTCCGGCAGCTCTAAGGGCATCATCTGGGCCAAGGCAACCGGTTCCCGCCCTTCCACCACAAACTCCTCCCCTTGCCGTCTCACCAGGAACGGTCGTGGCGGCTTCACCTCTTCCTGGCCGACAGGAGTAGGTGGCGTAGGCGCTGCGTTAAGGTGGCGCACTACTGCCTCCAGGAGATCGTGCGTGCCCTCTCCTGTAGCCGCCGATATGAATACGGGCGCGATGCCCGCCGCCGCCAACTGTTTTCTGACGATGGGCAAACGGGCGCGGACATCGGGGAGATCGATCTTGTTTACTGCCACTATCTGCGCCTTCTGATCCAGGTTCCCAGGGGCATAGGACAGCTCGCGGTTCACCAGTTCCATATCAGCTAAAGGGTTGGGCCGCGACCCATCCAGCAGGTGGACAAGGACCTGTGTGCGCTCAGCATGGCGCAAAAAGTCCAGGCCTAGGCCCTTCCCTTCATGTGCGCCCTCGATAAGGCCCGGGATGTCAGCTATCACTACCTCACGATCGTCCACAAAGGCCACACCAAGGTTCGGCTCCAGTGTAGTAAACGGGTAAGGGGCTATCTTGGGCCTGGCCCTGGTGAGGGCCGCCAGCAGGGTAGACTTGCCCACGTTGGGCAGGCCTATTATGCCCACATCAGCCAGGAGCTTCAGGTCTAGCTGCAGGACGGCTTCCTCTCCTTTTCCTCCCCGCTGGGCGATGCGGGGGGCCCTATTGGTAGGCGAAGCGAAGGCCGCATTGCCCAATCCCCCCTTACCACCATGGGCCACTAGCAGCACCTTTCCAGGCCTATCCAAGTCGCCGAGGAAGACTAGCGTGCCATCCCCCTCTACCCGGTGCACCACCGTGCCCACAGGGACTGCTATCCAGACATCCTCTCCCCGTCGCCCGTGCTGGCCCTTGCCCCTGCCATGTTGGCCATGGCCTGCCTCGTAGCGGTGCTGGCGCGCAACAGTATAGAGGGTTCTTATACGGGGGTCTGCTACCAGGTGCACATTCCCCCCATCACCGCCGTCGCCGCCGTCGGGGCCACCTCTTGGCACAAACTTTTCGCGTCGGAAAGAGACGCACCCGTTTCCTCCGTCTCCACCCTTTACCACAATACGTGCTCGGTCAATCATTCCATAGACTAGTGTAGGACATAGTAATGTTCATAGGGCCTGTGGAAATGTGGCTGATGGACTTGGCGTGGAATAGGGGTAGGGTGTGGAAGGGATGTCGTTATGCCGTGGCCTGAGCTTGGTAAGAGGGGGCGAGGAGGGCGCGCATCTCTGCCACTTGGCGGCGCAAAAGGGGGTCGCTTCGCATAAGGGCCTCAATCTTGTTGATGGCGTGGATGACGGTGGAGTGGTCGCGTCCCCCTAAGAGGCGGCCTATGTCCTTGAGGGAGAGTTGGCATTCCTCCCGGAGGAGGTACATGGCGATGTGGCGGGCATCGGCCACCATCTTGGAGCGGGCCTTGGCGGTAATGGCCTGAAGGGGGATGTTGAAAAACTGGGCCACGGTTCTCAGCACCGCCTCTGGGCTGGGCGATGTGACGGGTAGTCCTGGGAGGAGGGCGCTTAGTGCTTCAGTAGCGGCCTCCCTGGTGAGGGGACGGTCTACCAAGCGCGCATAGGCGACTACCCGGTTGAGGTACCCTATCATCTCGCGCACGCCCCGGTGGGATACTTCTGCTATGTATTGGGCTACATCGTCGGGCATCTGTACTCCTGCCTCTCGGGCCTTTAAGTGAAGAATGGCCATCCTCGTCTGTAGGTCGGGATGGGTCGTCTCCACTACCAGCCCACCCTCCAGGCGCGAAACAAGCTGTGGCCCAAACTTTACTAAGGCATGGGGAGGACGATCGGCGGCCACGACAAGGGAGCTACCTTCTAACAGCACTTCATCGACGATCTGGTACAGCTCGTCCTGAGTGCGGTCTTTCCCTGCCAAGAGGTGCAGGTCATCTAGTAGGATGGCGGCTACATCGCGGTACCTGTTGCGGAACTCATCCAAGCGCCTCTGGCCGAGAGCGGTCACGAAATCGCTGGTGAACTGGTTAGCAGTAATGTAAAAGGCGCGTTTCCCCTGCGAGTGAAGGCGGTGGGCTATCGCATGGAGGAGGTGGGTCTTGCCAGTGCCAGGAGGGCCAAAGATGTACAGGGGATTAGGGGCCATGGAGTCCTGCTGGGCCACCAAGAGGGCCGCCCGGTGGGCCATGAGACAGTGGGGCCCCACGGCGAAGCGCTCAAAGGTAAGCCTGGGATCTATCCGTAGGGTGGGGGTGTTAGGGCTAGGATTGGCGCGAAAGATATTGGAGACATCGGAAAACCTTGGTTGAGGGCGGTATAGCCTGAAGGATACCTCCACTCTCCTGCCTATCACCTTACCGACAACACCCATAATTAGGGGATAGGCCCGGTCTTGGAGCCAAGCTATGGCGTAGTCGTTGGGGACTCCTACCGTGAGACGCTCTTGGGCTAGCTCCAGCCCTACCGTGCCCTTAAGATACGTCTCAAAGTTGTGACGTGTCACTTGGAGCTGGAGTTCCCCCAAAACAGCATCCCAAATTCTCCGGGCCTCGTCCTGAACCATTGTTGGACTCCAGAGGGGCGCAATGGGAAATTAACATGTCGCTGCCAGCATTTCAACGGACTTTATGACAACCTAGCGCCCAAAATCACTCACTCGTTTTCCACACCTCCTTTGCGGGGACCATAGATGTAGGCTATAATGGCGCCGCCTCCAGGAGGGGAAGTGCTCTTAGCTGTTGATATAGGCAACACTAACATCACGATAGGCCTCTTCAAGGGACGGGAGTTGGTGGTCTCCTGGCGGCTCAGCACTGATGTTCGCCGCCTGAGTGACGAATATGGCGCCTTGCTCCTGAACCTTATGGCCTACTATGGGGTAAACTCTGGCGACGTCTCCGATGCTGTGGTATGTTCCGTGGTGCCTGACTTAGATCCTGTCTTTCAGGACCTGTTGCGGCGGTATCTGGGCGTGCATCCCCTTTGGGTAGAGGCGGGGGTGAAGACTGGTCTGCGCATCCTATACGACTCCCCCCGCGAGGTGGGGGCAGACAGGGTGGCCGATGCCGTGGCTGCTATCAGCCTCTATGGGGCGCCTGTCATTGTGGTGGACATGGGCACCGCTACCGTGCTGGACGCCATAGATAGGGATCGCTCTTACTTGGGTGGGGCCATAGCTCCTGGGCTAGGTGTAGCGGCAGAGGCCCTTTTCCAAAGGGCTGCCAAGCTATATCGGGTGGAGCTTGTCCGTCCTCGCTTGGCCATAGGTCGCAACACTGTGGCCGCCTTACAGTCGGGCATTATCCTGGGGTATGTGGGGCTGGTGGAAGGGCTGGTGAGCCGTTTCAAGGCCGAGCTGGGAGATGACGCGCGGGTGGTGGCCACGGGCGGCTATGCCCCCCTCATCGCCCCAGAGACCAGGGTCATCGACCATGTAAATCCTGACCTGACCCTTATAGGGCTGCGGATAATACATGAGCTTAACCGGGGCTGAGAAAGGGTGTACAACCTAGGTGGCAGACGCGTCCTTCTAGGGGTGGCCGGGAGTGTGGCTGCCTACAAGGCCGTAGACCTGGCTAGCCAGCTGACGCAGATGGGGGCCCAGGTGGACGTTATCCTCACCAAGGCTGCCTCTCGTTTCATTTCGCCTTTAAGCTTTACATCCGTTACCCGTCGTCCTACCTATTTAGACATGTTCCAGGCCTCCCTGGCAGAACCCGAGGTACACGTGCAGCTGGGCCGGGAGGCCGATGTCTTGGTGGCTGCGCCAGCTACCGCCTCTCTGCTGGCCCGTCTCAGCCTCGGCCTAGCCCAAGATCTCTTCACCCTTTCCGTCCTTTGCTCTTCGGCTCCCCTCGTAGTTTGTCCGGCCATGGACGCTAACATGTGGGAGCATCCGGCCGTTCAGGGCCATGTGCGGACGCTCCAAGAAAGGGGGGCCCTCTTGGTGGGGCCTGAAGTGGGGCGGCTCGCCTCAGGGCGGGTGGGTGTGGGCCGCTTGGCCGAGCGTGACACCATTATTGGCGCTATACGTTATGTGTTGGGTAAAAGGTATGGCGATCTGGCGGCTACAAGGGTAGTGGTTACTGCCGGCGGCACGCAGGAGCCCATAGATCCCATACGCTACGTGTCCAACTATTCCTCAGGCAAAATGGGATATGCGGTAGCAGAGGCGGCCCGCGACCGTGGTGCCCAGGTCACCTTGGTAACGGCCCCCACTTCGCTCCCCGATCCATATGGTGTTACCATGGTGCGGGTGCGCACTGCTTTGGAGATGAGGGATGCGGTAATACAAGCCTGCCAACATGCTCACGCCCTCATCATGGCTGCCGCCGTGGCCGACTACCGGCCAGCTCAAGTATCTTCCACCAAGATCAAAAGAGGAAAGGCGGAGGCGTTGTCCATTACCCTGGTACATAACCCGGACATCTTGGCTGAGACGCATGTCTTCCCTCACCTGGTTCGCGTGGGCTTCGCCGCCGAGACGGAAGATTTGGTATCTAATGCCCGGCGCAAGCTGAGGGAGCGGTCCCTCCACCTTGTAGTGGCCAACGACGTTACTGCCCCAGGGGCAGGCTTCGGGACCGATACCAACAAGGTAGTGCTGGTTGATGCTCAGGGGGAGGAGGAATTGCCCCTCATGACCAAGTACGAAGTGGCATGGCGTATATTAGACCGGGTGGCATCGTTTCTGAGGGGGGGACAGAGGTAATGAGCGAGAGGTTCGGCCTGGAGAAGTTCACCCGTCACCCCTTTTATCAGGAGGTGAACAGGAGGTTAGTAAAGCTTTCTACCTTGCGCCCGGGCTTTCGGGTGGTGGACCTAGGGGCGGGGACAGGGGCCGTCACGCGCCTCATCGTAGAGGAGGTTGCTGGTGAGGGTGCAGAGGTGATCGCCGTGGAGCCGGCACGCTCGGCCCTTAGCACGGCCCGTCGCAATCTGGCCAACGTCTCGGGTGCGGTAGTGCGGTTCGTCCAGGGCAAGGCAGAGAAGCTCTCCCAGCTGGTGCGTCGCCCTGTGGA
>JAUQPQ010000091.1 GCA_030550295.1 Chloroflexota bacterium
GCCATAGCCTTACCCGGAGGGGGGAAGAGGTAGTGGCGAGGCTAGAGCAGACAGGCAGGGCCCATCTGGCCCAGCTACTTTCCCACCTGTCCGATGAGGAGCTGGCACAGGTGATGAGGGCATTACACCTCCTCTTGCGGCCTATCATGGCCGCCGAGCAGCGGGAGCCGGTATCGCTATGACGACGGCGGTAGCTAGTCTCTCCCTCCTAGAGAGGAGGGCCAAGATGCTGGTAGTGGCTGGGGTGATGCTGGCCATGTTCACCTCGGCCATGGACCAGACGCTTGTAGGTACGGCTTTGCCCCGCATCGTGGGAAGCCTAGGGGGGCTGGCCCTCTTCCCTTGGGTCTTCACCGCCTTCATGGTGTCGTCCACCACCATAGTCCCCATAGTGGGCCGCCTCACCGACATATATGGACGTAAGCCCTTTTACCTGGCTGCCCTGGCCATCCTCATGGTAGGTTCGGCGCTGGCAGGGCTATCTACCAGTATGTCCCAGCTCATCGCCTTCCGCGCCTTGCAAGGGGTGGGGGCAGGCATGATAATGTCCATCACCTTCATCATCGGTGGCGACCTCTTCCCTCCCGCAGAGAGGAGCAGGTACGTTGGCCTTTTCACGGGCGTCTTTGCTGCCGCCAGCGTCTTGGGGCCCCTCATAGGGGGTGCCCTTACCGATTACGTCCACTGGCGCTGGGTCTTTTACGTGAACCTGCCTCTGGGGGCCTTGGCCATGGTAGCAGTGACCCTTTTCCTGCCCCCGGTAAAGCCTGTGGCCCAGAAAATGGCCTTGGACTGGGCAGGGTTTGTCCTCCTTACGGCCACAGTGGTGCCCCTCTTGCTAGCCCTGTCTTGGGGAGGCCACCAGCTCCCTTGGCTTTCGGCACCTATTATTGGGATGTTAGGAGCAGTAGCCATACTGACGGTGATCTTTGCCCTGGTGGAGACGAGGGCATCATGGCCTGTATTTCCGCTTTCCCTCCTGAAGGACCCCGTATTCGCCGTGGTGTCTGTGGTGTCTTTCTTAATAGGGGCTGCCATGTTTGGGGCCATATCTTTTATCCCCATGTTCGTGCAAGGTGTGCTGGGGGCCACAGCCACCAACTCGGGCCTGGTGACCATGCCCATGACGGTGGCGCTGGCCATCTCCAGCACCATCGCTGGGCAGATAGTGGCCAGGATAGGCAGGTACAAGTTCATCTACATCGTAGGCTTAGCAGTGTTGGCCCTTTCCTCCTTCCTCTTCTCCCAGATGGACGCCTCCACCCAACGGGTAGAGGTGACAAGAAACATGGTCGTCATGGGGGCTGGGCTGGGGATGAGCATGCCCATCCTCACCCTGGCCGCCCAGAATGCAGTGCCCTACGCCATGCTGGGAATCGCCACCTCCTCTGTCCAGTTCATTCGTCAGGTGGGGGCAGTACTAGGAGTAGCGATACTTGGCGCGCGGGTAAACGCCATCTTCGCCCAACAGTTGGAGTTACACATGCCCCCCGAGTTGAGGAACCTTCCCCCGCAGATGGCCTCCATCCTCAAAGATCCCGACTTCTTCCTCAGCCCTGAAGCCGTAGAGGCGATGCGGGCCCGCTTCGCCCAGCTGGGGGAAGGGGGGCTAGAGCTCTTCGGCAGCCTCTTGACGGTAGTCCGTGAGGCTTTGGCCCAGGGCATAGCGGAGGCGTTCCTGGTGGCCCTTCTGCTGGCCCTGGCAGCGGTAGCGGTGGGCCTTTTCCTGAAGGAGGTCCCCCTGAAGCTCTATCATGAGATAGAAGGAGGTGTGCCCTTGAGGGAAGGAACGCCTAGACCAGCTTTTGCTACTGCTTTACAAGGCTTCGGCGACGGCCCTACTTCGTACCTGGATCCTCCCCCCAACCAGTTCGAGGGGCCGCCACAGCCTCCCAGGGAGCCACCCCTCCAGGAAGAATTGCAAGCCCTCAAAGGGCAGGTGGCCCAGCTGCTGGAGGCGGTGCGCAGGGCCAGGCAGTCTCCCCCTACATCGCCCTTAGAGGAGATCCGGCAGGAGCTCCGGCTCTTGCGCCAGGAGCTGGAGGCTGCCCTGCAAGAGGCCCCTGCACCTAGCTATCGGTACCACAACGAAGAAATAGAGGCCCTCAGGGATGAGGTGCGATCTCTAAGGGGGATTATAGCCAGATGGGCCCAGGGAAGGATGCAGCCTCCCCCTACACGTCTGCAGCCTCCCGAGTGGGCGAGGGCCATGGAGCGTCTATTAGAGGAGGTGCAGGCCCTCCGCCAGGCCCTGGAGGTTACCCAAGGCCAACGTCACTACCTTCCCCAGCATTAGCTTGCCGCAGGCCTAGGAGGAGATCTAGGCGGTTGCTGATTATGCCCTTGGCCCCCAGGGAGACGAGCCTTAGGGCCTCGTCCTCCTCATCCACCGTCCAACAAAGGAAGGGAACGTTCTCCTGTCTCAGATAGGCCACCTGAGCATCCCCAGTCAGGGATCGGTGCAGACATACCCCTGCCGGAGGAGAGGGGAGGGCCACAAGGCGCTCCCAATCCTTGAGGGTGTGCACGGTGAGGAAGACCAATGGGCTAGGGCTTTCGTCCCTTATCGCCCACAGGAGGTCCCAGTTTTGGCCACAGACCACCACCCTCTCCTCGGCATGGAGGCGCGAAAGGAGGAGGCGCAGGGAGCGCACGTAATCTTTGGCCTCAGAAGGTGAGTACTCACCCTTGGCATCCCATAGAAGGAGGGCCCGGCCCGAGAGGGCAAATATCACCTCGTCCAAGGGAAGAGGTGAGATGTCCCAGCGTATGTAGAAGGGGCCCAACGGCAAGGAAAGGCCCCCCATGCCATGACAGGCATGGCGACGCCAGTCCACCAGTAGGGGCAAGAAGCCCAATCGCCTCTCATGCCTCGCCCAGAAGCGTCCCCCCTGGAACCAGACGTCACACTCCACCATGTCTACCCCAGCCTGAAGGGCCGCATTTAGGAGGTCCCTCCGGTTGCCGTATGCGTGGGCGATCCCTAAGGGGGGCCCCTGGCCCTGAACGAAGATCCCTGAAGGCAGCATCATCCCTTTCTGCCACCGGCAGCGTAGCTCTGCCTTAGGAAGCGTATCTCCTTTGCCCACTCTTCATACTGTCCAGCTACCATGGCCAATATCTCCACAACCCGTACCTGCCTCCCTTCAGGGGTTACCGCCTCCCTCTTCAGCTCCTCCGGGCTAAGGGGATGGAGGAGGTTCAGCAAGCGCCGATGGGCCACCTGAAGGACCAGGACCGCCTCCCGGGCCGATGCGAACTGGGCAGGGGCGATGCAAGGCACTGGCGGCAGCCCTAGGGCCAACGCCAGAAGACGCCCCCAGTGCAGGTTGAGGGCATCTACCGCTCCTTCCAAAAGGCGCCGCAACGACCGCCCCTGCTCATCTTCCCAGACGAACTCCTCAGGACCTACACCTGCCAGGGCTAAAAGGAGGGCCTCTTTGCCTTCCTCCAACCGACGGGCTAACAAGTCCAAATCGGTCATGGATTTTATCTTCAGTTTAAAGAGGGGCCCTTTTTCAAACTAGGCCGTCCGCCTTTCCCATGAGAGCGCGCCAGACTCTAGTTGCGGCAGGGACGAAGGAGACGAGACGACGCCTATCTAGGAGTCCATGCTCCGTTAGGTAAGCGCTGATCCAGCGACCAGGAGTGATATCAAAGTAGAGGTTACGCACCTCTACAGTGTCTGGCAGGTGGGAAGCGACCTCCTGCGGCTCTCCCTCCTCCCAGAAGAGGGAGCGGACCAGGGTCAATGACAGCACCTTGGCCGTCTCAACGGCCACATAAAAGGGGATCCTCCTTTCCCTGGCTAAGAGGGCGAGGGCCTTTGTCCCCACCTTGTTGACGATGCTTCCATCTGGCAGAACTGCATCTGCCCCCACAAGCACCGCCACCCCTTCTTTTATCGCCTCGCCCAACTGCGCCTCAGTGACGAGCTCCACCTCTAGGCCGGCCTGGGCCAGTCGACGGGCCAGCTCTACCCCTTCCATGAGAGGACGGCCCTCGCTAACGATGACCCGAGGCGGGCGGCAACTCAAAAGGACGGCCTCAACGGTGGAGCTGCGGCTATAGGTGAGGATGGGGCCTTGAGGGAGGACCTGAGAGGCGGAAGAGATGAGGCGCCCAATTAGCTCCTGCCGCCGGCTAGCGAAGCCCCTTATGGCCGCCGCAGGATCGGCAGCAAAACGGGCACCACTATAGGCGTGGGCTATGGCCATGGCGATGCCAGGCATCCCAGGCCGGGCCCGGGCCAACAGGCAGGCCGCAGGGCGCAGGGCCCTCGGGCTTTCTTGTGCCACCTCCGCCACGGCCTCGATGGCAGCAGCCGCTAACTCGCCGGCCCCCCGTCGCCTGTCTTGGGCTATAGCTAGGGCCAGTTGCCATACCTTCTCGGGCACTAAGGGATAGACGCTATGGAGTACCTCAGGGAGGCGGGGCACCGTTGGATACGTGAAGACGGAAGACGGCCTTACCCAGCGGGCCGCCACGTGTTCCCAGTCCAAGCAGACCTTGCGCCCCTTTCTCAGGGCCATGAGGAAGGGATGGACTATCCATCGCCTCTTAAGGCGTGGGTCGGGAGCCAAGATGGGAGGGCCAACCCTCACCAGCTCCACATCCCCATCCCCTAGCCCTGTCTCCTCGGCCAACTCCTTCATGGCCTGGGCTAGAGGTTCCCCCTCTAGGTAGCCGCTCACCCCAGCCCACCGACCACGATAGGTTCCTACTCGACGGCTACGCCGCAGAAGGAGGACCGAATCTCCCCCAGGACCCCGGCGAAGCAAAAAGACCGTAACTACAGGGACCTCTTGCCAGGCCATTAGGTGGCTTTGGCCACTACCGCCTCAGACACCAAGGGGAGGCGATAGCCGCACTGGATGCACACCAGATCTACCTCGGAGCCCACCATCCGCTCCAGGTACATCATCCCCTGACACCTGGGGCATCTAACCAGCTTCTCCACGGCTACCTCACCTCCTCTCCCCCATTTTACAATGTCGTGTATAATGTTGTCAATTATCCTGATAATAACCTTATCATAGTTTAGGATGAGGGAAGGTGCTATACTTCGGGGTGTTATGGAGGGAGGGATGCTGATATCAGAGGGCCTTATGGAGCCGGCGGCGTATCCGCATCTGGTGGACAGGGTGGAGGTGGTGGAGACGCACATCTCCTGGGTATTCCTTGCTGGGCAGTGGGCGTACAAGGTGAAGAAACCCTTGGACCTTGGGTTCCTAAATTACTCTACCCTGCGGCGCCGCCACTATTACTGTCGGCGTGAGGTGGAGCTAAACCGACGCTACTGCCATGGGGTATATGAGGGGGTAGTGCCCATCTGTCTGGGCAAGGGGGGCCTCAGGGTAGGGGGGCCAGGGCGGGTAGTAGATTATGCCGTAAAGATGCGCCGCATTCCTCGCGAGGCGATGTTGGACTACTTGGTAATCTCTGGGGAGGCCACTTCTAGCCTTGTAAGGAGGATAGGGGAGCATTTGGCCCAGACCCACGCCTGCGCCCCTACTAGCCCTCATATAGCGCGCTTGGGCACCTGGGCCATCGGCTACGCCTGGCGCGAGAACTTCGCCCAGTGGCGGGAGATGGTGGGGCAGACCATCACGCCCCAACAGGACCACCTCCTGAAAGGATATGTCACATGGTTTTTGCGCCGACGTCGAGACCTGTTGGAGAAAAGGGCCAGAGAGGGAAGGGTGCGGGAGTGCCACGGCGATCTACGCTGTGAAAGCATCGCCCTGTCCCCTACAGGGGAGATCTGCATTATGGACTGCATCGAGTTCAGCCGTCGCCTCCGTTACACCGACGTAGCAGGAGACGTAGGCTTTCTGGCCATGGACCTGGAGAACCGGGGCCGTCCCGATCTGGCTAGGGACTTCGTAGAGGCCTACATAAGCGCCTCAGGCGATGAGGGGCTGTGGGACGTACTAGACTTCTATCGTTGCTA
>JAUQPQ010000092.1 GCA_030550295.1 Chloroflexota bacterium
TCTACTTGCACGTGCCCGAGGGGGAGCTGGTGAGAAGGCTTTCGGGCCGGTGGAGCTGTCCTAGCTGCGGCGCCGTTTATCACCAAGTCTACTCCCCTCCCCGAACCCCCGGGGTGTGTGATAACTGTGGCACGTCCCTCTACCAGCGGGAAGATGACAGGCCTGAGGTGGTGCGCCGTCGCCTAGAGGTGAATAAGGGGCAGCTGGAAGAACTGCTAACATATTATCGCAACCAGAACAAGCTGCGCGAAGTAGACGGCACCCGGGAGATCTCCCAGGTGACTCACGAGCTCTTAGCCGTCATAGGGGCTTATAGGAGGGGATGACGGCTCATGGCCATCGAGATCAAGTCTAAGGAAGAGATAGCCATTATGCGGGAGGCGGGGCGCCATGTGGCCCAGGTCCTCCAGCTCTTGGTGGAACACGTGCGTCCCGGTGTTAGGGAGAAGGAGCTGGACCAGCTGGTGCGCAGGGAGTTCAGCCGTAGGGGAGTGGTACCCACCTTTTTGGGCTATCATGGCTATCCCGCCACCGTATGCATATCGGTCAACGATAAGATCGTCCACGGCATCCCTGGTGACCGTCCTTTCCAGGAGGGGGACATTGTAAGCATTGACCTAGGCTGCACCTACAAGGGCTTTGTGGCCGATGCCGCCGTTACCATTGGCGTGGGCCGCATAAGCCTTGAGGCCCAACGCCTTATAGATGTGACGCGAGAGGCCTTGTGGCGGGGGATAAAGGCAGCTAGGGCAGGGGCAAGGGTAGGCGACATAGGTTACGCCATCCAGAGCTACGTGGAGTCCCAAGGCTTCTCGGTGGTCAGGGAGTACGTGGGCCACGGTGTGGGCAGGCAGATGCATGAAGACCCGCAAATCCCTAACTACGGTGAGCCAGGAAAGGGGCTAGAGCTGCGGCCAGGCATGGTTATCGCCATAGAGCCTATGGTGAACATGGGGACATGGCGCACCCGCCGCGACCCCGATGGCTGGACGGTGCGCACCGTAGATGGCAGCCTCTCCGCCCACTTTGAGCACACCATCGCCATAACCGATGGCGAGGCCCTGGTCCTAACCTTGCCATGAGAGGGGAAGAAGGGCTTATAATAAAAATTTGGCGCTGGAGGTGACAGGCCTAGGAAAGATATGGCCAAGAAGGAGACTATAGAGGTGGAGGGGATAGTGAAGGAAGCTCTACCCAACGCTATGTTCCGGGTAGAGCTGGCTAACGGTCACTTGGTCCTTGCCCATGCCTCGGGCAAGATGCGCATGCACTTTATACGCGTCTTGCCTGGAGACAGGGTGCTTGTGGAGCTTTCCCCCTATGATCTGAGCCGGGGGCGCATCACATACCGCTTCCGTGCCACTGAGGGGCAAGGATGAAGGTGCGTCCCTCTGTCAAGCGGCGATGCCCTAAGTGCAAGGTGGTGCGTCGTAAAGGCGTGGTTTATATCATCTGCGAAAATCCCCGTCACAAGCAGAGGCAAGGCTAGGAGAGGGATATGGCACGTATCGCTGGTGTAGACATCCCCAACGATAAGCAAGTAGCAATTTCCCTCACTTACATATATGGGATTGGGCGCACTCGGGCCCTAGAGATCTGCCGTCACACAGGGGTAGATCCCGCCAAGAAGGTGAAAGACCTTACCGATGAAGAGCTTTCCCGCATCCGCGAGTTCATCGATCGCAACTTTAAGGTGGAAGGGGAGCTAAGGGCGCAGATGCGCCAGGACATTCAACGCCTTATAGAGATCAATTGCTATCGGGGGATAAGGCACCGTCGGGGCCTGCCGGTGCGGGGCCAGAGGACCAGGACCAATGCCCGCACTCGCAAGGGGCCCCGCAAGACGGTAGCGGGCAAGCGGCGGGCTAAAGTAAGGAAGTAGGAGTAGGTGAGGAGATGGCGCAGCGTAAGGGAGGCCCTCGTCGACGGGAGCGAAAGAACGTCCCTGTAGGACGGGCTTATATCCAGTCCACCTTTAACAACACCATCATCACCATTACTGACCTCCAGGGCAACGTCATAACCTGGGCTAGTAGTGGCACGGTGGGGTTCAAGGGGTCCCGTAAGGGTACGCCCTATGCTGCTAGCGTCGCCGCCGAGGCGGCGGCCCGCAAGGCGATGGAACACGGCATGCGTCAGGTGGAGGTCTTAGTAAAGGGGGCTGGGGGAGGAAGGGAGCCAGCCATTCGGGCGCTGCAGGCGGCAGGGCTGCAAGTAACAGCTATAAGGGATGTGACCCCTATACCCCACAACGGTTGTCGTCCCCCCAAGCGACGGCGCGTATAGCAGGAGGAAAGGGAGATGGCGAGATATACAGGCCCCGTATGCCGTCTTTGTCGGCGCGTGGGCGAAAAGCTATACCTAAAGGGCGAGAAGTGCTATACGGAAAAGTGTCCCTTTGAGAAGCGTCCCTATTTTCCTGGGCAGCACGGGCCCCTACGGCGCCAGCGCCTAAGCGACCGGGGCCTACAGCTGAGGGAGAAGCAGAAGGCCCGCTACATCTACGGCGTCCTGGAGCGCCAGTTCCGCCGTTTCTTCGCTGAAGCTCGGCGCCGAAAGGGGCCCACCGGCGAAAACCTGGTGAAGCTTCTGGAAAGGCGCCTGGACAACGTAGTCTATCGTCTGGGTTGGGCCCAGTCTCGCGCCCAGGCGCGGCAGATAGTCCGTCATGGCCACATCGCCGTCAACGGTCGCAAGGCGGATATCCCCTCCATACTGTTGCGTCCTGGCGACGAAGTGAGTTGGACGCCCAGGGGGCAGCGCAGCCATCTCTTTGAGGAGGCGAAGGCCATGGTGGGAGCTCGGCCTATCCCATTGTGGTTGAGTATGGATGAGGGCTCTATGAGGGGCCGTGTCCTGCAAGAGCCTCAGATAGCAGAGATGGCGGTCCCCTTCGACACGGCCTCCATAGTGGAGTACTACTCTCGGTAGTAGCGGGAAGGGAGGTGGGTTGGCCTTGACCCAACAGGAGCTTATTGAGCTACCCAGGGTGGAGATCGAGGAAGACAAGGGGAGTTACGCCAAAGTTACCATTTCGCCCCTTATGGTTGGGTTTGGGATCACCCTGGGTAACAGCCTGCGAAGGGTGTTACTCAGCTCCCTGCCGGGAGCAGCCATTACCAGGGTCAGGGTGGAAGGGCTCCTCCATGAGTTCTCCACCATCCCCCACGTGAAGGAGGACGCCATCGAATTCCTTCTTAACCTGAAGCAGGTGCGCATACGGCCCTTAGCCCTCCGACCCGGCACCATCATCTTGGACGTCCAAGGCCGGGAAGGGGAAGTAACGGCGGCAGACCTTCTAACCCCTGAGCACCTTCAGATCGTTAACCCTCAACAACATCTCCTCACCATCGACTCGTCTGAGGCGAGGATCTACGCTGAGATGAAGGTGGAGATCGGCCGGGGGTTCCGACCGGCTGGCCAAGGGGACAACCTCCCCATAGGCTTTATGGCTATAGACGCCGTCTTTTCGCCGGTGCGCAAAGTGGGCTACCAAGTGCAACCCCGAAGGTCTCCCCAAGGTACTCAGTACGATTCCCTTGTGCTAGAAGTGTGGACCGACGGTTCTATAGAGGCAGTAGAGGCCATAAGGAAAGCGGCCGAGATCCTAAGGGATCACATGACTGCCGTGGCCCAGGTGGGTAAGCCACCGGTCCCCGTGATCTCCCGGGGCATAGGCGCTGGGCTCCTCCTTACCGAGGAGCAGCGCAACATGCCCATAGGTGAGCTAGGCCTGTCCATCCGCACTTATAACGCCCTCCGTCGCACAGGGATCTCTACCGTGGGCGAACTCCTGGAGCTAACGGAGGACGAGATCTTGTCCCTACGCAACTTTGGCCCCAAGTCGTACGAAGAGGTGCGCCAGCGTTTAGAGGAGTTTGGCATCCTGCCGGCAGCTGGGGTTGAGAGACAGCCCCCTGAAAGGTTGGTAGAAGGGGAAGCTCTCGAGGAGGAGATGGCAGCTGCCACTGAGGTGGAGGTCCCCCAAGCCACGTCTGAGGAGGCGGCCCCATCTCCCGAGGCTGCCGCCCTGGAGGGGATAGACCCAAGGCTAGCCAAGCTGTGGGAGGTCAAGGCACGGCTGGAGGAAGAGAAAAAGGAGGAATAGGCCTATGGCCCATCAGATAGACGGGCGCAAACTAGGCAGGCCCACTGACCACCGCCTGGCCCTCCTCCGTAACCAGGTGACGGAGCTATTGCGTCACGAAAGGATAGTCACCACCGAGGCCAAGGCGAAGGAGGTGCGAGGCTTGGCCGAGAAGATGATCACCCTTGCTAAAAGGAACGACCTGAGTGCCCGGCGTCGCGCCTTGGCCTTCCTGTACGACAAGAAGGTGGTACGAAAACTGTTCAACGAGCTAGGGCCCCGCTATTCCCAGCGCCCTGGTGGCTACACCCGCATCATCAAGCTTGGCCCGCGCCAAGGCGATGGCGCCCGCCTGGTCCAATTAGAGCTGGTGGACTCGCCACTAGCCTCCCAAGAAGCCAGCTAAAACCGAAGTGACAGAGGAACGTCGCATCGCCCTCCTAGTGGAATATGAAGGGACAGCTTACGCTGGCTCTCAGCTCCAAGGCAATACTCCCACCATCCAGGGGGCATTGGAAGAAGCTATCTACCGCCTTACAGGGGAGAAGAGGCGGGTGACGATGGCTGGCCGTACCGATGCCGGCGTCCATGCCAAGGGGCAGGTGGCATCTTTCCTCACCCAGCGTCCCTATCCCTCCTACACCTTTGTAGATGGGCTCAACCGCTACCTGCCCGAGGATATCGCTGTACTAGCGGCAGCTGAGGTGCCCATCTCCCTCAATGTGCGAGGCCACGCCCGCAGGCGATGGTACCGCTATACCATGTGCCTGCGCCCAGCCCGCCTGGTCTTACTGCGGCGCTTCGCTTGGCATGTGCCAGGCCCTCTAGACCTGGAAGCTATGGCCCAGGCTACCTCCCTCTTAGAGGGAGAGCATGATTTTGCAGCCTTTACCACCCCTGCCTTCAACAGGAGGACTATCCGCCATGTCTACCGCTGCCACCTGTGGTGGCGGGGTAACTTGGTATTCTTGGATATGGAGGCCAACGCCTTCCTCCCCCAGCAGGTGCGGCGCACCGTAGGCGCCCTAATAGAGATAGGAAAGGGGCGCCTGCCTTTATCCGTGCTAGTGGAGTGGCTGCAGCATCGCCCCCCGGGAGCAGCCTATTGGGCTGCCCCTCCTCACGGTTTGTGCCTTATGCGGGTATACTATGACGAGGAGATATTTGGCCATGGCGTTGAAACGACTCAAGACCTACCAGCCTAAAGAAAAGGAGCTCTTACACCTTTGGCATGTGATAGACGCCCAGGGCCAAGTCCTGGGACGGCTGGCAGCCCAGGTGGCGCGGCTCCTTATGGGCAAACACAAGCCCACCTATACCCCTCACCTGCCTGTGGGCGATTACGTGGTGGTGATCAACGCTGCCAAAGTGAGGGTGACGGGCAAGAAACTTTTACAGAAGCTCTACCACCGCCACTCCGGCTACATGGGGGGCCTAAAGGAGATCCCCCTGAGGGAGATGCTCGCCAGGCACCCTGAGCGGGTGGTGAAGCTAGCGGTGAAGGGGATGCTGCCCAAGAACCGACTAGGACGCCAGCTTCTGCGTCGCCTAAAGGTGTATCCAGGGCCTGAACATCCTCACGAAGCTCAAGTTAGGTGGAGCGAAAGCGTCATCGCCAGTGGCAGGGAGGGAAGCTAAGGGCCATGACCCAGGAGACAGGAACCAGAACGATCTCGCCCTTTTCTGGGCGCTACATTGAGGGCATAGGCCGCCGCAAGATGGCCACCGCCCGCGTGAAGCTGTTTGAAGCTCCGGCAGGTCAAGGGGGCCAGATCATAGTGAACGGCCGGCCCTTTAGGGAGGTCTTTACCCGTCTTCTGCACTGGGTGCAGGTCCTTCGTCCTTTG
>JAUQPQ010000010.1 GCA_030550295.1 Chloroflexota bacterium
CGGGTCAATATAAAGGCCAAGAGCCCAGAGGGTCTGGGTGAGCTGGGGCAGGGCCAGGGCATGGCTGCCCTAGCGGTGGCCATCTTGGAGGAGGTATGAAGTGGGGCTGTGGGAGAGCATAAAACAGGATATACAGGCAGCCCTAGAGAGGGATCCAGCGGCCACCAGCGCCTGGGAGGTCATCCTTTGCTATCCGGGGTTCCATGCGCGTCAATTCCACCGGCTTGCACATTTCCTATATAAGCGACGAATGCGCCTTTTGGCCCGCATTGTGTCCCACATCTCCCGGTTCCTTACTGGCATCGAGATCCATCCTGGGGCGAAGATAGGGGATGGGCTATTCATCGACCATGGGATGGGAGTAGTGATAGGGGAGACAGCGGAGATAGGCGACAACTGTCACCTTTACCAAGGGGTGACTCTTGGGGGGACGAGCACCAAGCGCACCAAACGCCACCCCACCTTGGGGAACAACGTGGTGGTAGGGGCAGGGGCCAAGATCATAGGTGCTGTCACCATTGGCGATAACGCCAAGATTGGGGCCGGCTCGGTAGTCGTCTCCAACGTGCCTCCCAATGCTACGGTGGTGGGAGTACCAGGCCACGTGGTAGCCTTTCACGACCCTGGCAACGACACTGTCCTCCGCCTGCCCGATCCTGAATGGGACGCCTTGAGGGCGCTAGCCGAAAGGCTAGAAAGTTTGGAAGAGCGATTGGCGACCTTAGAGAAGGAGCTGGCGGCGCTTTTGGCCGCCAAGGGACGCCAAGGCCACTAGGGCCGTTGCCTCTTCCTTGCAGTGCAGGCATCCTAAGATAAGAGGCCATGAGGTTATACAACACCCTTAGTCGTCGGATAGAGGAATTTGTCCCCCGGGGAGAAGAGGTGCGCATGTATGTGTGCGGCCCTAACCTCTACGCCCCTTGTCATCTGGGCCATGCTATGAGCTACATCATCTTCGATGTCTTGCGTCGCTACCTAGAATACAAGGGGTACAAGGTGTTACACGTCCAGAACTTCACCGACATAGAGGACAACATCATACTTAGGGCCCGGGCCCTGGGCCGCACCATACATGATCTGGCCCAGGAGCATATCTCCCTCTTCTTCCGCCAGATGGACGCGTTAGGGGTTCAGAGGGCCCACGTCTATCCTAGGGCCACTGAGGAGATCCCGGCCATGATCGAGATGATCCAGGGGCTTATGGACCGAGGGTACGCCTATCAGGCGGGAGGCGACGTCTATTTTCGTGTCCTGCGCTTTGCTGACTACGGCAAGCTATCGGGCCGCCGTCTGGAGTCCCTTCTGGCAGGGGCACGGGTAGAGCCTGGGGAGGGGAAGGAGCATCCGGCTGACTTCGCCCTATGGAAGGGGGCCAGGGAGGGGGAGCCCTCTTGGCCCAGCCCCTTCGGCCCTGGCCGCCCAGGATGGCATATAGAGTGTTCTGCCATGTCCCTAAAGTACCTGGGCCAGCCCTTGGATATCCACGGTGGAGGCCAAGACCTTATCTTTCCCCACCATGAGAACGAGATCGCCCAGAGCGAGGCTTACACGGGCGAGAAGCCCTTTGTCCGCTTTTGGATGCATCATGGCCTCATGCGTCTGCCGGAGAGCCCTGAGAAGATGACCCGTCATCTGGGCAACCTGGTACCCATTGATGAGGCCTTGGAGCGCTACGGGGCCGATGCCATACGCATCTTCGTTCTCAGCTCCCATTACCGTAGCCCCCTCACCTATTCGGAGGAGGCGTTGAGAGGGGCCCGCGCCGGGGCCGAGAGGTTGCGCCTGGCTGCCTACTTGGAGGAGGGGGAGGGGGAGGAGGAGATGGACCCGGCACCTTATCGCCGTCGCTTTGAGGAGGCTATGGACGATGACCTTTCCACCCCCCAGGCCTTAGCTGTCCTCTTCGATCTGGCAAGAGCCATCAACCGTGCCCGCGATGAAGGGCAAGACACAAGAGCAGGGCAGGCGGCGTTGCGGGAGCTGGCGGGGTTGTTAGGCTTGCGTCTTCAGGAGCCATCCCCTGTTAGGGTCGACGCCACACCCTTCATTGAGTTGTTAGTGCAGGTGCGGCAAGAGCTGAGGGAGCAGAAGCTGTACCATCTGGCAGACACCATAAGGGCCCGCCTAGCGGTCATGGGGGTCGCTTTAGAAGACACCCCCCAAGGGACGCGATGGCGATGGCGTGATGAGGGGGTTGGTTGATAGGTTCCTTGACGCTTTCGGGGGCTCCCTCTATACTTAGGCATGGCCCTTAGGGAGACTAGGGCCCAAGTGGCGCAACGGTAGCGCAGGCGACTTGTAATCGCCAGGTTGCGGGTTCGAATCCCGCCTTGGGCTCCAGGGGCCAAGGGTTGGCGGGGTGGCGGAGCGGCCAAACGCACCTGGCTGTAAACCAGGCGCCCTGAGATGGGCTACGCAGGTTCGAATCCTGCCCCCGCCACCATGAGGGGCCCACATAGCTCAGTGGTAGAGCACGCCCTTGGTAAGGGCGAGGTCGCCGGTTCGAATCCGGCTGTGGGCTCCAACTTTGGTAGATAAAAGCCTATTCGAGCTGAACAGGAGGAAGGGGAGATGGCCAAACAAAAGTTCATCCGCACCAAGCCCCACGTCAACGTGGGCACCATAGGTCATATCGACCACGGAAAGACCACCCTTACATCGGCCATAACTAAAGCCCTTTCCCTTAAGGGCCTGGCCGAATACCGCGACTTCTACAGCATCGACAAGGCGCCCGAGGAGCGGGCCAGGGGGATAACCATCGCCATTGCCCACGTGGAGTATGAGACGGAGAATCGCCACTACGCCCACATCGACTGCCCTGGCCATGCCGACTACATCAAGAACATGATTACCGGTGCCGCCCAGATGGACGGCGCCATCCTGGTGGTGGCGGCCAACGACGGCCCAATGCCCCAGACCCGGGAGCACGTCCTTCTGGCGCGGCAGGTGGAGGTGCCGGCCATCGTCGTCTTTATGAACAAGGTAGACATGGTAGACGATCCCGAGCTCCTAGACTTGGTGGAGCTAGAGGTGAGGGATCTTCTCAACAAGTACGGCTATCCTGGCGATGAGGTTCCCGTCATAAGGGGTAGCGCCCTCAAGGCGATGGAGTCCCAGAGCACTGACCCCAACGCCCCCGAATTCCAGTGCATTTGGGAGCTTATGGAGGCCTTAGACAACCATATACCGGTGCCTGTACGGCCTGCCGACCGGCCATTCCTTATGCCTATTGAGGACGTATTTGGCATTAAGGGGCGAGGCACAGTAGTCACAGGCCGAGTAGAGAGAGGTACCCTTCACCCTGGCGAAGAGGTAGAGATCATCGGCTTCTCCCCTGATCCTCGGCGCACGGTAGCTACTAGCATTGAGATGTTCAGGAAGACCTTGGACGAGGCTTTGCCAGGGGACAACGTGGGGGTCCTATTGCGGGGCGTTGAAAGGGACGAGGTGGAGAGGGGCATGGTGTTGGCCGCCCCAGGCTCCATCAAGCCCCACACCAAGTTTGAGGCCCAGGTATATGTCCTGTCCAAGGAAGAGGGTGGACGCCACACTCCCTTCTTCAGTGGCTACAAGCCTCAGTTTTACATCCGCACCACCGACGTCACTGGCACCATCATCCTGCCAGGAGGGGTAGAGATGGTGATGCCTGGGGACAACATTAATCTGCGCGTGGAATTGATGTACCCGGTGGCCCTGGAGGAGGGGATGCGCTTCGCCATCCGCGAGGGAGGCCGCACGGTAGGCGCAGGCGTCATCACTAACATCGTCGAGTAGGGCCTTGGCGAAGAAAAAGGGTGACAGGATCATAATTCACTTGGCCTGCACCGAGTGCCGGAGGCGTAACTACACCACTACCAAGAACCGTCGCAACGACCCCGACCGGCTGGAGTTGCGCAAGTACTGCCCTCGGTGCCGCCGTCACCTACCCCACCGCGAGGCAAGGTAGGCTACAATAGAAGGCAGGGGAAATTAGGGGATGAACCGGGCTCTTCGCAGACATCCCGTGTTGGTGCAGCCAAAGGGCCAAAAAAAGCCGCCCCGGTTACCGAGCCGGACGGCGGCACACCCACGTCCACGGGGTGTCCTGCGCTTCGTACCCCCTCTATTTTTAGAGGTGGTCACCGAGTTGCGTAAGGTCACTTGGCCCTCCCGCCAGGAAACCTATCACCTCACCTTGGTAGTCATTGTGGTGGCTATAGTAGTGGGGGCGATCTTGGGAGGGATAGACTACGGCTTCGCCTGGCTAATAGATAAGCTCATCATTCGCTAGCTATGGCCCGCCGCCGTAAAGAGTCCATAAGGGAGGCACTTCCCGAGGAGGCACAATCAGACCTCCTGGAAGGCCTTACCGACGAGGAGATCTTCCACCCAGATCGTCGCTGGTACGTTGTCCACACTTACTCGGGGTATGAGGAGAAAGTAAAGATCAACCTGGAGCAGCGCATCCGCTCCATGGATGTGGGCGACCTCATCTTTCACGTCCTCATCCCGCAGGTGGAGGAGATAGAGATCAGGAAGGGGCAAAGGCGGAAGGTGCGCCGCAAGCTTGCCCCTGGCTACCTGTTTATCCAAGCCATAGACATGAACCGTCCTAGCATGACCCCTGAGGAGAGGGAGAAAGCCAACCGGGCCTGGCTGGTCATCCGCAATACCCCAGGCGTCACAGGCTTTGTGGGGGCCCGAGCCCAACCTGTCCCCCTAGACGAGGAGGAGCTGCGCAACATCATTGGGCAGATGCGCTCCGCCGAGCCCTGGGTGCGGGTGGGGTTCCAGGTTGGGGAGTCGGTGCGCATTACTGAAGGCCCCTTCCAGGACTTCATAGGCACGGTGGAGGAGATCAACCTAGAGAAGGGGAAGGTAAGGGTGCTCGTCTCCTTCTTTGGGCGGGACACCCCTGTGGAACTGGACTTCATGCAGGTGGAACGGCTCTAACAGGGGATCCTGGCAAGGGTGGAAGAACAGTTATGGCCAAGAAGGTGCGCGCGGTAGTGAAGCTACAGCTAGAGGCGGGCAAGGCTACGCCGGCGCCGCCTGTAGGCCCGGCCCTGGGCCAGCACGGCGTCAACATCATGGCCTTCGTCAAGGAGTACAACGAACGCACCGCTTCCATGGCGGGAAGCATCGTACCCGTAGAGATAACCATTTACGAGGACAGGTCTTTCACCTTCGTCCTCAAGACGCCGCCAGTATCAGACCTCATTAAGAGGGAGCTGGGGATTGAGAAGGGCTCTTCCAACCCTAAGCGGGAGAAGGTGGGCAAGCTCACTAGGGAACAGGTGAGGCGCATCGCAGAGATCAAGCTGAAAGACCTTAACACCGCCGACCTGGAGGCAGTCATGCGCATGGTAGAGGGGACTGCCCGCTCTATGGGCGTAACGGTGGAGGGCTGAGGGGGTAAGGGCTATGGCCAAGAGGGGAAGGAAATACCTAATGGCGCGGGGCAAGGTAGACCGCACCCGCACCTACACGCCAGAGGAGGCTATTGAACTCCTCAAGTCTATCTCCTATGCCCAATTTGATGAGACGGTAGAATTACACGTGCGCACCAATCTGGACCCCCGCCACGCCGACCAGCAACTGAGGGGGGTGGTAGTGTTACCCCATGGCCTGGGCAGGAAGGTGACCGTCCTTGTCTTCGCTGAGGGGGAGGCTGCCCGGATAGCCGAAGAGGCAGGGGCGGACGTGGTGGGAGGAGATGATCTTATAAAAAGGATAGAAGGAGGATTTCTGGACTTCGATGTAGCCCTGGCCACCAGGGAGATGATGGGGAAGGTGAGCCGCCTAGGTCGTATCCTGGGGCCGCGGGGTCTGATGCCCAACCCTAGGGCCGGCACCGTGATAGACGCCCCAGACCTCCCTCGGGCCATTGGGGCGGCCAAACAAGGCCGAGTAGAGTTCCGTCTGGACCGGACTGCCCTCCTTCACCTGCCCATAGGGAAGCTCAGCTTCCCTACCAAGGCCATCCTTGACAACCTGGCGGCCGCTATCGATGCCATCGTGAAGGCGAGGCCGCCTGGGGCCAAGGGCCAGTTCATTCGCGCCATCGCCATAGCCAGCACCATGAGCCCTGGGATAAAGCTGGACCTAGCGGCCACCCTTTCTTTGCCCCAGATGGTGGCCGTATAATAAGCGTCGGGCCGAAGAAAGCGGGTGCGCAAGGCTTAAATCCCGTCTGGGGGGCCCGCCGAGGCTGAAAAGGGTTACCCTTCCTATGCCTTGGCGTCTGCCCTGCCGGGTGGGCGCCAAAAATGTTTTAGTAGGAGGAGGACGTGCCCAAGCCGGAGAAGGTACAACTGGTCCAAGAGCTGAAGGAGAAGCTAGAGAAGGCCACCATGACGGTGAGCGTGAGCTTCTCCGGCATTACAGTGGCTGAGATCAACCAGCTTCGTCACCGCCTGCGCCAGGCGGGGATGGAGTACCGAGTAGTAAAGAACACCCTCTTGCGCTTGGCTGCCCAACAGGCCCATAAGGAAGAGATCGTCCGGGTGGTGGAAGGGCCTACTGCCGTCATCTTCACCTACGGTGACCCAGTAGAGACGGCCAAAGTTTTGGAGGAGAACTTACGCGGTGCCCCAGCGGGACTAGTCGTCCGTGGGGCGATAATGGACGGCACCGTCCTGGGGCCCGAGGCACTGAGGGAGTTGGCCCAATTGCCCCCACGTTCCCAGCTGCTGGCCGAGCTTTTGGGCCAACTTCAAGGGCCCATGGCCTCCTTGCTGGCTGTGCTGGAATGGCCCTTTACGGAGCTGGTCAGCCTTTTGGAGGGCCTCCTTTCCCAGCTGCCCTCCCTCATAGCCGCTCGCATGCGCCAGTTAGAGGAAAGGACATCGTAAGAGGGGGTGAAGCTATGGTCACTACTAGCTCAGAGCGGGTAGAGCAGGTCTTAGAACTTATCAGGCAGATGAACCTGCTGGAGTTACGAGACCTGAGCAAGCGCCTGCAGGAGGAGTTTGGCATTAGCCCGGCCGCACCTGTGGCAGTAGCGGCTGCCCCAGTAATGAGTGCACCAGCTGCCCCAGCAGAGGCGCCGGCCCCTGCCGTGGAGGAGAAGACCGAATGGACGGTCATCCTCAAGGAGATAGGGGCCAACAAGATTAACGTGATCAAGGCGGTTCGCGAGGTAGTGCCAGGGCTAGGCCTGAAGGAGGCGAAGGACCTGGTAGAGAGCGCCCCCGCTACTATCAAAGAGGGTATCTCCAAGGAGGAGGCCGAGGCGATAGCCTCTAAGCTGCGGGAAGCTGGCGCCACAGTAGAGCTGAAGTAGAGCCCCTGGCCATAGGGTTATACTTAAGGGCGTGGTATGCTACCTGTGTGGGCGAGGGGCTATAGGTCGCTGTGTCCAGTGCGGGCGCCCGTACTGTGAGGCCCATAGGCTAGCGCCAGAGACGATATGCGCGGCCTGTGGTGACCCAGAGCGCGGTCTCCCCAGCCCTGTGGTTTATACAGGCTCCCTCTTGGCCCTCATGGTTGCGGCTGCGGTAGCCTTATGGCTCCTAGTAAGCCCACCTGGGCTGCCCTCATCAGGCGAGGTAGGACCCCTGCCCCAAGTCCGCGGGGAGGCGATTACAGCACCTCTTGCATCTGCGTCGCCCCCTCCTTCTCCCTCACCGTCCTTTTCGCCGACGCCGAGCCCTACTCCGGCTTTTAGGGAGTACGTGGTCCAGGAGGGGGACACCCTATACCGGATAGCCCAACTATTTTTATCCCCTGGCGCTGACCTATTGGAATTCGCTCAGAGGATAGCCCAGCTTAACGGCCTTTCCGATTCGGACTACCTTGTTCCAGGGCAGGTGATCCAGATACCGGAGGGGCCATGAGCGGGCCTGAATACCATGTGCGCATTAAGGACTTGCCCAGCTTACAAAGGCCGCGGGAGCGGTTGCGCCAGTATGGGCCCCAAGGCCTCTCCGACAGCGAGCTTCTGGCCATCATATTGCGCGTGGGATCGGACAAGGAGAGCGCTATAGCTTTGGCCACGCGGCTTCTGGCGCATTTTCAGGGCCTAGGTGGGCTAGATAGGGCCTCCTTT
Source organism: Chloroflexota bacterium (assembly GCA_030550295.1). Lineage (GTDB taxonomy): Bacteria > Chloroflexota > Dehalococcoidia > SM23-28-2 > HRBIN24 > JAVVHA01. Next base: position 8,030 of record JAUQPQ010000010.1, read on the forward strand.
GGTGAGTTATGCTCCTTCCACGGCATGGGGGAGGCCAAGGTGGCCCAGATCAAGGCGGCCTTAGAGCTGGGTAAGCGCCTGTTGGCCTCATCGCCCCACGAGAGGCCTGTGGTGCGTTCTCCTCAGGACGTGGCCCGGCTCCTTGCCCATATGGCCCTTCTAGAGCAGGAACACCTTCGGGTCATCCTCCTAAGCACTCGCAACCACGTCTTAGGGGTTACGGAGGTATACAAAGGGAGCGTCAACTCGGCGCAAGTGCGGGTGGCGGAAGTGTTCCGGGAGGCGGTAAGGGAGGGATGTCCAGCTATAGTGGTGGTCCACAACCACCCTTCTGGCGACCCTGAACCTAGCCCTGAGGATGTGGCCATCACCGGCCAGTTGATCCAGGCAGGGGAGCTTTTGGGCGTTGAGGTGTTAGACCACGTGGTGTTGGCCAGGGGAGGATATGTGAGCCTCCGAGAGAGGGGGCTCGGGTTCCCCAGCGAATAACGGTGGCAGGCTGGCGTTTCGTCGACTATGGCGGTGGGGCAGGGCCACTGCAGATGGCCTTAGACCTTGCTATTGTCCTGGCCTGTAGCCAGGGATGGGCTCCACCAACGGTAAGGGTCTTCGCTTTTGTTCCCCACTGCCTCTCCCTAGGCCGCAACCAGGATGAGCCGTGGTTACTGGAGCGTTGCAAATCGTTGGGTATCCCATGGGCCCGGCGTCCCACGGGGGGAGGGGCTGTCCTCCACGCCGGCGATGTCTGCTTCTCTGTGGTGGCCCCAGCTAACGACTCGAAGGTGGGAGGGAGCGTGCGTCGCTCTTATTGTCAGATATCAGAGGCTGTGGTTTGGGCCCTAGCTGCCGTGGGCCTTGACAGAGTCGAGATATGCCAGGGCCCTCCTCCCACTGTCAGGGGTGGGATATGCTTCGCTACCTCTGCCCCTTGGGAAGTGACCGCCCAAGGGGCAAAGCTGGTAGGCCATGCCCAGTGGCGCCATCGAGGCGTCATCCTACATCAAGGGGTTATACGCATGCGAGGGGACACGGCTTTGGAGACGCAGCTTTTTGGGCGATCCCTAGGGCCAGACCTGTGCGAGCTTTTGGGCCAAGAGGTGAGCTACAGCAATATGGTGGAGGCCCTCAGAAGGGGGTTTGCTAAGGCCCTAAACTTGGAGCTCGTTTCAGGACGTCTGACAGGGCGGGAAATGGAGCTAGCCCTGGCCCTCGCCTCCTAGGCCTAGGTGCCTTTTTGCCTCCTCCACCACCTGGTGGTACACCTCCCAGATAGGCAGTCCCAGGGCGCGGGCGAGGCGCTGGCACTCTTCGAACTCTGGCGACACTAGTGGCGGCCCCCAGGGGTAGCGACGCACCTTGACCGCCACAAGGCCCAGGCTGCTCTGGAACTTCACCTCCTCCCGAGGCGCCTCCCATCGTTCAACTGCCCTCCTTCTGACGCCCAGGGTGGTGGTCTCCTGAAGGAGAAGGCGCGTCATTTTCTCCTCCATCTCGAGGGAGCAGAGGACGGAGAGGACCACCCCTGGTCTCCCCTTTTTCATGTAGATGGGCGACATCCACGCGTCTTTGGCACCGGCTTCTAGAAGCCTCTGATGGACATAGGCGAGCCCCTCAGGCGTCATATCGTCTATGTTGGTCTCCAAAAGGACGAGGGAGGATATCTGCCCCAGGTGCCCCAGCCACAGGCGGACGACGTTGGGTACCTCTCTTATCTCCAAGGAGCCAGCGCCGTAGCCGACCTTTTCCACCGTCATAGGGGGTGTGGTAAAAGAGGCGAGAGCGCACACTATGGCGGCACCCGTCGGGGTCACCGACTCGTGCTGCAGGGAGTTGGCGAGAAGCGATAGGGGCGCTCCAGCTATGGCGATGATCTCGGCGGTGGCCGGAGCTATAGCCATATGCCCCCCCATCGTAGGAATGGGGAGGGGGGAGCAGTAGACCTTTTCCACTCCTAGCAGGCGCAGGCCAGCTATCGTGCCCACCACGTCGATAAGGGCATCTATGGCCCCTGTTTCATGAAGGTGGAGGCCCTCTTGGGCTTGGCCATGGGCCCTTGCTTCTCCTTGGGCCAAAAGGTGGAACACCTTGGAGACCTGGGACTTGTCAGAGTCAGGGAGGGAGGAGGAACGGATGATCTGCAAAACCTCTTCCAGGGTGCGTGGGGCTTCTGGGCCAGCCACCTCGATGTGGACTTTGGTGGCCCGTACGCCTGCGCGGGTGACGGGCTCGGCCCAAAGGCGGTACCCGGTAAGGGGCAGCCGTGCCAGCTCGTCCCTGAGGTTCTCCAGGGGCAGGCCTGCATCTAAAAGGGACCCTAAGGCCATATCTCCGGCTATGCCGCCTATGCATTCCCAATAGGCCACTTTGCGCATGGGGCCTTATCTCTCCCAGGCGTCCCAGATCATCTTGTTGATTAGGCCTGCTAGGTATCCCGCCCCAAACCCGTTGTCCACGTTCACTACTGCTAGGCCGGGGGCACAGGCGTTGAGCATGGTCAGAAGGGCGGCGAGGCCGCCGAAGCTAGTGCCATAGCCAGCCGATGTGGGGACAGCGATAACTGGCGCCGCCACCAGGCCAGCCACTACCCCGGCCAGCGACCCTTCCATTCCCGCCGCTACCACCACCACATGAGAGCGTTTCAGGGTGTCCAGATAGCCCAAAAGCCTATGTAGGCCAGCAACCCCCACGTCGTAGATGGTCTCCGTTTGGCTCCCCATCATCTCAGCCGTGATGCGTGCCTCCTCGGCTACTGGGATATCAGAAGTGCCGGCACATACCACCGTCACCCCAGGGCGCTTCTGTACCTCTTCCCATCCCACAGTGATGATCCTTGCCTGTGAGTGGAAGCGGGCCTTGGGAACGACAGAGTGGACGGCTCGAAAGTGGGGTTCCGTTGCCCTGGTGACCAGGGCCCGGCCCCACGCCCTGACGATGCTCCTTACCACTTCGGCCACTTGCTGGGGAGTCTTCCCTTGGGCCAATACGACTTCAGGGAAGCCCTTCACCAGGGCCCGGTGGTGGTCTATATGGGCGGAGCCGAGCCCTTCATAAGGGAGATGACGTAGTCGTTCCAAAGCCTCTTGAGGGGTTAGGTGCCCTTGCCCCACTTCCTCGAGGAGGCGTAAAAGGGAGGCCTCATCCATGGCACGCTCATTTTAGATTTCAACGAAAGTTGCTGCAAAGGAGGCTCCTTCCCATAATGGGGGAGACGGTGCTTCATGTGGCGCTATTTTTTGGTGGCCTCTTTTTTGGGCCTGGCCTCTTTCATCGTCCTGGCTGTCTTTGCCTCCCAACATCCCTACTTCCCTGGTGACCTATGGACGTCCCACCGGCTACAAGATCTCCACTTCCCGGCATTAGAGCGGGCTATGGAGGTGTCCAGCCCCTTAGCCGAGTTCCCTTGGGGGGTGATAGTGTTAGCGGCAACCGTGGGATGGTTGGGGTGGCGCGGGCTAAGAGCCCAGGCCCTTCTCCTTCTGTGCGGACAGCTTATCCGGCCTCTCAATCTGATCGTTAAGGAGGTGGTAGGGCGCCCTCGTCCTTCGCCATTACTGGTGGAGGTAAGGGAGTTCTCAGGGACCGATGCCTTCCCTAGTGGCCACGTAGTGACCGCCTTAGCCCTTTTTGGTCTGCTATTTCTCTGGGCTGGGGAGGCAGTACCTGGGCGCACATGGTCATGGGCCCTGCGCGCCCTTTGCCTGTGCGTTATATCTCTCACTGCCCTAGAGCGGATCCATTCTGGGGCCCATTGGCTTAGCGATGTTTATGGCGCTTTTCTATTAGGGGCGGCGTGGTTGGGGGCTATTATGGCATTAAAGGGGTGGTGGTTAGCTGGCCGCAGGGGCAAGTAGGCACATTAGGGTGATACGCCTCTCATGAACTGGTTAGACGCCGTTATACTCTTGGTCGTTCTTTGGTTTGGGGCGAACGCCTATCGGGCGGGGCTCATTAAAGAGGTGGTAACATGCGCGGCTTTGGCGGTGGGGGTGGTGGTGGCAGGCCTGTATTATGATGGATTGGCTGCTCAGGTCTTCGCCTTCTTGGGCGGAGATTGGCTGCCCAAGGTAGTGGCCTTCCTCCTCCTTTTCGGGTCGGTGATGTTACTGGGGCAGCTTACTGCCTTCATCTTGAGGGGGTTAGCCTCTCTTCTCCTTTTGGGTTGGGCCGATAGAGTGCTAGGTGCCGGCTTGGGCGTTTTCAAGGGGCTATTACTTGTAGAGGTGCTTTTAGTTGTGTTTGTGACCTTTCCTGGTCTTGGCCTGGAGGGGGCGGTGCGCCATTCCCTGTTAGGCCCTCCCCTGCTGGGGGCGGCGCAAGTGGTGGTGTCTCTACTCCCTTCAGAATTTGAGGCTGCCGTCCGGGCCCCACCGGTACATTGAAAAGAGGGGCGATGATCTGCTAACATCGGTTTGAGGCGGCCCCATGACTTCCGATATTGAACCAGTCCTAGTGCTGAACTACAACTATGATCCCCTCAATGTGTGTACTGTTCGTCGTGCCCTTGTGCTTTTGGACCGCGGAAAGGCAGAGCTAGTGGAGAACGGCCGCGGCTTCATCCGGTCCCCCACAAGGCTCTTCCCTATCCCCTCGGTGATCCGGCTGCTGCAAATGGTAAAGAGACCTTATCAGGTCAATGGCCGCCTCACCCGTCATGACATCCTCTTTAGGGATAGGTTCACATGCCAGTACTGTGGCAAGCGCACTAAGGATTTGACTTTAGACCATGTCGTTCCTCGCCACAGGGGTGGTGCGCACGACTGGGAAAACGTAGTGGCTGCCTGCCGGGCCTGCAACTTGAAGAAGGCAGGACGTACTCCTGAGGAGGCCCATATGTGCCTTCTCCGTCCTCCTCAGCGTCCCGTCCATTTGCGCTACAGGTTCTTCTATCCCTACTTGGTCCGTATAGAAGAGTGGCGCAAGTTTGTCCCTGGATGGGAGGAGTTTATCGAGATATAGGGGCCCCTTTGGCCCTTATTTTGATAGGCACCCCACTCCCTCGCAAGGTGATGACTGTTCCTCGGCGCCCTTGGGTGATGGTGGCCCTATGAGCACCCTCTACGTTTACATCGATGGCGGTCATCCCCACAAGGTGAATGCGTAAAAGGCGTCGCGTTGGGCTTAGCGCTAAATGGTAAAGGTCATCGTAACGCGTGGCCTCAACGACGGTGGCCTCGCGGGGGGTCCAAAACCTGAAGCGGGCCTGGGAAGTAACCCTCAGTTGGAGGGTAAGAGGGCTCCAGCTTCTCTGCCCCACGTAGTCCATAACAGGGGCTAGGGGGAGGATGGAGTCGTCACGCACGTATATAGGCATCTGGGCTAGAGGCACCCTTTCCTCTCGCCACTGGGGCCCCACAAGCCTTTCTCCTGTCCACCAATGGTGCCAGACCCCTGGCGGCAAGTAGATGGTGGCCCGGCCCCCTGGGTGCATGACGGGGACCACAAGTATATAAGGGCCAAGGAGAAACTCCCAGTCCACCCTCCAGCTCGTCTTGTCAGAGGGGAATTCCAGGAGTAGGGGACGGGCTACAGGGAGGCCACGGGCCTTGGCCTCATGGGCTAGGGCCCAAAGATAGGGCAACAGGCGGTAGCGGAGGCGAACGAAGCGCCTTACAATGGCCACCGCATCGTCACCGTAATACCAGGGCTCCCTACCTCGGATGCCGTGGAACCTGGCTATGGGCGATAGGAGGCCGAATTGGGCCCATCTGATGTACAGCTCTTTGGGGGGCGGCTTTAGGCCGTCTGGATTCCAGAATCCACCGATGTCGTGGCTCCACCAGGCCAGCCCGGATAGGGAGAGGGAAAGGCCAGCCCGTAAGGATGCTGCCATCCCTTCCCAGGTAGATGGGGGATCGCCTGTCCAATGGACGGGATACCGCTGACATCCGGCATATCCTGAGCGGGCAAAGATGACCCCTTCTCCCCGTCCTTCTTTCACTGCTTGGAAGACTGCCTGCTGGTAGAGGAGAGGGTACAGGTTGTGGACTTCTAGCCCTTCCCTGCCATCGGCGGTGATGCAGTCCTTGGGTAGTCCCTCCCCGTAATCTGCCTTGAAGGCGGCCACTCCGGCCTTCAAATAGGGCCTGTGCTGATCTTGCCACCAACGGGCCCCGTCGCGATTGAAGAAATCCACTGGGGTAGCTTCGGGATTGTCCAGGGACGGCGCAGGGTTCCCCCCTTTAGTAGCCACGAGATAGCCCCTCTTCCATCCCTCTTGGAAGAGTTCTGTACCTTGCCAGATGTAGGGGTTCTCCCACAGGCATAGCTTGAACCCCCTCTCAGATAGCCACGAGACGAACTCTGCAGGCTTGCCGAAAGCCTCCTGGTTCCAGCGGAAGTGGCAGCCGTCTAGGGGGCGTTGGGCCCTGCCCTCTAACCAGAGGGGATCCAGGTGGATCACGTCGCCAGGTATGCCCAGGTCCCGCAGACGCTCCACGATCCCCTGGACTTGGGCCCGGTCGCGGTACATGCACCGGGAGAACCAGGTGCCTAGGGCCCATAGGGGTATAAGGGGGGCACGCCCAGTAAGCCATGTGTAGCGGGCCAAGATCTGGGCAGGGGTGCTTCCTAAGATGAACCACAGGTCAAGGTAGCTGGAGGCCACCATCAGGGAGGCGGCATGGTGGAACGGCTCCCCCAACTCCCATACAGATGGGGCCGGATGGTGGAGGAAGAGGCCATAGCCGCGGCTGCTGAGGAGGAGGGGAATGGGCAGGTAGGTGACCGGGCTCAAGGCCCCCTTTGGATCCCGACACCACAGCACATACCTTCGTCCACGCCTCTCTAAGGGGCCGAATTGCTCTCCAAGGCCTAAAAGCCTTTCATTGGGCTCTAGGCCCCAGGATAAAAAGAGGCTGGGCCGTCCTTCAGCGTCCCAACTTATGCCCAAGGGTAGGGCCGTGGCACCCACAAGGCTTCTCTCCCAAGGCTTCCAGCCCCAAACTTGGTCGCCGTGGGCTGTGGCCAGGTCTAAGGCTAGGGGCGCTGAGGCTAGGCGGACTTTCAAGCCATGGGCAGAGGCCTCCCACCCCTGGTTGTTTTCCTGCCAGGGGATGGGAAGGGAGGGGACTTGGCGAGCGATCATGGGCGATGTCCAGGGTGGTTCCTTTTCCAGGAATATAGTCACGCGCACAAGCCAGGGACGGGGAGAGGAAGCCACCAGGTGGGCTTGGGCACCTTCTTCGCCTCTGAGCAGGAGGGCATCGCCCTTAGGCGAGGCCTGTGCTTCTGTGAAGAGCTCGTAGCGGCGACCAGGAGAGGCGAAGATAGGCTCCCAGAAGCCTTCCAGATCCCACAGGGGTAGTCCCGCCTCGGTAGACATCCTGGTATCCTGCCGCCTCTTCCCCTATTCTAGTAGGGCCATTTCATTTCTGACAGGAGGGGCAGTAGCTGGTGACCCTGCCTCCGGAAGCACTCTCCTGGATGGGAGTGTGGCAACGGGGGCACGGCTGGTCTCCCCTCCTGTGGACGGCCATGTGCTCCCGGTACTCATCGTCGGGCAGGCCGTAACGCTCCATCATGGCCAGGACCTGGCGCGCTCCGTTGGTGATGACCTCCCTTATGGCCCTTGTTAGGGCCTCAACCTCATGGTCTTGAAGGTCTTGGCCCCGCCGGAATGGGCTTATGCCTGCTGCCCAAAGGACTTCATCGGCGTAGGCGTTGCCGATGCCAGATACCAGCTTTTCGGAAAGGATGAGGGATTTTATGGCTGCCTTCTGGCCCTGCAGACGTTCTTTGACGAGCTGGGGAGTCAGCTGGGGCGAAAGGGCATCGGGGCCGGTATCAGGGCGGGAGGGGAGGATACTTTGTAGCGCCTCTTTATCTGGCGCTACGTAGATGCGGGAGAGGAGGCGCTCGTCCCATAGACGTAGCTCCATACCGTCGTCTAGGGTGAGGGCCCAAACGGTGCGTGGACGTCTTCTCTCTGTCTGAGGCAGGTAATGGAACCGCCCAGTAAGCATAGGGTGTATGGCCACTATGGCCCCTTGGGTGTCTATTTGCAGAAATTTGCCCGTCCGTTTCACAGTTAGGACTGTTTGTGAGGCTAGGGCGGGCAGTAGCTCCTTGCCTGCCTTCACCACTGCTGGGATAAGGGCCTTGGCCTCTTTCACCTTATGCCCCATCATACGTGGGGAGAGGTAAGTAGCATAGGCTTCTAGGTCGGGTGCTTCAGGCATGGTTTTTTGTCCTCATAAAAGGTCTGACTGGGTTAGGGCTGCCACTTGGGGTAGGAGCCGAGGATGCGCAAGAAGGAGCATTGGGCGCTGATCGCCTCCAGGGCCTCAGCTACGGGAGGGTCTGTGCGGTGGCCGTCCACATCAGCCAAAAATATGTAGGCCCCTAACTTGTCCCCTGTAGGGCGGGACTCGATCTTGGTCAGGTTGATAGAGCGGGAGGAAAACTCCTTGAGGGCCCCTACTAATAGGCCAGGGCGGTCCTCCACGGCGAAGGCGAAGGCGAGGGAGGTCTTGTCGTGCCCGGTTGGGGGGTGGTCCTCACGGGCCAGGGCGACGAAGCGGGTGAGGTTGGGTTGGCGGTCTTGGATGGAGCGGGCTAGCACCTCTGCCCCATAGATGCGGGCAGCTCGTAAAGTGCCGATAGCCGCTGCCCCTTCCTGGGCCATCATCTCTTCCACGGCTGCTGCGGTAGACAAGGCGGCCACCACTTGGGCCTTAGGGAAGCAGCGCTCCAGGAAGCGCCGGCACTGGCCCAAGGCCTGAGGATGGGAATAGACTACTTGGATATCAGAGGGGCAAGTCCCTGGGCGCACTAGCAGGTGGTGCTCTATAGGTAGGACGAACTCCCGGCGGATATAAAGCCCCTCTTCATGGATGAGCACGTCCAAAGTCTCTGGCACGGAGCCTTCCAAGGAATTTTCAATGGGGACCACTCCTTCATCTGCCATTCCTGCAAGGACGGCCGCTGCCACTGCCGATATGCTAGGCATGGGCACTAGCTCGTGCTCCTTGGCGTAAAGGAGGGCGGCCTCCTCGGTAAAGGTACCTGGGGGGCCCAAGTAGGCGACGGTCGTCATCGTTGCAAGCTGAGGGGGCCGTAGGGGCTGCTCAACGGTGCAGGCCGGGAGAAGACCTCCCGCAGCAGCTCCTCGTTCTCCCGACGGGTTACTACCACCACCTTGTCCCCCGGATGTAGGACGGTGTCAGGGTCGGGGGACTTGGGGCTGCCATCTTCCTCAATGATGAGGGCGACGATGGACTGTTGGGGAAGCAGGATGTCCTTGAGACGGTGCCCAGCTACCGCGGCTTGGGAAGGGATGCGTACCTCCACCATCTCAAGGCCACCTCCACGCATGGAGAGGAGATGGATAAGGGCATGGACGGGCAGCTCCTGCTCTATTTGGGCCAAGATGGCATCGGTGGCGTTGACGGTGTGGTCGATGCCCAGACGGTGGAAGATTTCGGCGTTCTTAGGGTCGTTGACTAGGGCGATGGTGCGAGGTGTCTGAAAGCGCACCTTGGCCACTTGACAGATCACCAGGTTGTCCTCGTCGTCACCGGTGACGGCCACAACCATGTCGGCCCGGTTGAAGCCGGCCTTCTCCATAACGGCCACTTCCGAGCCATCGCCCCGCAGGACGATGTCGCCTAGCTCGGCCTCTAAGTGTTCACAGCGGGCACGATCCTTCTCTATCACCAAGACCTCATGGCCATCGTCCCTAAGGGCCTTGGCCAGGTGGTAGCCTACCTTGCCTCCGCCTACAATGATGACATACATCACTCTTCCCTCCTGGCCTCGCCCGGTGCCTGGCTCAAAGCTTGTAGGAAGACCTGGACGCTCCAACGGGTGGGGCTCACTGTCTCTAGGCCTAAGGAGCGGTATATCTCCTCCCGGGCAGGGTCGTAGATACGACAGAGCACCCTGGGGACGCCAAATATGAGCTTGGCTATTTGGGCTGCCATAAGGTTACGATTATCACCCTGGGTGACGGCGATGAATACATCTGCATCCTGCACCCCAACCCTACGTAGGACGTCTTGGTCAGCGCCGTTGCCGATAACCTTGCGCCCCCGGAATTGGGGTGGCAAGCGGCGTAAGGCGTCGGGGTTGATGTCTAGGACGGTGACCTGGTGGCCTGCCTGATCCAGCTGGGAGGCCAGCTCAGAGCCTACCCGGCCGCAACCCATGATGACTACTTTCATGGCTTCCTAAGGGAGCTTCGCACTAACCACACCTGGCACGGAGCGTGCTGGAGGACGTACCTGGCTACCCGCCCCAAGGGGATCTCAGAAGCTACTGGCTTTGGCTTACCCGCGGTGGGCCACTCGTAGCCCCCTTCCATCTCCTCCACCTCTACACCCATGATAATAGCCTCCACGTCCCGCTCGATAGCCTCATCGACGATGGCGTGGCCAGCGTCCCGGGCCTGCAGGAGTTCGCCTTCCGCCTGGCAGTCGTAGTGCTTGGCCAAGCTCTCGGCCTGGCGGAGGATCCGCTCCCCTTCCTCCGTCTCTGCGGTGAGCTCAGCATCTAGGGGTAGGCTACGGGCCACTTCAATAACATGGACGATGTATACCTTGCCCCGGTTACGCCTGACTACCGAGCAGGCCAGGGCCAAAGCCTGCAAGCTGGCCTCTGATCCGTCCACGGGGACCAGGGCTTGCCTCACCTGATCAGGTGCTCTAGTCATTACCCCACCTGGCCCAAACCATTATATATGTCCTGGGCGCCAAATGGGGTAGGCTTTTCGCACTGTTACTTAGACCTTATACTGTGCTCTGGAGGTCGGATACGGCATGTTGGAAAGGGGCACTATCGCTGTCAAAAGGGGCTTGGCCCAAATGCTCAAGGGCGGGGTCATTATGGATGTGGTCACCCCGGAGCAGGCCAAGATCGCTGAGGAGGCGGGGGCCTGTGCCGTCATGGCCCTGGAGAGGGTGCCGGCCGACATCCGGGCGGCCGGTGGGGTGGCCCGCATGGCTGATCCCGAGCGCATCATCAAGATCATGGATGCCGTCTCCATCCCCGTCATGGCCAAATGCCGTATCGGCCACATAGTAGAGGCCCAGGTCTTGGAGGCCATAGGGGTTGACTTCATAGATGAGTCGGAGGTGCTTACGCCAGCGGACGAGTCTCACCATATCAACAAGTGGGCCTTTAAGGTTCCGTTTGTGTGTGGGGCTCGCGACCTAGGCGAGGCGCTGCGACGCATCGGCGAGGGGGCGGCCATGATTCGCACCAAGGGGGAGGCGGGCACGGGCAACATTGTGGAGGCGGTGCGCCACATGCGGGCCATCATGGACCACATCCGTAAGCTCCAGAACATGCCTGAAGAGGAGCTGATGGCCGAGGCGAAAGCCCTTGGGGCCCCTTATGAGTTGGTTAAAGAGACGGCGCGTCTGGGACGCCTGCCCGTGGTCAATTTTGCGGCAGGAGGTGTGGCTACCCCAGCCGATGCTGCCCTTATGATGCTCCTTGGTGCCGATGGGGTCTTCGTAGGCTCAGGCATCTTCAAGTCTGATGATCCCGAGCGGCGGGCGGCGGCCATAGTCAAGGCGGTCACCTTCTATCAGGATCCGGCGGTCATTGCCCAGGTGTCGCGGGGCCTTGGGGAGGCGATGCGAGGTATAGATGTGCGCACCCTTGCCCCTGAAGAGCGGTTGGCCGTCAGGGGCTGGTAGTCCATGTTACAGTTGGAGATGGGATGGCCCGCATAGGCGTTTTAGCCCTCCAAGGCGATTTCTTAGAGCATGAGGTAGCCTTGCGCCACTTAGGGCAAGAGGTGGTGCAGGTGCGTACTGTTGCCCACTTGGACGGTATCGATGGCCTCATCATCCCTGGCGGGGAGTCCACCACCTTTGGCCGCCTCATGTCCGATCTCGGCCTGTACAGGGCGTTGGCCGATATGATAGCGGCCGGGTTGCCCGTTTGGGGCACCTGTGCTGGCCTGATCCTCTTGGCCCGCCACGTCCTTGACCTTTCGTATCCTACCTTGGCGGCCTTAGATATAGTGGTCGACCGCAACGCCTATGGGCGCCAGGTTGACAGCTTTGAAATGGATGTTCAGGTGCCTGTCCTGGGGCCAGAACCGTTCCGGGCCATCTTTATAAGGGCGCCAGTTATACAGGCGGTGGGGGAGGGGGTGGAGGTGCTGGCCCGTCTGCCGCAAGGGGAAGATGTGCCCCGTGTAGGGGCGGGAACCCCTATAGCTGTGTGCCAAGGCCGCGTTTTGGGTACCACCTTCCATCCGGAGCTGACCCAGGACCTGCGGTTCCACCGGCACTTCCTTGAACTAGTGGCAGGCAGGGTCGCGCCAATATGAGCCTTATTTTGCCCCTGAGCCCTCTCCACCTGCCATCGCTACTTTTGAGCCGGCTGCCTCCCGATGAGACCTGGTCTAGGGACAGGTTAGCCGATGCCCCCAGGTCGGCGGTGAAGGCGGCATTGCACCATGTAAGGCCCTTCCGATGGCAGGCCTGGGTGGCCATGAGGGGGCCTTGGGTCTCGGGCCTCATCGGCGCCTCATATTTGGGGTACCACACCTGGGAGATATCGGCCCTGAGCGCTGTGGATGGCGATGAGGCCTTGTTCCTCCTTGGTTGGGCCTGTCGTCACCTAGCTATGGGGGGAGGGCAACGTCTACTCATGCGTCTTCAGGCCGAAAGCCCCCTGGAGCCGGTGGCCCATAAGGCCGGTTTCCTGGCCCTAGGATGTGAAGACCTTTATCTGCTGTCTGAGACAGAGGGCATAGGTGGTTTAGAGCCTCTGGCACCCTTGACCCCTCTTCAGCTCCATCAGGCGTTCCAGTTGTACATCGCCTCTGCCCCGTCTTGGGTAAGGGCTCTGGAAGGGCCCACTCTAGGCCAGTGGCGGGCCTCCTTCCGTGGTCTAGGCCGTGGGCAGGACCTAGGCCTCTGGCACAAGGGCCAGCTTCTGGCCTGGGTACGGTTGTGGCCTGGGGCCAAGGGCACGGTAGCCATGGCCCTTCTCCATCCCTCGGCCCAGGGGAGGGCGAAAGAGGTAGCGGCTAGGGCTCTCCAACGGTGCCAGCGGCAACCCGTGTACTTCTTGGTCCCGTCTTACCAGCAGGGGCTGGCAGCGGCTTTGGAAGGGGAGGGATTCCCCTTGCTCAGACGGTTTGTAAACTTCTTGCGCCCCCTGGCCCAATTGGCCCCTGCAGTTTCTGAGACCGCATCTCACCAGGTCCGGGGTTGGGCCCCTATACAGTGAAGGATGCTGCGCGTAACTGACGACCTGGATGCCCTCCTGAACGTAATCCCCAAGCCCATATCTGAGGCGCTACGGCGCCGGCCCGATAACTACGAGCTCCTAGAGGTGGTTATGGACTTGGGACGGCGGCCCCAGGCCCGCTACCCTAACAGAGAAGTCATCCTTAGCGATAAAGAGGTGACCCAAGAGGACATAGAGTACGTGGTGAGCCGGGTGGGTGAATTCACCAGCGATAACCGTGCAGGGATCGAGCGCACCCTCCACCGCATATCAGCCATTCGCAACCGCAAGGGGCGTATCGTGGGCCTCACCTTAAGGGTAGGCCGTGCCGTCTTTGGCACCGTGGTCATCGTCCAGGACCTACTGGAGACGGGGAAGAACATCCTTCTCCTGGGTAGGCCTGGCGTTGGCAAGACGACCCTTCTGAGGGAGGCGGCGCGCTATCTGGCCGATGAGCTCCATAAGCGGGTAGTGGTGGTAGATACCTCCAACGAGATCGCCGGCGACGGCGACATCCCTCACCCAGGGATCGGCTCAGCCCGGCGCATGCAGGTGCCTGCCCCCCACCTGCAGCACAAAGTGATGATCGAGGCGGTAGAAAACCATATGCCCGAGGTGATCATCATCGATGAGATAGGGACTGAGCTGGAGGCGGCGGCCGCCCGCACCATCGCTGAGCGGGGAGTCCAGTTGGTGGCCACTGCCCATGGTAACACCTTAGATAACCTCATCCTCAACCCCACCTTGTCCGACTTGGTAGGGGGTATACAATCGGTCACCTTGTCCGATGAGGAGGCGCGACGTCGAGGCACCCAGAAGGCCATCCTAGAGAGGCGCGCCCCTCCTACCTTCGACATCGTGGTGGAGATAAAGGGGTTCAACCATGTGGCCGTCCACAGGGACGTGGCTGCCACTGTGGATGCCATCCTGCGCGGTTACCCGGTGCAGCCCGAGCTGAGGGAGCTCACCCCCACAGGGGAGGTGAAGGTGTTACAGAAGGCCCACCTAGAGGGGCCTACGCGTCGGGCTGTAACCCTCCCCTTTGCCGAACCGTCCCCATCTGTCCCTAATCCTCGCCAGCGACGCCTGTTCATCTACGGCCTCTCCCGCGACCGCCTAGAGCAGGCCCTCCAGGAGACGCGCTTCCTTGGCCAGGTGGTCCACTCCCTTGATGAGGCCGATGCCCTCCTCATCTTGAGGAGCCACTATCGTCGGCGCCCTCAGGTAGTGAGGCAGGCCGAGGAGAGAGGCATCCCCATCTACGTGATCAAGAGCAACAGCGTCTACCAAATGGAGCAGGCGCTTTTGGCCATGCAGAGGGAGCGGATGCCGGACCCGGTGACGGCTGCCCTCCAGGAGGCCGAGGAGGCGATAGGCCACGTGATGAGGGAGGAGCAGCCGGTAGAGCTCTCGCCCCAGAACGCCTATATACGACGGCTTCAACACCTTTTGGCCCAACGCTATAACTTGGCCACCGAGAGTGTAGGCAAGGAGCCCCACAGGCGGGTGCGCATCCTGCCCCGCTCGCCGAGTTAGGGAGATGCCCTCCCAGGGGATCTTCATCACTTTAGAAGGGGACGATGGGGTGGGCAAGTCCACCCTGGCCAGGGCCCTAGCCACCGCGTTAGAGGGGGAGGGCCTTCCCTATCTGCTCACCAGTGAGCCTGGTGCTACAACCCTGGGCCGAGAGCTGCGCCGCCTGCTCTTAGGGGGCCCCCTGGAGCTCTCGCCGTGGGCTGAGCTCTTCCTCTTCGCCGCTGATAGGGCCCAGCATGTGCGTGAGGTCATCCTCCCTGCCCTCAACGAGGGGAAAGTCGTTTTGTGTGAGCGGTTCACTGACTCCACCATCGCCTATCAGGGGTATGGGCGGGGGCTAGACTTGGAGGCAGTGAGGCAGGTGTGCCTGTTGGCCAGTGGTGGCCTTGCTCCCCATCTCACCTTGCTCCTGGATATGGAGCCTCAGGAGGCCCTGGCCCGCAAGCCCCAGTTTGACTGCATCGGCGGGGAGGACTTGGAGTTCCATAGGCGCGTGCGCAAGGGGTTTTTGGCCCTGGCCAGCCAAGACCCCCAGCGTGTAGTAGTCATTGAGGCCTCCCGTCCCCAAGGAGAAGTAGCAGCTGTGGCGTGGGGTTACGTACGTCGGCTTCTGGACACCCTATCAGGCTAAAGGTGGTAGGATGGTGCAGGGAGGAGCTCATGTCTTATGTGACGGTACGCGTGCCAGCCACTACTGCCAACCTAGGCCCCGGATTTGATTGCCTCGGTCTGGCTCTCAATTTATGGGGTGTCATCCGGTTGGAGGTGGCAGACCAGCCCTTGCCGCCCTCTCGGGACCCTGTGGCCTGTCTGGTGGCTGAGGCGGCATGCTGCCTATGGGAGCAGTTGGGTACTCCTGCCCCTCCCGGCCTGGTGGTGCGCTACGATGGGGAGGTGCCTGTGGCTAGGGGGCTAGGGGCTAGCGCCATCGCCCGTGTGGGAGGGCTCATGGCCGCTAATGCCTTATCTGGATATCCCCTGGATGCCGAGGCCATCCTGCAGCTGGCTGCTCGGCTAGAGGGACATGCCGATAACGCTGCTCCAGCTATCTTCGGGGGGCTACAAGTGGTGGCCCGTCGTGACGATGGCATCTTCATCCACATGAGCATAGAGCTGCCCCCTAACTTGAGGGTGGCCATCTTTGTGCCGCACCAGGAGCTAGCTACCGCCCAGGCGCGGGAGGCATTGCCCATCTCCTTCAGCCGAGAAGATGCCGTATACAATCTGTCCAGGGCAGCGCTTCTGGTAGCCTCTCTAGCTACTGGCCGCCTGGACTACCTGCGGGAGGCCACTCTAGACCGGATACACCAGCCTTACCGGGCCCGCCTCTTTCCCCCCATGTCCTCCTTGCTAAAGGCGGCGCTGGGGGCAGGGGCCCTTGGGGCCTTTCTTTCAGGAGCAGGGCCTAGCGTGGCCGCCTTCGCCTTGGCGGAGGAGGCAGAAGAGATAGCTAAAGCGATGCAGACCTTAGCCCAGCGACTAGGCCTATATGGGGAAGCTCTGGTCTGCTCCCCCACCCTCCAGGGAGCCCATGTAGTGGAGGAAGGATGATGGGCCTCATCGTCCAGAAGTACGGCGGCACCTCTGTGGCCGATGCCCAAAGGATTCAGGCGGTAGCCCACCGCATCGCCCAACGTTATCAGCAGGGGGACCAGCTGGTAGTGGTCGTCTCCGCCATGGGCAACACCACCGACCGCCTCATCCAGCTGGCATACCAGGTAAGCCCCGAGCCAGAAGCAAGGGAGCTGGACCTGCTGCTATCTACAGGGGAGGTGGTGTCGTGCACCCTTTTGGCCATGGCGCTAAGGGCTATAGGGGTGCCAGCTGTCGCGTTGACAGGTGCGCAGGCGGGCATCGGTACCGATGCCCGCTACGGGCGCGCCCGCATCTTGCGGGTAGATCCTTCCCGCATCCTGTCCCACTTACGTGAAGGGAAGGTAGCGGTGGTGGCCGGCTTCCAGGGCATTACCGAGGAGATGGACATCACTACCTTGGGGCGAGGCGGCTCTGACACTACCGCCGTAGCCCTGGCTGCTGCCCTAAAAGCCCAACGGTGCGAAATATATACCGATGTAGAGGGTATATACACTGCCGACCCCCGCGTTGTACCTGAGGCACGCAAGCTAGAGCGCATCTCATATGAGGAGATGTTGGAATTGGCTAGCCAAGGGGCCCGGGTTATGCATAACCGAGCTGTAGAGCTGGGCTGGGTATACAAGGTGCCCATCTACGTGGCTTCTAGCTTTACCGAGGCTCCCGGCACCCTCATCTGCCTCCAGGAGGGAGAGAGCATGGAACAGCGCAACAAGGTGGTGGGCATCGCCCACGACACCGATGTGGGCCGTATAACCATACGGGGAGTACCCGACCGTCCCGGCATCGCTGCTGCCATCTTCACCCCTCTGGCCGAGGCTGGCATCTCGGTGGACACCATTGTCCAGAACGCCTCTGTGGAGCGATTAACCGACCTTACCTTCACGGTGGCCAAGGCCGACCTGCGTAAGGCGGTGGAGATGGTGCGCCATGTAGCCCAGGAGATAGGGGCCAAAGAGGTGCTCTGGGACGATGTCATGGCGAAGGTGAGTATTGTGGGCTCAGGTATGCAGAGTGTCCCTGGCTATGCCGCTACCATGTTCCGTGCCCTCTACCAGGCGGGGATCAACATAGAGCTCATCACCACCAGCGAGATCCGCATCACCTGCCTCATCGATGCGTCCCGGGTGGAGGAGGCGGTAAGGGCCCTCCACCGCGCCTTCCAGCTAGAGGAAGGCTAGCGCAGTTTGGCCACCACCTCACGGGCGTAGACTTCTAAGTCTTGGAGGAAGCGCCCCACTGGGAAGATGGGCACTAATAGAAAGTGCCTTACCCCTGCCTCGGCATACTGCTCTAGGCGCCGTACACAGTCTTGGGGACTGCCCATCACTACATACCGGTCCACATAGGGCTCAAAGGGCTGGTTGTAACGGGCTGAAAGGTCTTGGATGGCAAGCGCCTTTGCCTCCTCGTAGGAATCGCCCAGGGCGATAAACTGATAAAGGGCAGGGGTTATGGCGTCGGGGTCTCGTCCTGCCTGTTGGGCGTAGGCTCGGACTTTGGCCCATCCCTCGCGAAACCTCTCGGGCGAGAAGAGGTAGGGGATGTAGCCGTCCCCTAGCCTTCCCGCCCGACGCATCGCTGCCTCTGACCTCCCTGCCACCCAAATAGGGGGCCCTCCAGGCTGGGCTGGCTTGGGCATAAGGGTGACGCCAGGCAAGTGCCAAAAGCGCCCTCGGTAGGTGACGTTCTCCTGCTGCCACAACAGGCGTAGGATGCGTATCGCCTCGTTGGCTCGGGCGCCCCTCTCCTGAAGGGGGATGCCACACGCCTCGAACTCCTTGGGGAACTCTCCCCCTACACCTATGCCCAGGATGAGGCGTCCACCAGATATGAGGTCTACGGAGGCTGCTTCCTTCGCTATTACTGCTGGCGGGCGCAAAGGTAGCAAGGTCACCGCTGTACCCAAAAGAATGCGGCGGGTACGGGCGGCCATAGCGGCCAAGGAGGTGAAGGCGTCCAACGT
>JAUQPQ010000093.1 GCA_030550295.1 Chloroflexota bacterium
CCAGCCACCCTCACTCCCGCGTTGAGGGAGGCTATGCGTCGCCCTTCCCTTGTTCGGGGCACCACTAAGGCCGTGGTAGCCACGGGGTTAGCCTTGTTACGGGAGGCCCCCCTGTGTTTAGAAAAGGTCCATCACCCTACCCTTGTCCTATGGGGTGGGGACGATCGCTGGCTAGACTTGCGTAGTGCCCGGAAGATCGTTGCCTTCTTGCCCAACGCCCGTCTGAGGGTTATACCCCAAGCCCGCCATATGCTCCTAGAAGAAAGGCCTGAGGAGGCCCATGCCGAGATAATCGCCTTTCTCAAGGAAGAGGTCAGGGGGCTATGACCACTGAAGGGCGAGAGGTTATCATAGATAGTGCAGGCCGGTAGGGCCTATACCCAGGAGGTGAGGCATTTATGATGAACAATGTGAAGACGGTAGCCCTGTTGGCCCTCCTGGCAGCTCTGTTCATGGGCATCGGCGTCCTGCTGGGAGGGTTCCAGGGGCTTATGGTGGGGCTCATTTTGGCCCTTATCATGAATGGCGCCGCATACTGGTTCTCCGACCGAATCGCCCTCATGGCTATGGGAGGACGGGAGGTGTCGCCCAGCGAGGCGCCAGAGCTGCACCGTCTGGTAGAGGAGGTAGCTGCCGAGGCTGGCCTTCCCAAGCCTAGGGTAGCAATAGTCAGGGCCGATCAGCCCAACGCCTTTGCTACTGGTAGGGATCCCCACCATGCGGTAGTGGCAGTGACCACGGGCATTCTCAAAGTTCTGGACGAAAGGGAGCTGAGGGCCGTCATCGGTCACGAGTTGGCCCACGTGCGTAATAGGGACGTCCTTATTGGGACAGTGGCCGCCGTTATTGCCGCCGCCATAAGCTTTGTGGCGTGGATGCTCCAGTGGACCCTCTTATGGGGTGGCTTCGGGTGGGGCAGCCGGAACCGGGACAACGCCACGGGATGGCTTTACTTGTTAGCCATGCTCGCCACCATCATATTGGCGCCCTTGGCAGCTACCATCATCCGCCTAGCCATATCGCGGGCACGGGAGTTCGAGGCCGACGCTAGTGGAGCACGCATAACTGGTGCTCCCCTCTCCTTGGCCAGCGCCCTCCAGAAGCTAGAAGCCTACGCTCAAGCCCGGCCTATGAACGTCAACCCTGCCCTATCCCATCTATACATCGTCAATCCCTTGCGGGGACGGGATGGCGAAGACTGGCTTGTAGGGCTTTTCCAGACTCACCCGCCCATAAGCAAGCGCGTAGAAAGGCTATACCAACTGGCCCGGCAGATGGGGGTATACGCCTAAAGGCGGGCTACGCCAGTGCGTATAGCCGCCTCTTGCACCGCTTGGGCCACCGCTTGATGCATCTCCCTCCTGAAAATGGAGGGGATGATATATTCGGGTGATAGCTCGTCCTCACTCACGCCAGCAGCGATGGCCTCGGCGGCAGCTATCTTCATATCCATATTGATGCAGCGGGCATGGGCATCTAGGGCCCCCCTGAAGAGGCCTGGAAAGCAAAGGGCGTTGTTGATCTGGTTGGGGTAGTCCGATCGCCCCGTAGCCATTACCCGTACATAGGGCTCGGCCAGCTCAGGCTTTATCTCCGGATCAGGGTTGGCCAAGGCGAAGACGATGGGGTCTGGCGCCATCTTCTTTACGTCCTCCACCGTCAGGATGTCGCCCACCGAGAGGCCCAAGAAGAAGTCGGCCCCTTCCACAGCTTTGGAGAGGGGGCCTTGTAGGCGATGGGGGTTAGTGTGGCGGGCCAGCCACTCCTTGTAGGGGTTCATGGCCTCCTTGCGCCCCTCATAAATGATGCCCTTGTGGTCTACAGCGACGATCTCTCTCACTCCTGCGTGCATGAGCATGCGGGCACAGGCCATGCCTGCTGCTCCAGCCCCACAGATGACCACCCGCAAGTCTTCTAGCCTCTTCCCCACTACCTTTAGGGCGTTGCGCAAGGCTGCCAAGACCACTACCGCTGTCCCATCCTGGTCGTCGTGGAAGACGGGGATGTCTAAGGAGGCCTCAAGCCTCTCCAGGACCTGGAAGCAGCGAGGGGCAGAGATGTCCTCAAGGTTTATGCCCCCAAAGGCAGGGGCGATCAGCTCTACCGTGCGCACGATCTCGTCTGTCTCCTGGGTAGCCAGACAGACAGGCCAGGCATCTATCCCTCCGAACTCTTTGAATAGCGCTGCTTTCCCTTCCATGACGGGCAGGGCCGCCTCAGCCCCCAAATTCCCTAGCCCTAGCACCGCCGAGCCATCGGTGACGATGGCTACCGCGTTGGCCTTGATGGTGTATTCCCACACTAGCTGGCGTTCTCGGGCTATGGCCCTGCTTACCCTTGCTACCCCTGGCGTGTAGATGGCGGCCAGGTCCTGTCTACTGGCCAAGGGAGTCCGGTTGGTTACGGTGATCTTACCCCCGCGGTGGAGATCCAGTATACGATCGGTGACTTGATGGACGCGCACTTGAGGAAGGGCGGAGATGGCCTGAACTACGAGGCGGGCATGTTCTTCGTCGTCCACCCGGACGGTGAAGTCGCGTATCATGGTGGGGCCTGCCTGCACAATGTCTATGCTTCCTATGTCTCCCCCCGTCTGGCCGATGATAGAGGCCACTCTGCCCAACATGCCAGGACGGTTAGGGTATTCGGCCCTAACGGTGATCGTGTAGCCTGCACCAGTCATCGCTTCCCCCTGCAGGAACCAGCATAGCACCTTCAACGTTGTAGAGTAGGGGGTAAGACGATGGGGCATACAACTGGAGGGATAAGGCCATTTCCCCTTCTCTGGGCGACGTTACCTGCGATGGTGTTGGCATTGGCGATAGGGTGCGCCCAAAAGGCGGCGCCATCGCCTACCATCACCTCCCCCATGGCGACTTTCGCTCCATCTCCCACGCCGACGGTCACCCCACCTCCTACTCCGGCGGTCACTCCGTCTCCCACGCCAACTTTCTCTCCGTCCCCTACGCCCACTGTGCCGCCTACGTGTACTGCCCCCGCTGCGCCTAACGTCTCTGGAGGCATCTTGGCAGGTAGCGGATGCGTCGTCATAAACTTGGCGCCTGGCCAGCAAGGGGAGGTCAACGCCCAACAGCTTGCCGGTGCTAACATAGCCTGCGCCGGCGCCCGTAGCACCTACGGGTGGCAGGTATGGATACCATACGGCGCCAGCGTCACCTTCCAGTCGATCCATCAGGGGCAGGTTATAGGGTCCTGGAGCGGCGGTAGCGGCACCGCTACCGGCTACTGCGGCACCGTGTTCGTCCAGAACCCTAATGCCGTGGCGGTGACGGTGCACGTCAACTGGAAGATGTGGGACTGCACAGCTGGCACCTGCTAGGCCAAGGCCTAACGGGTGAGCTCGCGGTAGAGCTGTGTGATGCGGGAAGGCAGAGAGTCAACGTCGGGCACTACCACGTAGCCTATGTCTTGGCACATCTCCTTTAGATAGTCGTGGCCGTAGCGGTCCACCGTGAGGCAGAAGGGGACAATCCCCTTCCGCTTCGCCTCTAGCAGGGCCATGTGGGTGTCATGGATGGCATACTCGCGTTCGGTGCGGTCACGTCCGTAGCCATGGTCTTGAGGTCGGCCGTCAGATATTAGGAAGAGGATGCGCACCTTAGAGTCCACCTGTTCCATCTTGTGGACGGCGTGCCGCACAGCGGGGCCCATGCGCGTAGAGCGGACAGGGGCGATCTTGTCGATGCGCCGCTTCACCTTATCGGTGAGGGGCTCCCATAGCTCTTTGATGACGTAGAATTCCACGTTCTCCCTGCCGTAGCCGGAGAAGCCGTAGATCCCATATTTGTCGCCTATCGTCTCTAGGGCACCGATAAGGAGGACGATGCTCTCTTTCTCCACATCGATGATGCGTTTGGGTGGGGCCATGAGCTCTTGGGCGCGTCGGCTCACCCACCAAGAGAAGTACCGCCTGGGGTCGTCATCAAAGTCATCCTGTAGGTGACGACGGGGGTGTTTGATGATCTCTTCATCGGTAGAGGCGCTCATGTCCAAGAGGAACGCCACTGCCACATCCCTTTCCATCTTGTTACGCCGCCAATAGACCTTGCCTTGGGGGGATGCGCCTGCCTCCCGCTCTACCAGATAGTCCACCACGGCGTCCATATCTAGCTCTTCTCCGTCCAGGAGGCGCTTCATCTTGCGCAGCAGCTCCGGACGCAGCATCTCGAACTGGCGCTGGGTCTGGCGAAGGAGGGAAGAGTGCTTGGCTAAGGTCTGCTCGTAGTAGGCAAGGGTACCTTCGGCTACGATGTACTCGACTATGCGGCACCAACGGGGCTTGTAGTCGTTGGCCCGGAAGTCCCACTCATCGTAGTAGTAGTAGCGAGGTTCAGGGGTAAGGGGGTGCTCGTCTTGCTCAGGGGTGCTGAGGCCCGTGGTACGCCGACGCTCCCGCCGCGCCTCTTGGGCCTCCTTCTCCTGCCTGGAAAGCTCCTTCTCTAGGCTGGTGACGAAAAGTTGCGTAGAGTGCTGGAGATCGGCCTCACCTCCATCCTTCAGCTCTATCTCTACACTCTTCTTGAGGAGATCTTGCAGTCGCTGGGGGTCTATAGGTGAGGGCTGGCCCGGGCCACGCCTCTCTTCCCTCAGCTTGGCCAAAAGCTGGACCAGCTCGGGCTTGAACTGTCCACGGAAGTCCACAGGTTGGGGGCTCTCATAGGGCTGCTCCTCCCCTTCTAGGCCCTCCAGCTGCTCACCCTGGCCTGGAGACGCCGAAAGGGAGACGTTCATCTGCTCTCCCTCCTGGCGCTCCCACTGCTCCCATTCCGTCATGAGGATGTTGGGCAGCGAGGTGGCCAAGTCGTAGAGGCGGATGGTGGCTTCGGCTACGTCTTCCACTGTGGTATCGGGCTGCTGGACAGTAGCCATGATGGCGAGGGCCTGGTCCATTATCGGCTTGAGGGGCCGGGGCCAAAGGATATGGTCCTCTCCTCCCAGGGAGAAGCGGACCAGGTTCTCCATAAAGGCCTGAAGGAGGGGCATCTCATCTATGGGAGGCCTCTTCTCCAGCTCCCTACGCTGCATGGCCCGGTACTCAGACCGGATGCCGGCATACTCGTAGAGGATGCGGCTGTCGATCCTGGCATCCTCCAAAACGGTAAATATGTCGGTGGCCAAGCGCCGGTGTTCGAACAGGTCAAAGAAGCGCTCCATATCGGTGAGGGGCGGGCGCTGAGGGCCACTGGAGGCCTGCTGTTGGCGCTGTTGCTCCCTCTCCCCCCTCAAGGAGGGGAAGTAGTGGGCAGGCTTATCGAACTGCAAAGCAAAGCTGCCAAACTCTAGGTGGCCAGCCTGGTGCGTGGCGTACACCTTGTAGGCCGAAAAGTTCCCCTCCTTGTTGGGGAACTCCTGTATCGCTGAGGGAAGGAAGATGGCCGTCCCCTCAGTGGTAGGAGACTCGGCGTTGATCCAGCCGATGCCCTTGCTTACGAGCACATCTGCAGGGCGAATCTCTACATCGGTCCCTGTGAGGGCGCGGCAGTACATACGCAGGACGCTGCTTACCTTCTTGAGCTCTAGGCGAGATGAAAGGCCCTCCATTACCTCTTCCGCCCTGCTGGACTCCAGGCGGAAAAAGGCCTCTCCGCCCTCGACATTAGTAGCCAAAAGGGTTTGCCCCTCAGCGTGCCACTGCTCTAGCTCCTCCATCTTCATATGAATCAAGAGGCGAGGGACGTTGCGCAAAAATTCCATGCATGCCACCGGGGAATAGGGCAGGAGCCTTTCCCCCAAGGATAGCAGATGAGCATGGAGGGAGGGCTCAACAGATCCCAGGGAGCGGCACGCCTCTACAAAGTAGGAGAAGGCCTGCCTCCCTTCCTGGTGGATGACATGACGTGCCAGCTCCAGAAACCTCTTCCTCTGGCTGGG
>JAUQPQ010000094.1 GCA_030550295.1 Chloroflexota bacterium
GTAGGTGTGGGCGTGCCAAAGTCATCACAGAGGCGGGGCCGCGGCGGCCAGCACTCTTCAGGCGGGGGAGGAGGATACAGCTCCTCTGGCCCGCAGTCGATGAAGCCCTCCAGACATATCCAGTCATCGGGTGGCACCCACGCTTTCGCCAGGTACACATAGTTACCTATGGGCAGAAGGAGTGCAAAGACTATCAGTACAACTGCGATCCGCGTCCAGATGAGGAAACGGCCCTTTAGTCCCCTTCCCGGCTCAGGCGCGTCGCCCTGCCATAGCCCGCCGGCAAGGCCCGTACGGGCGGCATAAGGGTCCCATCTGAACCTTTGGGCCTTGCTTCCTTTCCCTTTGCCCGGCCAAACGGCACCCTCACCCAACCAAGAGGCCGAACCTTTCGCCAGGCTGGCCCCCCACAAAAGGAGAAAGACGAAGCTGCCCAATAGCAGCCCACCTACTCTCCCCCTGTGGAATAACCTATGGCTACCCATCGTTTAGAATTGTAACATATTTCACAATTTCCTGATCCCTGTAAAAGGATAACAGCTGCACGAAGATGTGGCCACCTGGTTTGGTGCAAAGGGAGCAAAAATTAGCCACTTGGCCAATGGCGGGGGTCAAGGTGGCGAGGGCGTGTTGGCCGGGCAGATGCTGCCGTAGCGAAGATGGGCACAGCTACAGCTGTTTAGCCGGCCGCAGCGGGGGGATATGAAACCTGGTGTCCTAGAGTTATAGAGGCTGGTGGTGCCGGGGGTGGGGCTCGAACCCACACGCCGCTTGCGCGGCAGCGGATTTTAAGTCCGCCGCGTCTACCCGTTTCGCCACCCCGGCTGGGCCATCTCTATATTACCACCTGGCAAGAAAAGCTTCAGGCCCTTTGAGGCCGAAGGGCCCTACGCACCTTTCCGTCCAGCTCCCTCCCTACCAGCTCTTGGGCGAACCAGGAAACATCTACAAGCGCCTTTAGGTCTACGCCGGTGGCGATGCCCATAGCCTCGGCCATGGCCACCAAATCCTCGGTGGCCACATTGCCAGAGGCTCCAGGGGCGTAGGGGCATCCTCCCAGCCCGCCGACGGAGCCATCAAAGTGGATGGCGCCGGCTTGCATGGCTGCCACCACGTTGGCCAAAGCTGCTCCTCGCGTGTCGTGGAAGTGTAGGCGCAACTCTACCCCAGGAACCTCCTTGAAAAAGAGGCACACCATCTCGTAGACCTGGCGGGGATGGGCGACGCCGATGGTGTCCCCCAGGCTTATGGCATAGGCCCCCATATCGCGGAGGGCCTTGGCCAACTGGATAACCTTGCTGGCCTCTACAGGCCCCTCATAGGGGCACCCGAAGGCCGTAGATATATAGCCGCACCAAGGCACGCCCGCCTTTTCGGCTAGGGAGGCCACCTTTGCCATCTCCTCTAGCGTCTCTTCGATAGAGGCGTTGAGGTTGGCCCGGTTATGGGATGGGGAGGCGGATACCACTGTGGCTATCTCATCTACTCCGGAGGCCAGGGCCCTTTGGGCCCCCTTTACATTGGGGACGAGGCCTATATAGGTGACCCCAGGTACGCGCTGCAAGGAGGCCATCACTGCCTCGGCGTCGGCCATTTGGGGTACTGCCTTAGGATGGACAAAGGACACGGCCTCAATACGGCGTAGACCCGTTTGGGCGAGGCGATGGATGAGGGCCACCTTATCTTCAACTGGGATGGGGAGGGCCTCGTTCTGGAGGCCGTCCCTTGGCCCCACCTCGGTGATGAAGATCTGTTCTGGCCACCTCATGACTCCCCCTCTGTCAGTTCCAGCTCCACAAGCACTTGGCCCTCTTCCACTTGGTCACCGGGCTGGCACAAAACCCTCCTCACAAGACCAGGGGAAGAGGTCTCTACGTTATGCTCCATCTTCATGGACTCGATTATCACTAGCACCTGGTGCGCCTTCACCCTGTCTCCCTCTTGGGCCAAGACCCTTACCACGATGCCGTTGAGGGGGGCACGGAGCAGCTCTTCCCCTTTGGCCAAGGGAGAACGGGGTCTTGATACCTGGATGGGGCTTGCCCATTGGAAACGCCAGCTCCTGCCGGCCACCTCCACGATGAAGGAGCGGTTTTGCCTCTCGACTTGGGCCGACCAAGTGCCCTCCTGGCCTTCTACCACTATGCGCCCTCTAATGGGTGAGAAGAGGCGTCCCTCCAAGGCGTGGGAGCCGCTAGAAAGGCGCCATCTGCCCCCTGTGAGCCTTTGGGCCAAGGCCCTGTAGGTGCGCCCCTCATGCTCTACGGTGATCTCGGTGGTGCCTCCTGGTCGCCAGGGGCCGAGGGCCTCCCAGGGGTCTGCCAAGTCAAGGGCGCCTATGGCCAAAGCTGCTACGAGGGCCATTAGCGCCTGTGGCGGTGGCTGGAGGAGGGATGGCACATCCAGCTCCTCCACGAGCCTCACCGTCACCTTTCCTCTCTGGACAGCAGGGTGGCGGACCATCGCCTGCAAGAAGGGGAGGTTGGTGGTTATGCCCTCTAGGCGGTAGTGGTCTAGGGCCCAAGCCATGCGCGAGAGGGCCTCTTGCCTGTCTTGGCCCCACGTAAGGAGCTTGGCCAGCAAGGGGTCGTAATAGGGGGGAACTAGGGCACCAGGGTACACTCCCACATCGTTACGGATGCCCTCGCCTTGGGGAGGCTGGAAAACGTTGATGCGTCCACTCCGAGGGAGGAACCCCTGAGAGGGGTCTTCAGCGTAGATGCGGCATTCCAGGGCATGGCCCCGGAGGCGCACATCCTCTTGTTTAAGGGGAAGGGGATGGCCAGCGGCGATGGCGAGCTGGAGGGCCACCAGGTCTAGCCCTGTCACAAGCTCCGTTACCCCGTGTTCCACCTGGAGGCGAGTGTTCATCTCCAAGAAATAGAAGTGGCCCTCCTCGTCCAGCAGGAACTCCACGGTGCCCAGGTTGCGATAGCCAATAGCCTTGGCCAAGGATATAGCCGCCTCCCCCAAGCGATGGCGGAGGGCATCGTCCACCACCGGCGATGGGGCCTCTTCCATCACCTTCTGGTGACGACGTTGGAGGGAGCAGTCCCTTTCCCCTAAGTGGACGACACAGCCGTATGAGTCGGCTACCACTTGGATCTCCACGTGGCGGGCGTAGGGGATGAGCTTTTCCATTAGAAGATAGCCATCGCCGAAGGCGCTCTGTGCCTCCCGATGGGCGCTCTCTAGGGCAGGCAGTAAGTCCTCCTCCTTCTCAACAAGGCGCATACCCCTGCCTCCACCCCCCGCAGCGGCCTTGATCAGCAAGGGGAATCCCAGTTCGCGGGCTGCCTTCAAAAGGGAGGGAGAGTCAAGGGGAATGCTATCGTGCCCGGGCACCACAGGGATCCCCAGGGATGCGGCGAGGCGTCTGGCATGGGCCTTGTGGGCCATGGCCCGCATAGCCTGGGATGGAGGCCCCACGAAGGTGATGCCTGCCTCTTGGCATGCCTCGGCTAACAGAGGGTTCTCGGCCAAGAGGCCGTAGCCTGGATGAATCGCCTGGGCACCCGTCCTACGGGCCGCCCCTATTATCGCCTCAATGTTCAGATAGCTCTGGGCTACAGGTGCCGGGCCAATGGGCACTGCCTCATCGGCCTCCAACACGTGGAGGGCCTGCGCGTCCACATCGGAGTAGACGGCTACGGTGGCGATGCCTAAAGCGCGGCACGTGCGGATGATACGTACGGTGATCTCACCTCTGTTGGCGATAAGCACCTTTTTAAACATGGCGCCAACTAGGGGGGCGCTTCTCCAGGAAGGCCCTTATCCCCTCCTGGCCCTCTGGGCTAGCCCGCAGCTGGGCGATGAGGTGGGAGGTGTAAAGGTCTATCTGGGCGGATGGCTCAATAGCCACCCGGCGCACGAGCTCCTTACACAAGCGTTGGGCCTGAGGACCCCCTGCCAGGAGAGCCGATATCGACTCATCTACAGCCTGATCCAACTCCTGGGGGGGAACGACCCGGTAGATAAGGCCAATAGCTTGGGCCTGCTGGGCGCTTATACGCTCACCCGTAAGGAAGAGACGGAGGGCCCAGGCAGGGCCTACCTTTTGAATGACATAAGGCGAAACGGTAGCGGGAACCAGGCCTAATCGGACCTCTGTAAAGGCAAACTGGGCCGTCTCGCTGGCGATAGCCAAATCGCAGGCGGCCACAAGCCCTGCCCCTCCACCCAGAGCGTGGCCCTGAACCCTAGCCAGCACCGGCTGGGGCGATGTGGCCACCAGGCGGAGCATCGTTGCCAGGGCCATGGCATCGTGTCGGTTCTCCTCCTCGCCCCATGACGCAGCCCGGCGCATCCAGTCCAGGTCGGCCCCGGCGCAGAAGGTGGGCCCCTCGCCCTGGACGAGGATCACTCTCACACTAAAGTCATCCCTCAAGACGGTGAAGGCCTCTGTTAGGAGACGGATCACCTCTTCGTTGAAGGCGTTGTGGACCTCGGGGCGACGCAAGGTCACCCTGGCCACTGGCCCGTCTTTTTCCAGCGTCACTACCTGGCCCATGCTCACATCCTGAACACGCCGAACCGGGGCTCGGGGATGGGGGCGTTAAGGGACATGCTGATCCCCAAGGCCAGCGCTTGGCGTGTCTCCAAGGGGTCTAAGATGCCGTCGTCCCAGAGACGGGCGGTGCTGTAATAGGCGTTACCTTCCTCCTCGTACTTCTCAAGGATAGGGCGCATGAACTCTTCCTGCTCCTCTGGGCTCATATCCTTTCCCTGGGCCCTCAGGTTGTCCAATCGCACGGTGAGGAGGACGCGGGCGGCCTGCATGCCCCCCATCACGGAGATCTGGGCGTTAGGCCACATCCATAGCAGGCGGGGGGAGTAGGCCCGGCCACACATGGCATAGTTGCCTGCCCCAAAGGAGCCACCGATGATAACGGTGAACTTAGGCACCTGGGCGCATGCCACTGCAGTCACCATCTTGGCCCCATGCTTGGCGATCCCTTCGTGCTCGTACCGTTTGCCTACCATGAAGCCGGTGATGTTCTGGAGGAATATAAGGGGCACTTTGCGCTGGGCACAAAGCTCTATGAAATGGGCCCCCTTAACGGCGCTCTCAGAGAAAAGGACGCCGTTGTTGGCCACAATGCCCACAGGGTACCCCATAATGCGGGCGAAACCACACACCAGGGTAGTGCCGTAGTTGGCCTTGAACTCGTGAAACCGGCTACCGTCCACGATTCGGGCGATGACCTCCCGCACGTTAAAGGAGAGGCGCAGGTCAGTGGGAACGATGCCGTACACCTCCTCTGGATCATAAAGGGGAGGCTCGGGGTGGGCCACAGGCCAGGGGAAGTACTTATGGGCGCGGCCCAAGCTGGCCACCACGCCGCGACAGATGGCCAAGGCCTCCTCGTCGTTGTGGGCGAAGTGGTCAGCGACGCCGGAGATGTGGGTGTGGACGTATGCCCCGCCCAGCTCCTCCGCCGATATCTCCTCCCCCGTAGCTGCTTTCACCAAAGGCGGCCCCCCAATAAAGATATTGCCCGTCCCTTGGACGATGATCGCCTCATCGCTCATGGCGGGGACGTAGGCACCGCCGGCGGTACAAGGGCCCATCACTACCGCGATTTGGGGTATGCCCTCGGCCGACATGACTGCCTGGTTATAGAAGATACGGCCGAAGTGCTCCCGGTCTGGGAATACCTCTGCCTGCAGGGGAAGAAAGGCCCCGCCCGAGTCTACCAGATAGATGCAGGGGAGGCGGTTCTGGTGGGCGATCTCCTGGGCACGCAGATGCTTCTTTACGGTGATGGGGTAATAGGTGCCCCCTTTGACAGTGGCGTCATTAGCCACCATGACCACCTCACGGCCACACACGCGTCCGATGCCGGTGACGATGCCGGCAGAGGGGGCCTC
>JAUQPQ010000095.1 GCA_030550295.1 Chloroflexota bacterium
AAGATGGACGTGCCCGGGAGCTTCACCTCACCGAACTGGGCAGGCAGGTAGCGGGGAGGGTTGCCTCTTGGGGGGAGGCGGTACGTCAGGCGCTGCTGGCCCTCCAGCCTAGGGAGAAGGTCAACGCTCTCCGTTTTCTCATGATCCTCATCGCCTCCCTTCAGCAGGCAGGCATCGTCCAGGTAGCGCGCATGTGCATAACCTGTCGCTTCTTCCAGCGGCGCAGGGGAGGCTACTACTGCCACCTCCTCAGGTCCCCCTTATCTCCCAGATCTCTCCGTCTGGACTGCCCTGATCATCAGCCTGTAGTTCAGCAGTGATAAACTTTAACCTAGGGCATGAGCGATCTGGTGCTCTTAGCCTCCACCTATGATCCTTTAGAGGCTGCCATCTGGCGCCAAGCCCTGGAAGAGGAGGGGATACCGGTGTGGGTGCGCCAAGATGACCCCCTGGGGCCCTTGGGGGTTCATCACCTCACGCCCCGGTACGACCTTTACGTCTTGGCCAGCCACCTGGCCCAGGGCCGCCTCATATTGGCCCTTTCCCGGCAGGAGTAATGCCATGGAGCTACCCCTTTTCCCCCTCAACACCGTCCTCTTCCCAGGGGCCATCATCCCCATCCATGTGTTCGAGCACCGTTACCGCCTTATGGTGGGGCGTTGCCTGGAGGAAAACGGCTCCTTTGGTGTAACCCTCATTAAGGCAGGAAGAGAGGTTGGGGGGCCGGCCATACCGTACCAGGTGGGCACTACCGCCCGTATCTACAAATTTCAGCCCTTAGAAGATGGTCGCATGAACATCTTGGCTCGCGGGGAGAAGCGCTTTCGCATCCAGGACATTAGGAGCTATGACCCTTACTTGGTGGCCGAGGTGGAGCTACTTGAGGAGGAAGAGGAAGATGGGGCCCCCGAGCTGGTAGAGGCGGTAGAGGCTTTGTTCCAACGCTACGTCTATCTGATCCAGGCTATGAGCGGACAATGGAGCCGACCTAGGCCCTTGCCTAGCAACCCTTCGGCCTTGGCCGATGCGGTGGCCCATCAGCTAGCCATAGAGGCACGCCGCAAGCAGGTTCTCCTTGAGACCCTTTTGGTAAAGCGTCGCCTAGAGATGGAGCGAGAGCTTCTACAGGAGCTTGTCCCTGCCCTAGAAAGGCAATTCCGGGCCCGCATACGTCAGCGTTGGGGTGGGTTCTGGGCCCTCAACTAGCCCCACGGTAGTACTTGCACCTTTAACGCCCCACTGTTCTTGTCTTGAGCGGCTGCGAAGGCTCGGTCAGCCTCCTCCAAGGGGAACTGGTGAGAGATAAGGTGGCGGGCGTCTTCCTGGTGCTGGGAAAGGATCCGCAAGGCCACCTGGAAATCGCTGACGGCAGGGGGGCGGCAATACGTAAGTGCACCCACTAGCTGGACCTCTTTCAGGGTGAGCAGTAGCCCGCCCACCGGCACTGGCGACAGGAAGAGGCCTAGCACCGCTATCCGTCCTCCAGGTCGCGCCATCTCCATGGCCAATTGAAGGGTAGCACCACGGCCCCCTACAGCCTCCACTACAACATCGAAGGGCTCCTTAGCGGCATCTTGGCGCAGGCGGGCAAGACCGGCCTCGTTGTCCTGATAGGTAGCTTCAGCGCCCAAGCCTCGGGCCGCCACCTCCTGTTGGGGATAGCGGAAGGTAGACGCCACCTGGGCTCCTGCTGCCCTTGCTGCTAGGATCGCCATCAGGCCAACGCTGCCGCTCCCTATCACTAGCACCCTCTCCCCTGCCCTCAGCCCTACCAGATGGAGGGCATGAACCGTCACTGCCAACGGCTCGGCCAGGGCAGCTAGGGAATAGTCCATACCTGGAGGCAGACGATAAAGGGAATATGAAGGGGCGGCGATCCACTGGGCCATCCCCCCGGGAAGGAAAGTGCCCAGCAAGATGCGGCTGGGGCAAAGGTGTAGCTGGCCGCTTAGGCAATAGGGGCAGTTGCGGCATACTTTCAGCGGCTCCACCGTTACCGCTTCTCCCACGGAGAAACCATGGACACCTTCGCCCAGCGCTGCTATCTCCCCTGCCATCTCGTGTCCTAGGGGGACGCCTGTTGCTAAAGGGAGTTCGCCTCTGTAGGCGTGAAGATCGGTGCCGCATATGCCACATGCCCGCACCCGGATAAGGACCTCTCCTGGGCCTGGGGTGGGGTCGGGAAATTCCCGTACTTCTACTCGCTGGGCCCCTGTTAAGACTGCCGCCTTCAAGGTCGCCTCCGCCTTGGCCCCATTGTAAGGGGAAAGGCTAGGCAAAGGGGAGGAGGGGGCTTAGCATTATCCCTGTCAGGGGGTGAGAGGATGCGGGCTGTGAACAGGCCGGTAAGCTGGTGGGGATGGCACTGGGAGCCCCCTGTCCCTCTCTCCATCGTCCAGATCATAGGCGCGGGGACCATGTCTCCCTCCCTGGCTTCCATGCTCTGGCTAGCCATGGAGAGGGGGGCCTCCGTCATTGTGGCCTCCCTACCTCCTGGGGCAGGGAAGACGGCCATCCTCACGGCCCTCCTCGCCTTTACCCCTCCTGAGACGGTGGCCTATTTCACCAAAGGTGTGGGCGAGACCTTCGACCTTCCTCCGCTGGCGGATAGCCACTTCACCTACCTTCTCATTAACGAGCTTTCCGATCACTTGCCTGTCTACACCTGGGGCCCTTACGCACGGCGGGCCTTTGAGCTTCTGGCGCAAGGGTACCGGCTTGCCTCCACGATGCACGCCGCCACGCCGTTAGAAGTGGTGGAACAGCTTAGGGGGATAGGCATCCCAGATGAGCATCTGGCCCACCTCGACCTCCTCATCACGCTTCAGGTGAGCTATGTGAGGCATCAGATGGAGAGGCGAGTTGAGTCAGTGACCTTGCTCCAGCTCCATCCCACCCAGAAGTACCGGATGGTGGAGTTGGCCCGCTGGCGTCCAGAGGGGGATGTTTTCTCGGTTCTGGAGGGGGAGGGCCAACAGGCCTTTGCCAGCTGGGCCGACATAACCCTGCAGGCTCTGGACCGGGAGATGGAAGCCCGCGCCCAGTTCCTCCGGTCCTTATATCAGACAGGCGTTGTAGATATTCCTGCCGTTGCCCAGGCGATAGAGGAGTTCAGAAGAGGAAGGCGTTAAAGGCCCTCTCCCAGTCGCCTAAGTGAGGGAAGGTGAGGTGGGCCCCAACAGCCTTCAACTCCTCCTGGCTGTAGCGGCCAGTAGCTACCCCTACGGCCCAAAAGCCGCAGGCTAGCGCTGCCTCCACATCCCTTGGCGTATCACCTACTACAATAGTGCGCTGGGGCACCCTATCTTTGGCCACCCGTTGGGCGGCCAAGGCCACAAGCTGGGCCCGGTCTGGGGCATCTTCACCAAAGGCCCCTTCTGCGAAGAAAGAGTTTAGACCATAGCGTTGGAGCTTAAGCCAGGCCGCCTCCCTAAAGTTGCCGGTTGCCAGCCCAACTGCCACCTCTGGCTGTGCCAAAAGGGCCTGTAGGAGCTGGGGTACCCCAGGCATAACGTAGCCCTCTCGCTCCCACAATGTCTGGCGCAAGTGCTCCAGATAGCGCTCCTTCAGCCTGGACAAGATTGGCCCTGTGGCATCGCGTATGCCGTGTTTGGCCAGGGCATCGGACAGGATCTGGGGATCCATACGGCCGGCATAAGGGATGCCATCCAGGGCGTTGGCGATGCCGAAAAGGTCTTCAAAGGCCCTGTTCATGGCCAAGACGCCTGCCCCACCTGTGCGCAACAGCGTCTCATCCAAGTCGAACAGGACGACTACAAACATCCCCTCACTTCTCAATAGGCAGTCCGGCCTTTATCCAGGCTTCCGTCCCTCCTTCTAGATTGTAGATGCGGGAAAAGCCGCTGGCAGCGGCTATCTCGCATGCCAAGGCGCTGCGCTGCCCAACAGCACACACGAAGATGATCTCCTTGTCCTTGGGCAGCTCCTGATGACGGACAAAAAGGGAGTTGACTGGAATCAGCTTAGCGCCCGGCAAATGCCCCCGCGCATACTCGTGGGGCTCCCTAACATCTATCACCACCACATCGTCACGAGAAAGCATCTCCCTCGCCTCTTCAATGGTGATGCGCGTGAAGGGCTCCTGGGGGTTCTTCACGGCCATCTCCTCACCTCCTGCCATCAGAAGAAATTGTACACTAAGACGGGCGGAAATTCTTTATTTACCACATGTCAGCCTTAAGATATCATCAATACCCTGGAGGAGGAAGAAACGTGGCTGAGCCTGCACAGATAGAGGAGCTGTGGCGCAAAATGGAGGAAGAGAGGGGACGCCTCCTAGCGATTTTAGAGGCGATGTCGGAGGAGGAGCTGGAATCCTCCCCTAAGCCTGGGGAATGGACGGCCAAGGAACAGATGGCCCATCTGTGCGAGATGGAGGCGGCATACCGGGCGTGGGTGGAGAAAGCCCTTGAGGAGGACAACCCTAACGTGGACGGCATAAGGGGAGAGCCGGTAGCTATCCCCGTGGAGAGGGCCAATCAGGCCACCAAGGAAGAGTTACTGGCTGAGATGCGGCGTCAGCGGCAGAAGACCCTGGAGCTGATGGCCCGCCTCCGTCCCGAAGACTATGACCGAAAGGCTACCAACTCCCTTTTCGGCACCCTTACGGTGCTCCAATGGCTACGCTCTTACTACCGACACGACAGAATGCACATTGACCAGATTGAGGGGCGGGAGCCTACGTATAGGCCCCGCTTCCTCAGTGGCCAAGAGCCTGATCAACGCCGGCCACGGGCTTGACCCTGGCCTTGTAATGGTAGTAATTTGCCCTTTGGCTTCGGATCGGGAGATATGCCTACACCACGCGAACCTGAGACCCTCTGGTTGGCCAGGGTTTTGTGGGATCTGGGGGCTATCCAGTTTGGTGACTTCACTCTGGGTCGGACTACCCTCCATTCACCTGTATACGTGAACCTGCGCCTCCTCAGCAGCCATCCCCGTGCCTTCTTGAGGGCCGCCAAAGTGATATGGGAAATGGTGCGCACCCTCCAGAGCATGGCCAGACCCCATATTCAGCCCTTCCAGAGGGTATCAGGCATCCCCTTTGGTGGCCTCCAGTTGGCCCTGGCCTTCTCCCTGGTCAGCAAGATACCCCTGGTCTTTATCCATCCCCCCAAGGGGAAGGAATCGCCTGAGCCCTTCCTAGAAGGCATCTATCGGCCTGGGGAGACGGTCCTCCTCATTGATGACTTAGTAACTAGTGGCACCAATATCCTGGAGACAGCTGCCTGGCTTAACATCAACGCCGGCCTCCGCGTTCGCGATGTCCTAGTCTTGGTGGACAGGGGTGAAGGGGCCAAAGAGCATTTGCGCCATTATGGCCTCAACCTGATCTCCGTTCTGACCTTAGAGCAGATCCTTAACTACTTAATGGCCGAGGGGAAGATCGACGGCACTTGGTACCAGAAAAGCATCGATTACATCTATCGGCGTCGCAAAGAGAAGGCCCTTACTGAGCCCGAGGCAGGCCAAGGGCCTCTATCACCTTAGAGGAGGCGCCGGACCGGCTTGCGGCCAGGGCGAGGGTCGTAAGTAGCCTTGAACATTTGTAGTTGGTCCTTACGGATAAGGTATTTGCCCGCAAACATTATAGCTGGCACCTTCTTCTGCTTGATAAGGCGCCGTAGGCTTTGGGGATGGATACCTAGATCCCTGGCTGCCTCTAGCAGGTCCAAATAGTCATCAAATGGCTCTGCCATCTCTCCCGCTCTAATCAGGCGCTAATACTTCTGAACCTATGTTACGAAATACAGGTAGGAAGGACAAGGGGGGCGCCGCGGCGCCCCCCT
>JAUQPQ010000096.1 GCA_030550295.1 Chloroflexota bacterium
TCCACCACGAGACGGAGGGCGACCGACTGAACCCGCCCAGCGGAGAGGCCGCCTTTCACCTTCCGCCAGAGGAGGGGACTAATGAGATACCCCAGGAGCCGGTCCAGTATGCGACGGGCCTGCTGGGATTCCACCAAGCGCATATCTATGCCCCGGGGGTGGCGAAAGGCCTCCTTTACCGCCTCGGGGGTTATTTCGTGGAAGACTACGCGGTGGTGGGGCTGTTTGTGCAGTTGGGCCACCTGCACCAGGTGCCAGGCGATGGCCTCACCCTCGCGGTCAGGGTCGGTAGCTAAGTAGACGGCCTCGGCACGCTGGGCAGCCTCTCTGATCTGCCGCACTGTCTTCTCTTTCTCGGGTATGTTCACGTAGGTGGGGGTGAAGCCACGCTCTATGTTTATGCCGAGGCCTTTCTTGGGGAGGTCGCGCACATGGCCCAGGGAGGCCAGCACCTCGTACTCTTGCCCTAGGATGTGGGCGATGGTGCGGGCCTTTGCTGGCGACTCGACGACTACTAGGTTGTGACCATCCCTCTGGGCCATATTCTCACCTCAGCAGGGGCTGGAGCGTATGTAGGTCATAGCTCCTACCTGGCGCACTAGCCCTTTCAGCTCCAGAACGGCTAAGGTGCTGCTTACTACAGCCACAGGAAGGCAAGAAAGGCGACATACCTCGTCCACATGCCTGGGCTCGGCGCCCAGGTGCTGAAGGACGGTGGACTCTGGCTCCCCCAAGGGTTCAGGCTTGGGGGGTGGGGGAGGGGATAGGGCGGCCAAGGCGCTAAGGTTAAGTTCCTCCAAGATATCTTCCACCCTCTGTACCAGCTTAGCACCTTGCTGGATGAGCCAGTGAGGGCCTTGGCTTGCCGGGGAATAAATGGGGCCGGGTACGGCGAAGACGTCTCTGCCCTGCTCTAATGCCCACTTGGCGGTAATGAGGGCGCCGCTTGTCATCTCCCCTTCTACTACTACCACCCCTAAGCTGAGGCCTGACATGATGCGGTTACGACGGTAGAAGTACTCACTCCGAGGGTGGGTGCCTAGGGGGTAGTCGCTGACTAAGGCCCCCTTCTCCATGATCTGCCTTGCCAGGGACAGGTGTTCCGGGGGATAGACCATATCGAGCCCACAAGCCAAAACGGCCACTGTTATGCCATCAGCGCTTAAGGCTGCCCGGTGGGCCATGGCGTCTATGCCCCGGGCCAGGCCGCTCACCACTGTGACCCCAGCTCGTGCTAGGGCCTTGGCTAGATCCTCGGCTACCTGACGCCCGTAGGTGGTGGGGCGTCGTGTCCCTACAACTGTCACTGATACTTGGTGCAATGCCTCTAGCCGGCCGCGGACAAATAGGACAGGTGGAGGATCGGTTATTTCCCGTAGGAGGGAAGGATAGCTGGGGTCGTGCCAAGTAAGGGCAGCAACGCCTAACCGTAGGAGGCGCTCCTTTTCCTTCTCTGGCACAATTTGGGGGCGTCGCTGGACGATCTGAGAAACAGTGCGGTCGTCCAGCCCAGCTGCCTTGAGGGCTTGAGCATCGGCGTGCCACGCCTTGGCCAAAGACCCGAAGGCCCTCTCCAGCAGCTGGAAGCGTGCCCTTCCTACTCCCGGAATACGGCTAAAGGCTACCCAAAAAGGTAGGTCGTCTTCCATGCCTGAGGCCTCATTTTAAGGGTAAGCCTATGGGGGGGCAATCGTTACTTCTGTCACTCATTTCCGGCAGGTAGACGGGCTATATAGACCCGCCTAATGCGCCGGCCTAACGTCGCCACCACCCGGAATAGTAGGCCATCCATCTCCACCTGGTCGCCTACTGTAGGCATGCGGCCCAATCGGTGGTATATGAGCCCCCCTATGGTGTCATACTCTTCCTCCCCTACCCGGATCCCAAACAGTTCCTCCAGGATGTCGATGGCTACCCGGCCATTCACCAGTGCCTCATCGGCCCCCAGGCGTTGCACGGGCTCTTCTTCCATATCGAACTCGTCTATCAGCTCTCCTACTATCTCCTCCAGCACGTCCTCAACCGTAACTAGGCCAGCAGTGCCTCCATACTCGTCGATTACTATGGCGATGGAGAGGTGCTGGCGCTGCATTTCAGTCAAAAGATCGGCCAACCGCTTAGTCTGAGGGACGAAGTAGGCGGGAAGGGCTGCGTCCTTTGCCTGGACCCCTCTGACTCCCCTCACCAAAAGGCGCAACACCTCGCGGGCGTGTGCTATCCCTATCACGTTGTCGATGGTGCCCTGGTAGACAGGGAGGCGACTATAGCCCCTCTCTACTAGGATGCGTGCCACTTCCTCTAAGGGGGCCTGGGCAGGAACGGCCACTATATCAATGCGGGGCACCATTACTTCTCTTACGGTGGTGGTTCCCAGCTCCATAACTGCCCTGATCATCGCCATCTGAGTAGGGGTGGGGGAAAGCCCTAAGGCTGGCGTGAAGGCCTCCCAGAGGATGTGGCCTCGCCACAGGCCCTGAAGTGGCCAGATGGGCCTCATAATGGCCCAGGCTATCGGCTTGAGCATGCGGGTGATGGGTGGCAACGGTATCCTTTTAAGCCCTCTGGGCCCGAGGGACGATCCTAGAATGTAGGTATTGGCCCAACACCCTATCCCCATGACAAGGCCTACCGGCCAGGCCCAGGGAGATCCCCCGCTTGGCTCCTTTAGAAGGAGGATGGAGCCCATCACGGAGGTGGCTCCAAGGGCCATTTGCCCTAAATCCCAGAATGTAAGGGGAGGGATGGACAGATGCCCCTGGCTTCTACTTCTCGGGGGCATAAAAGGCGTAGCCGTTTCTGCCCAGGATACTAGAGCAGCCAGTAGGCCAAGGACGATAGCAGAGGATGCAAGAAGGCTGAGGCCTGTCCAGCTATCAGCGTCCACCCTTCTGTTCTGGGCCTCCTCCCCTGAGGGGGCGGGCCGGCACTCCCACCACCACAGCCCCATCGGCCACGTCACGGGTCACTACAGAGCCGGCACCTGTCACTGCCCCCTTCCCCACTCGGACGGGGGCTACCAGCATGGTGCCGCTTCCTATAAAGGCCCCATCACCTATGATTGTCTTATGCTTCTCTTTGCCATCGAAATTGCACGTTACCGTCCCTGCCCCTATGTTGACGCCCCGGCCCACGTGGGCGTCCCCTACGTAGCTGAAATGGTTCACCATGGTTCCTTGGCCTAGGTGTGAGTTCTTGACCTCAGCATAGTTGCCTATGCGTACATCGTCCTCAAGGTGGCTGCCGGGCCGGATGTGGGAGTAGGGGCCAACGTGTACCCTAGCCCCTAGGACTGCTCCCTCTACTACTGAGGCGATCACCCGTGACTCATCGCCTATGACCGAGTCCGTAATGATCGTGTTGGGCCCCAATTCACAGCTACTTCCCACAACGGATTGTCCCTTTATAACGGTGTTAGCCCTAATAATGGTCCCAGGCCCCACCTTTGCCTCAGGGGCAACGTAGATGGTTAGGGGATCCTCCACTACTACCCCTAAATCTTCTAGGCGAGACCATACCCCTAGGCGCCGGCGTAGCTCTTTTAGCAACAAGCGGTACCGTGCTATCTCCGAGGAGGGGCGGCGTCTTTTCTCATACATTCCCAGATGCAGCATCTGGCCGGCGTTACCGATCGGCTACATCGTAAATAAGGGAGGGATAGGGCGTCAAGGGCGTTTACGTCTGTGCGGCCCTCTCAATGCCTGGGCAGGAAGGAGGACGATATGCGTGGGTTAGGTATGTATTAGGGGAGTTTTGCGTTGACATGTAATGTTCATCATCCTTAGGATGACCCTTGCAAAGGAGGGAAGCTATGCGCATAGGCCTTTTTATGTTCCCCAGCCGGGACCCTAAGGTGATGGTAGAGCGCATCGTCCAGGTGGAGAGGGAGGGGTTCGAGGCAGTTTGGCTGGCTCAGGTCATGGGGCCTGATTCGCTTGCCCTTCTAGCGCTGGCTGGGCAAGCGACTCAGAAGATAGGGCTTGGGACGGCAGTGGTACCGGTATACCTACGCCATCCCATATTCATGGCCCAGCAGGCTGCTACCGTCAACGCCGCTGTTGGGGGAAGGCTTAGCCTGGGCATCGGGCCCTCTCACAGGGTGACGGTGGAAGACATGTGGGGCTTCAGTTACGCTCGGGCGGCCCACTATATGAGGGAGTATTTGGTGGTATTGCGTACCCTCCTGGAGAAGGGCAGCGTGCAGTTTCAAGGCGATTTCTTCAAGGTAAACGTGACATTGCAGCTGCCCCAGGTGCCCATGCCCCCCATTATCGTCTCTGCCCTTGGGCCCATAATGTTAAAGATGGCGGGCGAGCTGGCCGATGGTACCGTCACCTGGATGACAGGGCCCAAGGCGTTGGAGGGCCACGTCTTGCCCCGTATCAGAGAAGCTGCTCGCAGGGCAGGCCGTCCCGAACCGTGCGTCGTCGTGGGTCTGCCGGTAGCTGTAACGGCGAACAAGGAGAGGGCACGGGCACGGGCAGCCCAAATCTTCCAGTTCTACGGCCAGCTCCCCAGCTATCGGCGCATGCTAGACCTGGAAGGGGTGCAGGGGCCACAAGAGATCGCCGTGGTGGGGATGGAAGAGGAGGTAGAGGCGGCCCTCCGTCACTTGGCCTCATTGGGCGTTACCGATTTTATCGCCTCTGTCTTTCCTGAGGGCGACGGCTCCGATGAGGAGTCCATGAACCGCACGCGCACCTTCTTGGCGTCTTTGGTAGGCAAGATATGAGCTCCAGGGGTGGAGGCCTAGCGTGAGGGTGCGTATCCTAGTAATAAACGGGCCCAATCTCAACCTTTTGGGGAGGCGCCAACCCCATCTATATGGTTCCATGTCGTTGGCCCAAATTGAGGAGAGGCTGCAAGAGCGGGCCTCCCAACTCCAAGTGGAATTGAAGTGCTTCCAGAGCAATCACGAGGGTGCAATAGTCGATGCTATCCAGAAGGAAGGGGCCGATGTCGATGGCATCATCATCAATCCAGGTGCCCTCACCCATTACTCTTATGCCGTTAGGGATGCCTTGGAGGCAGTGGGGAAGCCGGTGGTTGAGGTTCACATCTCTAACATCCATGCCCGGGAGCCCTTCCGCCGCCA
The DNA here is from genome assembly GCA_030550295.1 of Chloroflexota bacterium. GTDB lineage: Bacteria > Chloroflexota > Dehalococcoidia > SM23-28-2 > HRBIN24 > JAVVHA01. Next base: position 5,093 of record JAUQPQ010000096.1, read on the forward strand.
CTCGGTGATAGCTGAGGTGGTGCTGGGGCAGATCTCTGGACTCGGTTGGAGGGGATATTTATTGGCCTTGGAAGGGCTGGTTGAAATGATAAGGGAGGAAAGGGGCCATGAAAGGGCGCCTAGCCCGCCTGCGTGAGCTGATGGCCCAGCGAGGGTTCGATGCCCTCCTGGTGGGAAGCCCTGTGGAAGATATCTTCAAGACTTATGGGGCCAACAGGCGCTATTTGTCGGGGTTCACTGGCTCTACAGGATGGCTCCTCATCTCCCAGGGCGAGGCCTACATAGCTGTAGACTTCCGTTACTGGGAACAGGCCCAACAAGAAGCCTCAGATTTCACCCTGTTCCCGGCCCAAGGCCCCATTGACAACTGGTTCCCCCAGCTGGTGGCAAAGGCTGATTTAGGTGGAAAGAGGCTTGGATATGAACCCCACGGAATCACCGTCGCTACCCTTTCGGCCCTTAAAAAGGCTCTAGGGGCAGTGCCCCAAGCCCAGCGACCCCTCTTGGTCCCTGCGCCACCTCTTGTGGAGGAGTTGAGGGCCATCAAGGAGCCAGAGGAGCTAGAAAAGATCGCCAAGGCTGCGGAATTGGCCGACGAGGTATTTTGGGAGGTGGTTCAGGAGCTGAAACCTGGTTGGACAGAGGCCCAACTGGCCTGGGCTAT
>JAUQPQ010000011.1 GCA_030550295.1 Chloroflexota bacterium
AGTTCGCCAGGGGAAGGGCCCCAGAGGTAACAGGCATCCACGTAGTCAACGACTTTACCCTCCAAATCACCATTGATGCCCCCAAGAGCTACTTCTTAGCCAAGCTCACTTACCCTGTAGCCTTCGTCGTGAAGAGGGAGCAAATCGAGGCGAACCCCAGGGGATGGACTCGCAGCCCTATCGGCACAGGCCCCTTTCGCCTGGTGGAATGGCGCCTGGGAGAGCGGATCACCTTGGAACCTAACCCCAACTATTACCGAGACCCCCAACCCTCCCTCTCCCGAGTGACCTTCCTTCTGGCGGGAGGCTCCCCCCTAACCATGTATGAGAACGACGAAGTGGACATCGCCCCTGTAGGCCTTAACGACATCGAAAGAGTCCATGATCCCCGAGATCCGTTGTATCGTGAGGCCCATCAGGTTGAAGAGATGGCAACGTACTACATAGGCTTCAATGTACGCCGTCCTCCCTTTAACAATCCTCACCTGCGGCGGGCCCTCGCCATGGCCATCGATAAAGAGGTGTTAACTCGTGTCGTGATGCGTGAGCTCGCTATTCCGGCCCAGGGGATCTTGCCGCCAGGCTTCCCAGGCTTCAATGCCAACCTCCAGGGCATACCCTTTGACCCGGATGAGGCCCGCCGGCTCCTACGGGAAGCAGGGGGCCCAGAGGCCTTGCGCGACGCCACCCTCCTCATCTCGGGGGTAGGGGGTACGCCGGGCCCAGTCATAGAGGCCATATTGGCCATGTGGGAGCAGAACCTAGGGGTGCGCATCCAGGTGCAACAACTAGAGTTCGCCACCTTCCTGCAGCAGATAGACCGTGGAGCCTTTGACATGTTTAGCCTAGGCTGGGTGGCCGACTATCTAGACCCTGAGAACTTCTTAGACATCCTCTTCCACAGCACGAGCCCCAACAACCATACGGGCTACTCCAACGCCGAGGTGGACAGGTTGTTGGAGCAGGCCAGGACAATGCCTACCAAAACTGAGGCCCAGCTCCAAGAACGGTGGCGTCTCTATCAGCAGGCAGAAGCCATCATCGTCCAGGACATCCCCTGGATACCTCTTGTCCATCCCCGGGGAGTATACGTAGTGAAGCCCTACGTCGAAGGGTATTTTGAGCCGCCTTTGGTCATCGAATATCTGCGGTATGTAAGGGTGGGGCGTTAGGGCCACCATGGCCGGTGGCCAACTATGGGGCTACATCCTAGGGCGCCTATTGTGGGTGCCCATCATACTTTTAGCGGTGAGTCTGGCCACCTTCGCCCTAGGCCGCTTCGGCCCAGGTGACCCGGTTCGGGTGCTTGCCGGCCAGCGAGCTGATCCGGAGACCATCGAGCGCATCCGCCAAGAACGAGGCCTAGACGATAACTTCTTCGCCCAATATGCCCGATACTTGAAAGGCATCTTCCAGGGGGACCTAGGGGTCAGCTTCAAGTACTACGGGCTGCCTGTGACCGAGGTGATCCTGCCTCGGCTTTGGGTAACGTTCCAGTACAATTTTGTCGCTATTCTTCTAATGTTTGCTGTGGGGATTCCGATAGGGGTATGGGCAGCAACGCAGCAGGGCACCTGGCGAGACCCCCTAGTTATGGGGACACTGCTGGTGCTGGCTGCCTTACCGGCTGTAGTATTGGTCCCCTTCCTTCAGTACCTTTTCGCCCTCCGTCTGGGCTGGCTACCCACAGGGGGATGGGAGGTGCGCGAATTCTTTGGGCGGCTGGAGGTGGGGCTTTTCAGCAAGACCATCGTCATGCCTTTATTGACTCTGGGCCTACCGGGGGCAGCCGGCCTGGCCCGCTTGGCCAGGGCCCAAGCTCTGGAAGTACTAGGTGAAGACTATGTACGCACCGCCCGCGCCAAGGGACTTAAAGAATTTACCGTCATTACGAGACATGTGATGCGAAATATTATGTTGCCCATCGCCACCCTTATGGGCTTCGCCCTAGCCGCCCTCCTCTCCGGCTCCATCATCTTGGAGACCCTGCTAGGCATACCTGGCATAGGCTCTTACGCCTTCGAGGCCGTCTTTGCCCGTGACTACGATGGCATCATGGCCCTTGCCCTTATCGGCTCCACCGCCTTCATCTTGGCCAATCTGGTCACCGACATCGCATATGCCTTCATCGATCCCCGGGTGAGGCTGGCCGGGAGGACAGAGGCATGAGCGTTGCCCTAGATGCAGCCAGGCCTACCCTGCTGCCATGGCGGTGGCTCCTTAGGAAAAAGCTCGCCCTGGTAGCACTACTCTTTATCGTCGTCGTGTACATGGCTGGGCTATTGGCTCCATGGGTAGCGCCTTACAGCTTCCGGGAGGCCGATTTCCAGAACGTATTGGCAGGTCCCAGCCTAGAACACCCCTTGGGGACTGATCGCCTGGGGCGAGACGTTTTGAGTCGCCTCATATGGTCGGCCCAGACCACCGTCATCGTCAGCGTTGCAGCCCTTCTCCTGGGGGGGACCGTCTTGGGTGTGGGCCTGGGCCTAACGGCTGGCTATTTTGGGGGCAGAGTAGACAACCTCATAATGCGCCTCGGCGATGCCCTCTTCTCCCTGCCCGATATCCTTGTACTGCTTATAATCACTGCCACAGTGCGTTCTAGAGTAGTAGATCTCTTCCGCCACCTAGAGGGGTGGACAGGTATAGGAGGCATCGTCGAATCGGGAGCGCCCGACTACATCTTGGTGTTTTCTGCTCTCTCCCTTTTCAGCTGGGTAGGGATGGCCCGCATCATACGCTCTCAAGTTTTAGCCCTGCGAGAAAGGGAATTTGTGCTAGCTGCCAGGGCCATAGGGGTTGGCAGCTGGCGCATAATGTGGCGTCATCTCTTGCCCAACGTCTCGCCGATTTTAGTGGTGGCAGCTACTCAGATCCTAGGGGCAGCGGCAGGGATGGAAGTCGTCCTATCCTTCTTGGGCATAGGCATCCAGCCCCCTCACCCGAGCTTCGGGAGCATGATCTTCGATGCCGCTGGGCCCCGCAACATGTTAGCGCACCCCAACCTCATCTTCGCACCAGTGGCAGTGGTGGCCTCTCTCTTGGTGGCCTTCGCCTTCCTTGGCGATGCCCTCAACGATATCCTCTCACCTAGGAGAAGGTAAAGGGCCGTGGCACCCCATCGCAACGCCATCTATAATGGGAGTACGGGAGCAGTGAAGGTCACCTCTCAGTTCACCGAGGACTGTCAGGCTATCCTTCGCATCGAGGTAAGCCCTGAGGAATTCCAGCGCTACCTGGATAGGGCCTATCAGCGCCTGGTGAAAAGGGCTGAGGTGCCTGGCTTCCGGAAAGGGAGAGCACCCAGGGTTATGCTGGAAAGATACCTGGGCCGTCAACGCCTTGTCCAAGAGGCCCTGGACATCATGGTGCCCGAGATGCTTAAGGAGGCCCTGGCTACTGAAGGCATCCAGCCCTTTGATCGCCCCATGGTGGAAATCCTACAAGAGGAGCCACCTATTATCCAGGCAACTGTTCCCCTCCCGCCACAGGTAGACCTGGGCGATTACCGTCAGCTGCGCCTGCCCAAACAAGAAGTCGTTGTCGAACGTGAAGAGGTGGAAGCGGCCCTGGAGGAGCTACGCCATCGCTACGCTATACGTCAACCTGTGGACAGGCCTGCCCAATGGGGAGACATAGTGCGTGTGGACATTATAGGGGAAGCCAACGGCAGGGCCTTTTATCGTGATGAAGACGTAGAGATCCAACTGCGCAAGGGGCAGCAGATATTAGTGGCTGGGCTGGAGGAGGCGATAGTTGGGGCAAGGAAGGGCGAAGTGAGCACGGTAGAGCTCACTATGCCCCAAGACTGGCCACGGCGTTCACTGGCAGGGCGCCCCGCCACCTTCACCATCCGTATATTGGAGGTGAAGGAGCATCAGTTGCCTCCCCTGGACGACAGCTTCGCCCAACAGGTGGGTGAAGGGTTCCCGTCCTTAGAGGCCCTCCGCCAGCGGCTAGAGGAAGATATCCGCCAGCGTAAGGAGATGGCAGCAGCGATGCGCCAACGGGAAGAGGCGTTGGACGCCCTGGTAGCTGCTGCCCATAAAGTAAGCTTCCCACCAACGTTACTAGAGGAGGAGATGGGGCGTCTCCTCCAAGAGGAGGCCCAAGCCTTGGGCCGCGACGTAGATCGCTACATTGAGGAGCTGCGCCACTCCCCCCAACAGCGTCGCCAAAAGCTAGAGGAGAGGGCGAAGAAAAGGGTAATGCACTCCCTCGTCATCTCCCGCTTAGCCGAGCTGGAAGGCATCCAAGTAAGCGACGAAGAGGTGAGGGAGGAGATAGAACGGCTTGTAACCCGCTCCCAGAACTACCAGCTGCTCCCTCTACTCCAGTCCCCCCAGGGGATGGCATCTATCCGTCGCTCCCTCCTCACCCGCAAAACGATAGACCGCCTTATGGAAATAGTCTACAGTTCAGACCAAGGTAATGAAGGAGGCGTAGAGTCGTGACCCGTAGCCTTTACGTTCCCACAAACATCATCCCTTACGTCATCGAGCAGGGCCCTAGGGGAGAAAGGGCCTTTGACATCTTCTCCCTCCTCCTTAAGGAGCGCATCGTCTTCCTTGGCTGGCCCATTGACGACCAGATAGCCAACCTGATCATCTGTCAGCTTCTCTACCTGGAGAGGGAAGACCCCGATAAAGACATCTACCTCTACATTAACTCACCAGGTGGGGTCATCAGTTCCGGCCTAGCAATCTACGACACGATGCAGCTGGTGAAATGCGAGGTGGCCACCATCTGCGTAGGTGAATGCGCTAGCATGGCCACCGTCCTTCTGGCCGCTGGAGCCAAAGGCAAAAGGTACGCCTTGCCCCACTCCACCATCCACATGCACCAGGCACACGGTGGCGCCACGGGCCGGGCAGCCGATGTGGAGGTAATAGCTAAAGAGGTCATCCGCCGCAACGAGTTGATTAGGCGCATCCTGGCCCACCACACCGGCCAGCCTATAGAGAAGATCGCCCAGGACACAGACCGCGAGTTCTTCATGGACGCCTATCAGGCCAAGGAGTACGGGATTATCGACGAGGTACTAGCAAGCCCCAAGGTCATGGCAGGGGCCTCTGAAGAGAAGGGGAAGTCATGAGCCAGCGGGGGCGGCCCATCACTTACCGCTGCTCCTTCTGTGGGAAGGGGCAAGGGGAGGTGGAGCGCCTCATCGCCGGCCCCAACGCCGTCTACATCTGTGATGGCTGTGTCCGCCTCTGCTATGAGGTGATTGAAGGGGAGACAAGGCCAGCCCACCCCCGCGGCCTGCCCCAACGCCCTCCCACTCCTAAGGCCATCTACGAACAGCTGAGCGAGTACGTTGTAGGGCAGGACAGGGCCAAGAAGGTGCTGGCCGTTGCCGTCTACAACCACTATAAGCGCATCTCCGCTGGCCCTCATACGGGAGGGATAGAGCTAGAGAAAAGCAACATCCTCCTCATAGGCCCCACCGGTTGCGGCAAGACCCTCCTGGCCCGCACCCTGGCCAAGATCTTGGACGTCCCCTTCACTATCGCCGATGCTACCTCCCTGACTGAGGCAGGCTACGTAGGCGAGGACGTGGAGAACATCTTGCTCCACCTCATCCAAGCTGCCGACTACGATATCGCCCGCGCCGAAAGGGGGATCGTCTACATTGACGAGATAGACAAGATAGCCCGCAAGTCTGGTGACAACCCTTCCATTACCCGTGACGTCTCTGGGGAGGGTGTACAGCAGGCCCTTCTCAAGATATTGGAAGGATGCGTAGCCAACGTCCCCCCTCAAGGGGGGCGCAAACATCCCCACCAGGAGTTCATCCAAATAAGGACCCATAACATCCTCTTCATATGTGGTGGCGCCTTCGAAGGGCTAGAGCAGATCATCGACCGGCGGGTAGGTAAAGGCCGCCGCACCATAGGCTTCAAGCCCCAGTGGGAGGACGACACCGCCAAGGTGAGGGATCAGCTTCTGGAGCACGTCACCGCTGATGACCTGTTACAGTTCGGCTTCATACCGGAGTTTGTTGGCCGCCTCCCGGTGATCGTGCCCCTCCACTCCCTAGACAAGCAGGCCCTCATCAAAGTCCTTACCGAACCCAAAAACGCGCTAGTGAAGCAATACCAACAGATCCTCAGCCTGGACAAGGTGGAGCTAATCTTCACCCCTGAGGCCCTAGAGGCAGCAGCCGAGGAGGCGTTGCGTCTCAAGACAGGGGCTCGAGGCCTCCGTAGCGTCCTGGAGGCCTGCATGCTGGACGTCATGTACGAGGTGCCCTCCCGCCACGACGTGGCCAAATGCGTAATAGACGCCGAAGTCATCCGTGGCCGTCGTCGTCCCATCCTCATTGGCCGCAACGGCCAGGTGCTAGAGCTTTGGTCAAGGGAAAGGTCTGAAACAGCCTAGGTTGAACATACACGGCTAACAGCCTATCCTTTATACGCCTATGGCCCGTAGACGTCTGGATCTCGTCTTGATAGAGCGAGGCCTGGCCGAAAGCCGAGAAAAGGCCCAGGCCGCCATCATGGCCGGCTACGTCCTGATTGGGGAGACGCCAGTCCTTAAGCCAGGGGCCCTGGTAGACCCCGAAGCACCTATCCGCATCCTCCAGGTCAGCCGGTACGTCAGCCGCGGAGGCGAAAAGCTGGAATACGCCCTGAAAGCCTTCCAGCTCCAGGTCACAGGACTTGTCTGCGCCGACATAGGGGCCGGCACAGGAGGCTTCACCGACTGCCTCCTCCAGCACGGTGCAGCCAAGGTGTATGCTGTAGATGTGGGGAAGGGCCAACTACATTACCGTCTGCGTCAAGACCCCCGAGTAGTGCTAATGGAGGGGGTAAATGCCCGCTACCTAGGCCTCCTTCCAGAACCAGTGGACTTGGCCACCGTGGACGTATCCTTCATCAGCCTCACCAAGGTGCTGCCGGCAATCGCCCGCATCGTTCGCCCGGAAGCACCTATAATAGCCCTCCTCAAGCCCCAGTTTGAAGCTAGGCGTCAAGAGGTGCCCAAAAAGGGCGTCATCCGCGATCCTCTCCTGCACGCCACCATCATAGGCCGCTTCGTCGCCTGGGCAGTAAAACGGGGATGGCGCCTGTGGGGGCCCGTTCCCTCACCTATACTAGGGGCCGAAGGTAATAAGGAGTTCTTCTTCCTTCTGCGAGCAGCTCCGTGCGAAGGGTAGGCATCCTCGTACATCCGCGCTGGGAGGCAGCCCAGGAATTGGGCCGCCAGCTAGAGATCTTCTTGCGCCGGCACATAGAAGAGGTATGGCTGTCCACTGCTTGGGACGAGAAGGCCACCCAGCTCATCGTGGGGACTGACCTCTTAGTATGCGTAGGGGGCGATGGCACCGTCCTCTGGGCAGCACGATCGATGGTGCCCCACCGCGTACCCATTGTAGGAGTGAGCATGGGACGCCTAGCCTTCCTGGCCGAAGTGCAGCCTCATGAGGCCCAAGACTGCCTCCTCAAAGCCCTCCAGGGGGGAGGACGCCTAGAAGAGCGATGGCTTCTGCAGGCCACCCTCCGCGATACCACCACCTATGGCCTCAACGATGTAGTGGTAGGACGGTCTCACCTAGGCCGGCCCATCGATGTAGAGGTCGCCCTGGCTGGGCAGAGCATCGCCCTTTACCGGGCCGATGCCGTCATCGTAGCCACCGCCACCGGCAGCACCGCTTATTCCCTCTCCGCTGGTGGCCCCATCCTCCCGCCCGAGTCGCGAGACTTGGTGATCACTCCCGTCGCCCCCCATATGGCTGCCTCCCGTTCTATAGTCCTGCCTCCTGATAGCCTCGTCAGCTTGTGCATTAGGGGAGAGTTTCCTGGATACATGAGCGTGGACGGACAAGACGAGACCCTCCTACCACCAGGTCAGGTGGTACAAGTAGCTACGAGTCCTTATTGGGTCCCCTTCCTGCGCCTTAGCCCCCCCTACCGCGATTACCTCCTCCTGGCCCAGCGCCTAGGCTGGAACCCCTTCCCGGGAGACCTGAACCGCCGTCCCTATATGGAAATGACAGAGGAGGCACACCATGGCCCCCAGTGACCCCCTTGCCGAGGAAGTGCTCGAGACAAGATACCTGTATCAAGGCCGTATCCTAGACCTAAGGGTGGCCAAGGTTGCTCTGCCTAACGGCCGCACTGCCCAACGGGAGATAGTGGAGCACGGGGAGGTAGCCGCCATCGTCCCCATAGACGAAAATGGACGGGTGCTCCTGGTGCGCCAGTTCCGCATCGCCTTGGGGAGGGAGACCCTTGAAATCCCCGCTGGCGGCCTAGACCCCGGCGAGAAGCCAGAAGAGGCAGCGCAAAGGGAGCTCCAGGAGGAGACAGGATATAAGGCCGCCCAACTCCACCGCCTAGGAGGGTTTTACGTCTCCCCAGGCTACTGCACAGAGTTCATCCATGTATTTCTGGCCCAGGGCCTGTATCCATCGGGTGGGCACCCTGCCGACGATGAGGCCATCCACCCCCTTTGGCTACCCCTACCCGAAGCATTGGAGATGGCAAACACAGGTCGTCTGGACGATGCCAAAACGGTTATCGGCCTGTTATGGGCTGCCCGCTCCCTCGGTACTCGTTGAATACAGTTACACCAGCGTGATACACTAGGCGTGGCTTCTGTGCGCTTTATCACAGGGAGGTAGTTCATGGTTGGCGTAGCCCGCCCCCACCGACTCGGCTTCGGTGCCACTTTGCGTAGAGACCTATGGTGGATTGAGACTATTGTCTTCATGGTCGGGCTTATAGTGCTCTTCGGTTATTTGACCGTCTCCGCCTTTTTAGACGAGTGGGCCTTTCACATCGGCCCTTACTATTCGCCTGTCTTCGAGCCTGGGCCCTTCATGCTCCTTGAAGACAAGCTGGAGAAGCCCTTTGGGCCCTGGTTCCTCTCACCTGCCTTCGTCATTTTGTGGGGGCCGGCAGGGTTCCGTCTAACCTGTTACTACTTTCGGAAGGCATATTACCGGGCACTGGCCTTTAGCCCTCCCGCCTGCGCCGTAGGAGACCTTTGGCCCCAGTACCGGGGCGAGTCTAGGTTTCCCCTCACCTTGCAGAACCTACACCGGTTTTTCATGTATGTGGCCCTGGTGCTGGTGTGGTTCCAGTGGGCCAACGCTATCCGAAGCTTCCACCACCCTGATGCTGGGTGGGGAATTGGCCTCGGCTCGGTCATCTTAGTGGCAGACTCGGCCCTTCTTTCCCTCTACCTTTTCTCCTGCCATGCCTTGAGGCATTTCGTAGGAGGGGGTATAGACTGCTTCTCTTGCTCCCGCTGGCACCGCCTGCGCAAGCGGGGCTGGGACTTGGTATCTTTCTTGAACGTACGCCATCCCCTATGGGCCTGGGCCAGCCTTGCAAGCGTGGCCGCGGCCGACATCTACATCCGCCTCGTAGCTAACGGAACCATCACTGACCTCAACACCTGGACGGGATTCTGAGGAGGTGAGGGCGATGGCAGGCTACCGCGTGCACGAGTACGACGTTCTGGTGGTGGGGGCTGGAGGAGCTGGCCTTAGGGCCGCCATCGCCGCCGCCCAAGAGGGGGCCCGTACCGCCATCGTTTGCAAGACCCTCCTGGGTAAGGCCCACACCGTGATGGCTGAGGGAGGCGTCGCCGCCGCCTTGGCCACCGTAGACTCAGAGGACAATTGGCGTGTCCACTTTCGCGACACCATGCGTGGGGGCAAGCTCATCAACGACTGGCGCATGGCCATGATCCACGCCCAAGAGGCCCCCGACCGCGTCCTTGAGCTGGAGGAGTGGGGTGCCGTATTCGACCGCACTGCTGATGGACGCATCCTCCAGCGCCCCTTCGGCGGCCACCGGTATGCCCGCCTCGCCCATGTGGGCGACCGCACTGGACTGGAGCTGGTGCGCACCCTTCAGCAAAAGGCCCTCTCCCTGGGAATAGACGTCTTCATGGAGACAAGCATTGTACGCATCCTCAAGGACAGCCAGAGGGTAGCAGGGGCCCTAGGGTTCCGTCGGGACACTGGTGAGCTCCTCGTCTTCAGGGCGAAGGCCGTGGTGTTGGCTACAGGTGGTATAGGCAAATGCTACAAGGTAACCTCCAACTCTTGGGAGTACACAGGCGACGGTCAGGCCCTAGCCTTCTGGGCAGGGGCCGAGCTGATGGACATGGAGTTCGTCCAGTTCCATCCCACAGGCATGGTATGGCCCCCTAGTGTCCGGGGCGTCTTAGTAACAGAAGCCGTAAGGGGCGAAGGGGGAGTGCTCCTCAACTCCCGTGGGGAACGCTTCATGTTCCACTACATCCCCGACTACTACAGGGCCGAGACGGCTGAGACCCCCCAAGAGGCCGATCGTTGGTACCACGACAAGCGTAATAACCGCCGCCCCCCCGAGCTTCTGCCTAGGGACGTGGTGGCCAGAGCCATTAACGCCGAGATCAAGGCAGGCCGCGGATCTCCCCATGGTGGCGTCTACCTAGACATCGCTTCCCGCCGCTCCCCTAAAGAGATAAAGCATCTTTTGCCCAGCATGTACGAGCAGTTCGCCAAACTCGCCGACGTCGATATCACCAAGGAGCCTATGGAGGTAGGCCCCACCATGCACTACATGATGGGGGGAATAAGGGTAGATCCCGAAACAGCCGCCACCAGCGTCCCAGGCCTCTATGCTGCTGGTGAAGTGGCCTGTGGCCTCCATGGCGCTAATCGCCTAGGAGGCAACTCCCTGTCCGACCTGCTGGTGTTTGGCCGCCGGGCGGGTATATACGCTGCCCGCTACGCCAACTCCCTACCTCAGGCCCCCACCTTCAGTGGCGACGAGGTAGAGACGGCAGCCAATGAGCTCATAGAGCCCCTCCACCGGGCCGATGGCGAAAATCCCTTCGCCCTTCAGGCAGAGTTGCAAGAGACGATGCAAAACCTCGTGGGAATCGTCCGCACAGGAGACGAACTGAAGGAGGCCCTACACAAAATTCAAGAGCTTAAGGATAGAACCAAAAGGGTTGCGGCTGTGGGCGACGTCATTTATAACCCAGGCTGGCATATGGCCATAAGCCTCGGGCCCCTCCTCGTCGTCGCCGAAGCCATCGCCTTGTCCGCCTTGGAGCGACGTGAGAGCCGGGGTGCCCACACCCGTGACGACTACCCTAAGGAGGATCCCCACCAGGCCTCCTTTAACCTAGTAGTTTCTGCCGATCTCCAAGGGAGGCCCCAACTCCGCAAAGAACCCCGGCCAGAGATGCCTCAGGAGCTTAAGAAGATCTTGGAGGAGGTCTAACCGTGGCCTTGCGAACCATACGCATCTTCCGCGGCACTGCCGGTAACGGCACCTTCGTGGACTATCAGGTGGAAGTAGAAGAGGGCAACGTCGTCCTAGACGCCGTCCTAAAGGTCCAGGCCCAACTGGCCCCTGACCTAGCCGTCCGCTGGAACTGCAAAGCAGGCAAGTGTGGCTCCTGCTCCGCCGAGATCAATGGCCTGCCTCGCCTCATGTGCATGACCCGTATGACCCTTTTCCCCCCTGACAGGCCTGTTACCATCGCCCCCTTAAAGGCCTTCCCCCTCATCAAAGACCTAGTCACCGACGTGAGCATCAACTACCATATCGCCCGCCAGATCCCCCCCTTACGCCTTAGGCCTCCCGGCCCTGACGGCATACGCCGCATGACTATGGACGACATAGAGAGGGCCCGTGAGTTCCGCCAGTGTATAGAGTGCTTCCTCTGCCAAAACGTCTGCCACGTGTTGCGCGACCACCCTGAGAACTGGGCCCTCTTCTTCGGGCCCCGGTGGATGGTGCGCCTGGCCGAGCTGGAAATGCACCCCTTGGACGATGACGATCGCCGTAACTTCCTCAAGGAGAAGGCCGGGGTGGGCTATTGCAACATCACCAAATGCTGCACCGAAGTCTGCCCCGCCGAAATTAGGATAACCGACAACGCCATCATCCCTCTTAAGGAGAGGGTGGCCGATCTGCACTACGACCCCTTCAGGTGGCTATTAGACCGCCTTAGAGGCAAACGTCCCATCCCAAGGCCTGAGGAGAGGGTAGAAAAGGCAGCCGCCAGCTAGACCAGCGCCTGTTGCCAACGTAGACGCCCCTCTATCAGCAGATCGCCCCCGTATATGTCGTAGCAGACAAGGACCGGAAAGGCGTCTAGCTCTAGCAATCTAATTGCCTCAGTCCCCAAGTCCTCGTAGGCCAAGACCTCGCACCTGACGATGTGTTGGGCCAGGATAGCACCTGCCCCGCCCACAGCCAAGAAATATACGGCCCGAAACCGCTGAAACGCTTCGCGTACTTTGGGACTGCGCCCTCCTTTTCCTATGGCTCCTTTCAGCCCCACCTCTAAAAGCGGTACCGTGAAGGGGTCCATCCTGGCGGCGGTAGTAGGCCCCGCCGAGCCGATGACCTTCCCAGGAGGAGCAGGAGTGGGGCCCACGTAGTAGATCACCTGACCTCTCAAGTCCACAGGTAACTTCTCACCCCTGGCCAGGGCCTCTACCATGCGCTTGTGGGCAGCATCCCTGGCAGCTATGACGGGGCCGCTTAGATATGCCCAATCGCCGGCCCGGAGCTGAGCTACCGCCTCCTCTGATAATGGCAGATTAATGTAAAGCTCCCTCAACGCCTCCCCTTCACAACTGGGCAAAATCGTTAGCCCTCACCATGTACAGGCGCCTGCTTTTGGCCCTTGTTGGCGAGAGCTGCCAACTTCCCCAGGGACCCCTCGTATTTCAGATCTCCACCTCCTTGTAGCGGGCAGCATGGCACTGGATGTTCACTGCCACCGGCAGGGAGGCGATGTGGCACGGGTATACCTCGGCATGGACGGCTAAGGCGGTAATCCGCCCTCCTACCCCTTGCGGCCCGATGCCCAAGGCATTGACCCTACGGAGTATCTCTGCCTCCAGTTCTGCAACTTCAGGGTCAGGGTGGGGCTCTCCCACAGGGCGCATGAGGGCCTTCTTGGCCAGAAGCATGGCATATTCAGCTGTCCCCCCAATCCCCACCCCTACTATAGTGGGAGGGCACGGCTTTCCCCCCGCCTCGTCCACCGTTGCCACCACGAACTGGACAATCCCTTCCTTGCCAGCTCCAGGCAAAAGCATGGCTAAGCGGCTCACGTTTTCGCAGCCGGCCCCCTTGGGCATGAAGCGAAGACGTACCTTCTCCCCAGGCACTATCTCCGTATGGACTACGGGGGGAGTGTTGTCCCCCGTATTGCGGCGCAAGGAGAAGGGCTGCTCTACTATAGAGGCCCGAAGATAGCCTTCCTTATAGCCTTCGGCCACCCCTTCTCGGAGGGCTTGCATCAGGTCTCCACCTATCAGGTGGACATCTTGCCCCACTTCTAGGAAGATAGTGGCCACCCCAGTATCCTGGCAGATGGGAAGCATCTCCTCCTGGGCTAACTCGGCGTTGCGCACTATCTGCTCTAAGACCCGTCGCCCCAGGGGTGATTCCTCTTCCTGCTGGGCCCGGCGTAAGGCCACCATTACGTCCGTAGGCAACAGGCAAGCAGCCTCCCGGCAGAGCCTTTTCAGGGCCTCTTTGATCTCGCCAACGGGGACTTGACGCACCTCACCTCACCAAGGCGACCAGCTCCTTTACCGCATCGGCCGCCCTGCGAAGCCCCTCCAGCTCGTCGAGGGTAAGGGGGGCCTCATAGATGGCCTCCACACCTCCTGCCCCTAACCGGACAGGCACCCCTGTAAAGGCCCCCGTGATGCCGTATTCCCCTTCTAGGTAGGCGCAACAGGGCAAGATGCGCTTCTTGTCCAGCAAAATCGCTTCTACCATGGCCTGAGTGGCAGCAGCTGGAGCATAAAAGGCAGAGCCTGTCTTTAAGAGGGATACTATCTCTGCTCCTCCTTGGCGCGTCCTCTGCACTACAGCCTCGATCCGCTCTTTGGGCAGCAGATGTGCAAGGGGGATGCCTGCCACCATGGCCGTGCTCACTATGGGCACCATGGTGGCCTCCGTATGCCCCCCCAGGACATAGGCATGCACATCTTCTACTGAGCAGCCCACCTCCCATGCGATAAAGGTGCGATAGCGGGCACTGTCCAGCATCCCGCCCTGGCCTACGATGCGCCACCTGGGTAGGCCTGTAACTTCTTTGGCCACGTGACACATGGCGTCCATCGGGTTAGCAAACATGACGAAGATGGCATCTGGAGAGTGTTCTATAGCCCTCTGGCACACATCTCTGACGATGGCGGCGTTGGTGTTTAGCAGCTCCTCACGCGTCATCCCCGGCTTGCGGGGAACGCCCGACGTAACAACGACCACATCCGAACCCGCCGTCTCCTTCCAGTCGTTGGTGCCGATAATTCGAGCATCGAACCCTATGACGGGGGCGGACTGCGCTAAGTCCAAGGCCTTCCCTTGGGGTAACCCTTCTATGATGTCTATCATGACCACATCAATGTAGCCTGTCTCGGCTAAGCGCTGCGCTATTGTGCCGCCCGTCATACCAGCGCCTACAACGGTAACCTTGCGCCTCATGGCCCCTCCTAGTCCAAGCGTCTTAGGACATCGATGACAGCATCGGCCACCTGCGACGTCCCTACCGCTGTGGGATCGTCCCGGTGGGGCTTCATATCGTAGGTGACGTATTTGCCCTCGGCGATGACGGTGGCGATGGCGTACTCAAGGCGATCAGCCGCCGCCACCTCTCCTATGTAGCGCAACATCATGACAGCCGAGAACATCATGGCCATGGGGTTGACCTTGTTCTGGCCTGCATACTTGGGCGCACTGCCGTGGACCGGCTCAAACACCGCCAGATCGTCGCCAATGTTGGCCCCAGGGGCTACCCCCAAGCCCCCTACTAGACCAGCACACAGGTCAGAGAGGATGTCGCCGTATAAATTGGGAAGTACCAGGACGTCGTACGCCTCAGGGCGCTGAACTAGCTGCATAGTCATGTTGTCGACCAACATCTCCTCATACTGGATGTCCGGATACCCCTCAGCTACCCGTCTCGCCACGGCATAGAAGAGGCCGTCGGTGTACTTCATAATGTTGTCTTTGGCCACCGCCGTCACCTTGCGCCGTCCATAGGTACGGGCATACTCAAAGGCGAAGTGGACTATGCGCTCTGACCTCTTCTCGGAGATCACCTTCAGGCTCAGGCCGGCGTCCTCGGGTATGGGCTCCATGCCAGCCTGGGTGCAGAGCTCAGATATCACCCTTATGGCCGGATCACCTTTGGGGAACTCCAGCCCAGCGTACAGGTCTTCATGATTTTCGCGGATAATGACCACGTCAACGTTCTCGTAACGGCTGCGCACCCCTTTGTACCATTTGGCAGGGCGTACGCAGGCATAAAGATCGAGGAGTTTGCGCAAGGCCACGTTGACGCTACGGAATCCCCCTCCCCTAGGAGTAGTGATGGGGCCCTTAAGGGCCACTTTGTTTTTGCGAACCGACTCCAGCACATCTTCGGGCAAGACGCTACCGTATTTCTCCAAAGCGCCGATGCCCGCCTCCTTAACTTCCCATTGGATGGGGACACCCGTGGCCTCCAGCACCCTCACCGTAGCCTCAGTTATCTCAGGTCCTGTGCCATCCCCTGGAATAAGGGTGATGCGGTAAGGGGGCGTTAGGTCACGGCGTTGTAGCGTTACCATAGGTACCTCCTTAGGCTAGCCCTGAACTTTTGTAAGGAAGAGAAACCCCCTGCACCCCTCGCACCCTTCCCTTTGCGGCCTGGATTTTTGTTGGCATCTTGCCCAAAGCTAGATAAATTACCGCCCTTGTTACATGTACCGCTCCCTAAGGTACCGATCTAGGTCAAACTCCCCCTTCTTGGGGGCCACCTCCCGCAGCCTGTCTTCGTACGCCGGTGTCTCCGCCCGATAGAAGATACCTAAATGAACCTCCTTCTCAGTGAGGGCCAGTTCCATGGCCCCCTTTAGGTCATGAGGGTCCCAATCGGCGGGGAGGGTTGTGATCCTTTGGTCATAGTAGTCATAGGTGTTGAAGAACTCCACGCATGGGCTGTGAACATGGATGAAGGAGAAGCCACGGTGCCTAACACCCTCAGCGATGATCTGGGCCAGCTCGTTAGGCCGGGCCGAGTAACCCCGGGCTACAAAGGTAGCACCAGAGGCTAGTGCAAGGAGGACAGGGTTAAGAGGCCGGGCCATTACTCCATAGGGGGTGGACTTGGTCTTGTGGCCAAGGAAGGTGGTGGGAGAAGCCTGGGCCTTGGTGAGGCCGTAGATCTGGTTGTCCATCATGATGCAGGTGATATCTACGTTGCGCGATATAGCATGGGGGAGGTGCCCCATACCTATGGCCATCAGGTCACCATCGCCCCCCATAGCTAAGACGGTCAAGTCTGGGCGTGCCAGCTTGATGCCCGTGGCGATGGGCAAAGCCCTGCCGTGTACCCCGTGGAACCCGTAAACTCTCATGAAGTAGGGCGCCCTGCTAGAGCATCCTATGCCCGATACCACTACCACCTGCTGGACCGGTATCTGAAGCATAGCTAAAGCCTTAAAGGTGGCACTCAGTACGCCGAAATCACCACACCCAGGGCACCATACTGGCTTGACCTCACTCCGGTAGTCTTTGACGGTAAGCGGCTGCGATGGCGCCTGGGTAGGTATGGTAACGTCAGGCATCCTCAAGCACCTCCTTTATGCGGGCCAAGATTTCACCAGGGGTGAAAGGTAGGCCCCCAATCTTGTGTACCTTGATCGGCCTTATCCCGAACTCGGCCGCCAGGTGGCGGGCCAATTGGCCTTGGTAGTTCACCTCTGGTATCATCACCCTGCTCACATCGGCCAGAAAGTCGCTGATCGTCTTTACGGGCAGGGGGTTGAGGACCCGCAAGTGAAGAGCAGCCACCTTGTACCCCTGGGTGCGAGCCCTGTCCACCGCCTCTCTCACCGAACCCTCAGTAGCCCCCCAACTAATGATGCCCAAGGGAGCCCTTTCGTCACCGAACCGGGTCGCGAACTCCTGGTGGTCTATCTCCTGGGCGCATACCTCCATCTTGTGGAAGCGCTTGGCCATCATCGCCTCATGCACTTCTGGGGTGAGGACGGGATGCCCCAGCTCATCGTGTTCAAGCCCAGGCGCCACATAGGTGAACCGGTCCCACCCCGGCACTGGCATAGGCGATACGCCCCTCTCCGTTATCTCGTACCGCTTGAATCCGGCGGTGTCTTCTCCCCTTGGGCGAACCCTCTCTACTACCTTTAGGGTCGACACATCGGGCATCTCTAGGGTCTCCGTGCGATGGGAGAGGGACTGGTCAGATAGGAGGATGACAGGGCACTGATACTTCTCAGCCAGATTGAACGCTTCCACCGTCATGCGTAGACAGTCGGCCACCGAGCCTGGGGCTACCACAATGCGGGGGAAATCGCCATGGCCGCCGTAAAGGGCGTGAAACAGGTCTGCCTGCTCCAGCTTGGTAGGCATGCCCGTGCTGGGGCCAGCCCTTTGGGCATCTACAACCACCACGGGTATTTCGGCCATGGAAGCCAACCCTAGCAGCTCTGTCATAAGGCTTAGCCCAGGCCCGGAGGTGGCTGTCATGGCCTTGACCCCCGCATAGGAAGCGCCCAGACAGGAGGCAAGCGCAGCCATCTCGTCCTCAGCCTGGAGACAGACCCCTCCCAACTTGGGCAGTTCAACGGCCATCGCCTCCAATATGTCCGAAGCAGGAGTGATAGGATAGCCTGCAAAATACCGACATCCTGCATGCAGGGCCCCTGCTACGATCGCCTGATTCCCGCTCATTACCAGCCGCGGCACGTTGTCAGCAGCTCCCAGCCAGAAACCATCCCTCTTGGTGAGCTTTTTGACGTACTCGTACCCGAAACGTAGCGCCTCCAGGTTCTTCTCCATCAGCTCCCGCCGCCTCTGGTAACGCTGGATGGCGATCTCCTCCAAGGCGGAAACGGGCAGGCCGAACAGCCCCGCCAATAACCCCTGGATAATAGTGTTGGTGCCCCGGACAAAGTCTAACTCCTCCCGGGCCAGCCTCTGAAAAGGCACCCCATACAGGATCAGATTGTCCTCCCGGCGTGGCTTCACTAAGTCTGCATCATAGATGAGGACGCCACCCGGGTTGAGACTATCGCCATGTAGCTCATAGGCCTCCTGGTCGAAGGCTACTAGGATGTCACAGCCATCCCCTAGGGAAATAACCGGCTTGTTGCTTATGCGCACCTGAAACCAGGCATGGCCACCTTTGATCTCAGCCGGATACGTGCGAAAGGTGAAGGTGTAAAATCCTGCACGAGAGGCTGCCTGTGTGAAGTTTTCGCCTGTGCTGATAACCCCACCTAGCGCCGTGTCCCCACCAATACGTATAATGAAATCGTCTCGGGGCATCCCTAACTCCCGGCTTATTATACCAGACTATACGCCCTATGGGCAGTAGCAGGGGCTATTAAAGAATGTGCAAATTGTCACATATAGATGGAAGGGTGGTCGGTTGTGGTATGTGCGAGGTAGGAGGGTGTAAGGAGGAGAGATGATCAAGGCCTACATACTGATAGTGGCTGACCCCGCGATGACCCGCCAGGTGGCCGATGAGATCCGGCGCATACCCCAGGTGGTGGAGTGTCATCAGGTAATGGGGCCTTATGACATCGTCGCCGAGTTGGAGGTGGAGAACCTGACAGACATTCCCCCCATCCTAGGGGAGCGGATCAGGAAGATCCAGGGGATCCACAGCACCACCTCCCTTGTGACCCTCCCCGAGCCCTAAGCCGGCTCCAGGACGACGAGCGGTTCCCCCTCGGCCACACGGGCCCCCGCCTGGACGAGCACCTGCTTTACCCTTCCCGCCATCGGTGCCCGGATCTCGTTCTCCATCTTCATAGCCTCGATGATGAGCAAGAGCTGGCCTTCGGCTACCTCCTGCCCCTCGTGCACTTCCACTCTTACTACTCGGCCCGCTACCGGGGCCGTGATCGTCCCTGATCCCATAAGAGGCTTAGGGCGGGCCCTCTCAGGGGCAGGGCGAGAAGGCACCAACTGCTTTCGGCCTTTGGCTTCCACTTGGTAGTAGCGGGCATCCACTAAGACCTGTAACTGCTCACCAACTGTCCCCTCTCCTGTAGGCAGCTGGACACAGAAGGGCCTCTCGTTGACGTAGACGGTTATAACGTCCCGGAACCGCTGAACGCGTACGGTGTAGGGGGTGCCGTTAACTAAGACCAAGTCCCCCCTGAGTTCCACAGAAAAGCTCTGCCCATCTACTACCAGATTCATGACACGCTCAGCCGCGCAAGGAGACGACGACGCCCGGACAGGCGCCACCACGAGCTAGGCTCACGTGCAGGGCTGGGAGCAGGGGGATTCTGCTGGGAGATGGCCACCGCGATGGCTGCCACCAACTCCTCTTCCAATGGCGAGCCGCGTGCCCGCCACTGGAAGAACTCGCGGGCCACCTGCGGGAAGAGAGCATAAGTGACTACGTCCTCCTCGCTCTGGGCCAGATCGCATATCTCTTGGCGCGCCTTCTCAAGCTCTGGCGAGAGGAGATCGGCGGGGCGACCACCTATCTCCTGCGCATCTCCCAGGATTTTCATTTTCGCCTCGGGCCGTATGGGAGCAGGGGGAGCCCCATAGTAGCCCTGGACGTAGGCCTTCGTCTCCCTGGTGACCTGCTTATAGCGCTCACCCGATAGCACGTTGAGGACGGCCTGAATGCCCACGATCTGGCTGGTGGGGGTCACCAAGGGAGGATACCCTAAGTCCTCCCGCACCCGCGGTATCTCCTCTAGCACCTCCTTCAGGCGGTGGAGGGCCCCCAGCTCCCTAAGCTGGGCCACCAGGTTGGTGACCATCCCCCCCGGGACCTGGTGGACAAGCACCCCCACGTCTATCGTCACCTCCCCCTCGAAGGCGGCATATTTGCGCCGCACCTCGGCGAAGTAATCGGCTATGCGGCTAAGAAGCTCCAGATCTAGGCCTGGATCGTAGGGGGTGCCTCGTAAGGAGGCCAATAACGGTTCACATGGCGGCTGAGAAGGGCCCAGGGCGAGGCTGGATATGGCACAATCTACCACATCTACTCCAGCTTCTACGGCCTTTTGCACCGTCATGGGGGCAAGGCCAGCGGTGGAATGGGTATGCAGCTGGATAGGCACCCTTACTGTCTCCTTTAGCCTCTTTACCAGGTTGTAGGCGTCATAGGGATGGAGGAGGCCGGCCATATCTTTTATACAGATTGAGTCCACGCCCATCTCTTCCAATTCGCGGGCCAGCCGTGCGTATAGGTCTAGGGTGTGGACAGGGCTTATGGTGTAGCAGACGGCGCCTTGAACGTGGGCGCCTGCCCTTTTGGCTGCCCGCACCGCCGTCTCCAAATTGCGGAGGTCGTTGACAGCGTCAAAGATGCGAAAGATGTCTATGCCATTCTTTGCCGCCAGCTCCACGAACTTCTCTACCACATCGTCGGCATAGTGGCGGTAGCCTACTACGTTCTGGCCACGGAGGAGCATCTGCAAGGGGGTGCGGCGGAAGGCCTTCTTCAGCTGGCGTAACCGTTCCCATGGGTCTTCTCGCAGGAACCTTAGGCAGGTGTCGAAGGTGGCCCCACCCCATACTTCCACGCTGTGGAACCCCACCTCATCCATAAGGGGTGCAATGGGTAACATGTCCTCGGTGCGCATACGGGTGGTTAGAAGGCTCTGATGGGCGTCCCTCAGCGTGGTATCGGTGATGCGCACACCCATGGCCCTTACATCCCCCCTTAAAGTGGAATGTTGCCGTGCTTCTTGGGAGGGTTGGTATCGGTCTTGTTCTTGAGCATCTCCAGGGCCTTTATGATCTTGGCCCTAGTGTCTCGCGGGTCGATGACGTCATCGATGAAGCCCCTTGCGGCCGCTACGTAGGGGTTGGCGAAGCGCTGCCTGTACTCCTCCACTAGCGCCCGCCGTTGGGCCTCGGGGTCTGGGGCCTGCTCCAATTCCCGGCGGAAGATAATGTTGACGGCGCCATCAGGCCCCATGACAGCTATCTCGGCCGTAGGCCAAGCGTAATTGATGTCTGCCCGCAGGTGCTTGGAGCCCATCACCAGGTAGGCGCCACCATAGGCCTTACGCAATATGCATGTCACCTTGGGCACGGTGGCCTCAGAATAGGCGTACAGGAGCTTGGCCCCGTGGGTGATGATTCCCCCTTGCTCCTGCTCCACTCCCGGCAAGTAACCAGGTATGTCTACTAGAGTGACTATGGGGATGTTGAAGGCGTCACAAAAGCGGACGAAGCGGGCTGCCTTACGGGAGGAGTTAATGTCCAACACCCCAGCCAACACGGCAGGGTTGTTGGCCACTATCCCAACGGGCCTTCCGTTCATACGTGCAAAGCCCACTATGACGCTCTGGGCCCAGAAGGAGTGCACTTCCATAAAGTCCCCATGATCGACGATGTGGTAGATCACCTCGTGCATGTCATAGGGTTTGGCAGGGTCCTCAGGGACGATCTCCAACAAATCATCACAGCGCCGCCAAGGGTCATCGGTGGGCTCTACCACTGGGGGGTCGTCCATGTTGTTGGAGGGGAGGAAGGAGAGGAGGCGTCGCACCTCACGTAGACACTCCTCCTCTGTCTCCAGGATGAAGTGGGCCACCCCACTCTTGGTGGCATGGGTCTGGGCCCCCCCGAGCCCCTCATGGGTCACCTCTTGTTGCGTTACTGCCCGCACCACCTCTGGGCCCGTAATGTACATGTAGGCCGAACTGGTCATAAAGATGAAGTCGGTGATGGCAGGAGAGTAGACGGCGCCACCAGCGCATGGCCCCATAATCACCGAGATCTGCGGTATGAGACCAGAAGCCAGCGTGTTGCGCAAAAAGATGTCCCCATACCCTTTCAGGGAGACCACTCCCTCCTGGATGCGTGCCCCTCCCGAATCGTTAATCCCGATGATGGGGGCCCCGTTCTTAAGGGCCAAGTCCATCACCTTGCAGATCTTCTCTCCCACTGCCTCTGAAAGGGAGCCCCCTAGAACGGTGAAGTCTTGGGCGAATACGTATACTAGCCGCCCATCTATAGTTCCGTACCCTGTAACTACGGCATCGCCATAATAACGCTGTCGGTCCAGCCCGAACTCGCTAGACCTGTGCACTACTAAGGCATCTAGCTCCTCAAAGCTTCCTGGGTCTAAAAGCAGGTCTAGCCTTTCGCGCGCCGTCAGCTTCCCACGCCCATGCTGGGCCGCAATCCGCTCCGGCCCGCCCCCCTGTCGCGATAGCTCCTTGAGCCTCTCCAGTTCTGCCAGCTTCTCCACCAGACCCTTCTCTTCTATTGTCATAAACCCCTGCCTCCTGTGCCGATGCTAGCACACAGCCTCCATGGGCGCAACGGCCCCATAAGGGATGTTGTGAAATGAATAACAAAGTCAGCGAGGTATGCGTATCTGTTGGCCAGGGTAGATAGATGCCGGGTCCTTTATCTGTGGGTTGGCAGCAAGGAGATCATCTAAGGAGACGCCACATTTGCGGGCGATGGCGGAAAGGGTATCGCCTGCCTGGACCACGTAGGTGTCTCCGCACACCCCTGCCGTCCCTGACTCGGGAGTAGGAGTGGTGACGGGGGCACCGGGGGTCGAACCCTCAAGGTAACGCACTGGCGGAGGCTGCGTCCAGGGCTCGGCCGTGGGGACAAGGCGTGGGTCGGTAAGGACAGGCCGAACAGGAGTAGTTTCAGGGGATACTCCTCCCCCACAACCTGCGGCTATTATCCCTAGACCCACTATGACGGCCGCCAGCCATCGCACGACGTACGGCCTCCGATGATTCGATACTACCGGCCTGGGGTCATTGGGGCAAGGAGGGGGCGTTTGCTTTTAGCCCAGGCTAGCACTGCCTCGCCAACCTCTTGCAAGAGATGGGGCTGGACCTTCTCTTTCCTATCCCCAGGGGTATGGTAAGAAAGATCGTCGGGCCTATGGAGGAGTACAGCGGGGATGCCCATTTTTAGGAACGGCGAGTGGTCTGAATCGGTGCCTGGAGGCAAGTCCCCGGGGGACAACTCGACCCCTACAAGGGCTCCCGTCTGGGATAGCTCGCGGGCTAAAAAGGCATCGCCAGCTGTAATCAGGGCATCCCCTAACCCTACCATGTCCAGCACCACCACGGCCTCGGGCGCCTCACCCCTCTGGGCCATCCAGGCTGCTAAGCGGGTGCTCCCGTAAAGGCCTTCTTCCTCGGCCCCAAAGAAGGCGAAGCAGATGCCCTTACTCCCGGCCAACACCCGCGCCAGCTCTAACACGACCCCTACGCCTGAAGCATTATCGTTGGCTCCCGGCGAAAGGGGCACGCTGTCGTAATGGGCGCCTATTAGCAGCCGGCAGCGATCTCCCTTGGGACGCCCCAGTACGGTAGTCGAAGTCCTCTCCGCAGGCGGTGGGAACGTAAGCCGAACACTTATGGGGCCTTCGGCCATCCTCGCCAGGAGCAGCTGAGCATCTTCCCACGGTAACGCCACCCCTGCAATCATCGCCTTGCGCACCAGAAGATGCCATGGCATCAGCCCTCGATGATCATAGATGACTACGGCTAATGCGCCGAGGGCAGCTAAACGCCCAATTTCTGTTTCTAGGCGCTCCACCTCCGAAGAATCCACCAAAGCAATAAAAAAAGGCCTATCAGTAGTTGCTTGTGAGGAAAAGATCAGCTCCCCTTCTACATCGCCTTCCCAGCTGGCCATCGCCGCAACCCTCATAGGTGCCTCCCCCGAAGCAGAGACCGAAAGCCAGGCCCACCGTGTCACCCTGGGCGAGAAAGAGAAGTTCAGTTCTATCACCTCGTAGCCGTAACGAAGTAACGCCATGTGCACGTAACGGGCAGCCTCCCTCTCCTGAGGCCAACCAGCAGGGCGATGGCCTAACGCCGTCAGGGCCTCTATATGGGCCATGGCCTGGAAGGCATCAAAGGCCCTTACTTGGACCTGCTCTTCAGGCCCTGGGGCGCCCGAACAAGCGATGAAGAGGAGGGCAGGTAATATGAAGAGGGAGAGGATCAGCGGCGGCCTCGCCACCGCTCCAACCAGCTCAAGAGCCGAGGGCCCTTCTGTAGGCGTAGGTCCAGAGGCTGACCCCGCCACCGCTTCTCTGGAGGCTGGCTAGCCCGCCTGAGAGAAAGGAGAAAGACCAAAGCGAAAGTCCCCAGGCCTCCCAAGACTAGCACTCGTCCCACCGCATCTCCCAAGGAGCCTAATACGTAGCCCAAGACAATGACCATAAGGGCTACCAGCATGAGCTGAGCGAAAGTAGGCCTAGGGAGGGGTATCCTCGTAAGCCCCATCCGGGGGATACGCAAGAGGGTTCGCCGTGGCCTACGAGTAGTCCCCTGCCGCTCCGCCCGCTCCAATATCTCCTGGACTTCCCGCCAAAACTTATCAGACATGCCCCACCCCATCCCAGATGGTCAACTTACACGCCTATTTTAGCCATACCCCAGAGGGTTGTCCACAGGAAAGGAGCCCAATAAATCAAGCTGGCCCCACTATTAATGGGGCCAGCTCTCCACTTGCTTTCCCTCAGGGCCGCACCCCACTCCCATCACAGCAGCTTGCCCGCTCCAACATGCCGGGCCCTCCTGCCCCGGTTCCCTTCTACGGGAAGGGGTCGCGGCCGGTCGCTCGCCCCGCGGTCTCCCCACGGGGCCTTCCTACCTCCACCTGCAGCACCGCAACCAGCTTGTGTAGCCTGGTCACGGTTCCACCTCCTTCCATCTCCCTTATAGCAAATAAGTGAGCTATTGTCAATAGGTTGAATTTGTGAAATCTATAACCATCTTTCACGAGGGGTCGCCGTGGTGGGCCAAGACGCGCCGGGAGGCGAGGGGATCGTCGCTGTAGGCCACAAGCCCCTCTTCCTCCATTAGCCTTATGAGGCGCACCGCCCGCTCGCGGCCGATGTTTAGGCGTCGCTGTAGAGTTGCTGGCGATATACGTCGGTGGAGCATAGCCAGCTCCCGGGCAGCATCCAAGAGGGGATCGTCTTGTGGCGCCTCTTCTAGGGTTGTCTCCTGGATGAGCTGGTCCAAGGGAGGTGGGCGCAGGTGGCGGAAGCGGTCATCGCTCCACCACTTCACCACCCTCTCTATCTCAGCATCAGAGAGGTAGCAGCCCTGAATGCGTCTCGGCTGGGAGGCCTCAGTAGGTAGGTAGAGCATATCGCCCTTGCCCAGGAGCTTTTCGGCGCCGGCCATATCCAGGATAGTGCGCGAGTCCACCTGCGAAC
>JAUQPQ010000097.1 GCA_030550295.1 Chloroflexota bacterium
AGGAGCGCATGAAGGCCATCTGGTCTACTATCCCCGATGAGCCAGAGTATATAGCCCCGGCCACTCGGAGGCCCGGCTGCAGTTGGGCAACCTCACTGGGGTAAAGGAGGTAGAGATCGGGCACGCCGTTGGCCTGAGCCCCCCTAAGTAGGGCCTCCAACTGGGGCAGCTCGTCTTCCTCCCAGGCGACGATCAGCTTCCCCAGCCGACGGTAAGGCACGCCGTAGGCCTGGGCCCACTGGTATAGGAGGCGGTTCCCCTCTAGGCATAGGGTGGTCTTGAGCCAACCGGGGGGGTAATAGATGCCAGCATGGATGACGCCAGAGTTATGGGAGCTGTTCTCAAGCCCATAGGTGTGGTGCCTCTCTAAAACCAGCACGCGCTGGCGCAGGCAGAGGTGGGCAGCCACGGCCAGCCCTATCGCCCCCGCCCCTATTACCACCACGTCTACGTCCATGAGCAGAGGCTATGTTACTAGGGCCACCAGTGGCAGGCAAGGGGCAATCGTGCTATTTTCCACTATAGCCCCCACTAGTGAGTAGCGCCTTGTCAGGAGAGGTACCAGTTTACCCCACGCCTTGGGGCAAAAGGTGGCTGGACGTAAGCGTAGCCGTCTTGGCCTTGGCCATCTTGTGGCCCATTTTCATATTGGCCGCCCTCCTCATCAAGCTGGACTCGCCTGGCCCCATCATCGTGCGTCAAAAGAGGGTAGGGAAGGGTGGCCGGCTTTTTACGTTCTACAAGTTCCGTACCCTTATGGGAGGGGAAGAAGCAGACTTAAGGGAGCGGCTGCCCAACGGCGACCTCTCCCAGCAGCTTCTAAGCCCTCCTGGCTCCAATCCCAGGGCAGGGTCTATAGGGCGGGTGCTTCGGGCTACCACCGTGGATGAACTGCCCCAGCTCCTTAACGTCGTCAGGGGCGATATGAGTCTGGTGGGGCCTAGGCCCGATCTGCCCCAAATCGTTGTCCGGTGGCCCTCTTACTACCACCAGCGCCACAAGGTGAAACCAGGAATGACAGGCCTAGCCCAGGTCAACGGCCGCTCCGATATTACTTATGCCCAGAAGATCCGTTACGACCTGGACTACGTCCGTTACCATCCTTTACGCCGGGACCTGGCCATCCTCCTGAAGACTATAGGACTCGTCCTCAGCAAGAAGGGTGCCCGCTGAGGAGGTCGTCGGGATTTATGCGTGTCCTGTTTCTAACCCCTAGGCTGCCTTATCCGCCGGTAGGAGGTGGCCTGGTGAAAAGTTGGGCCCTGGTGGAGTTTTTGCGTCAGCAGGCAGAGGTATGGATCCTCTGCTTTCAGGGGGTGCCTTGGTCGGCCCAGCAAGAGGCCTGGGTTGCATCGTGGGGTGGGCGTCTAAGGGCCTTCCCCTTGCGCCGCGAACGGGATGCCATCTCCTTCTTGGCCAGCCTTATCCACAGGCTTCCTCTGAGCGTCTATCGCCATTGGTGCCCAGCCATGGCAGAGGGGGTAGCCAAAACTCTGGAGGAAGGGATAGACGTGGTCTTTGCTGACCATCTGTACATGGCCCAATTCGTACCGTCGGACTTTTCCGGGCCCAGAGTCCTCCACCTTCACAACGTAGAGTCCCTGCTCTGGG
Organism: Chloroflexota bacterium; assembly: GCA_030550295.1. Lineage (GTDB taxonomy): Bacteria > Chloroflexota > Dehalococcoidia > SM23-28-2 > HRBIN24 > JAVVHA01. The sequence continues at coordinate 1,612 of JAUQPQ010000097.1, forward strand.
AACGCTATGCCCCATTCGCTGGCCCCCTGAGGCCCCTAGTCTGGTGGGAGGCCCTAAGGCTCCGCCAGTATGAAAAGAAGGTCTTCTCCATGTTCCACCGCCTCCTAGTAGTCTCAGAAGAGGAAAGGGCGGCGGTCATGGGCATGGGGGTGCCCGCCTGGCAGGTGCTTTTGGTGCCCAACGTCCCCCGACCTGATCTCTTGGCCCGTCCGCCTCTAGAGCCACCGCCAAGCAAAACGGTGGCCTTCTTGGGCACTTTGAGTTGGCCTCCCAACCAGGTCTCCCTGCGATGGTTCATGCGCGCCTGCTGGCCCCACTTGAGAAGGAGAGTCCCCCAAGCCCACCTGGTAATCGGTGGGGGGGAGCCTCCCCTCTGGCTCCAACGCTGGGTGCAGGCCCGTACAGACATAGATCTGAGGTGTCCTTTGGACGATGCGGCAGAGGAGGAGATATACCAGGGAGCACGGGCCTTGGTGGAACCAGCCCTCACGGGGGGCGGTAGCAAGGTAAAGGTGCTTAATGCCCTGGCCAGGGGCCTACCTGTGGTCACTACGCCGCGAGGCGTCCAGGGTCTGAGGGCCGTCCCAGGTGCTCACCTGCTCGTCGCCTCCACCCCTCAGGAAATGGTACAGGCTATCGCCTCCCTTATGGACCAAGACGGCCTGTGGAGGCGTCTGAGCCGAGGGGGAAGAGAACTAGTGGGGCAATTTTACACACTGGAGGAGGCGTTCTCCCACCTTGGGGAGGTGCTGAGTTGACACAGCCTTCCCTCCTGGGCCTGAGCCTCCATATAATCACCCGAGAGGAGCTCAGAGCCATCCTGTTGGACAAGCTCAAAAGGGAGGGCCCAGAGCTCACGGCCATCGCCACCGTCAACGCTGAGTGTCTAGCCCTGGCCCACCAGGACAGGGGCTACCGGGATGCCCTAGGGCGATTCCAGCTCAGGCTGATAGATGGGGTTGGGGTAGCCTTAGGCCTACGCCTCAAAGGGGTAAAGGGGGTAGAGCGGCTACCGGGGAGACAACTGGTTCCCCTGCTGGCCTCCCTCTGCCAACAGCAGGGATGCAGCCTTCTCCTCTTGGGTAGTAGGGGGTGGGTAGCACAAGAGGCAGCGCGCCGCCTGGCCACCAGCTTTCCTGGCTTGCGGGCCGGATGGTATTCTCCCTCCACCCTTGCCGGCCCTAAGATGCCGCAAGCAATGGAAGAGAAATTGGCAGGTCTTCTGAAAAGGCTGAGGCCCAAGGTTGTCTTAGTGGCCTTAGGCATGCCCAAGCAGGAGCTGTGGATAGACCTCTACCGGCCCCTCCTAGAAGAGGCCGGGGTGCTGGTAGCAGTGGGGATAGGAGGGGCCCTAGACTACCTTGTTGGGGCCGTGCCCAACCTTCCCATTAGGGGCGGCAGGTGGGGGCTAGAGTGGCTTTTCCGTCTGCTGGCCCAGCCCCGCAAGCGCCTGGGGAGGCAGGCCGAGCGCCTGCCCCTTTTCATCGTTCTCTCTATTGCCGAGGCCGTAAAGGCTCGGCTCGCCTCCCTCGACAGGGGGAGGGCCCTTTGATAAGATTTGGCCTGGACGGGGTGTAGCTCAGCCTGGATAGAGCGCACGGTTCGGGGCCGTGAGGTCGGCGGTTCAAATCCGCCCACCCCGACCACCCCCCACAGGGCCTGAAGGTCTTGCCAAGGAGTCCATCCTTACTCTTAAAATTAATTTCTGCGTGCCGAGCTTCTACGTGAGGGGCATGGGATGGCTATGCTGAACGAACTAGGAGGGAGAGAGACCCTAAGGCGTCAGATGACCGAACTGGCTGTACGCCTGGCCAAGGAGGGCCGCTGGGAGGATGCGGTCCGAATAAATAGGGCCATCATCGAGAACTTCCCCAACGATATAGAGGCGTACAACCGCCTCGGCAAGGCCCTTCTGGAGCTGAGACGCTACGAAGAGGCCCGCGATGCTTACGTAAAGGCCTTAGAGCTAGACCCCCACAACACCATCGCCCAGCGCAACCTCTCCCGCCTAGGGCTTTTGGCCAGCGAGCTAGCCAAGGAGAAAGTGCCCCAGACCCCCAAACTGCCCCCCGAAATGTTCATCGAAGAGATGGGCAAGACAGGGGTGACTACCCTCATCCATCCCAACCGGGAACGAGCCGTCCAGCTCTCGGCAGGAGATGAGGTGGTACTACGCCCGAAAGGCAGATCGCTAATCGTAGAAGGGATTGATGGCAGCTATCTAGGGGAGATAGAACCCCGTTTGGCCCAGCGCCTCGTCCGCCTTATGGAGGGCGGCAACCGCTACGTGGCCGCCATAAGCCAGGTCACCGATGCGGGCGACGTGAAGGTCTTCATCCGCGAGGTGTTCCAGCACCCAAGCCAGATCGGCAAGCTCTCCTTCCTCCCAGAACAGAAAGGGGAGCTCATACGCCCTTACGTCAGGGAGAGGCTGGTACGCCAAGACGAGGTAGAGCCCATCCTGGACGAAGAGATATGGGAGGAGCTGGAGGGGGACGAATGGGAGCAGGCTCGCAACCGCCTGGCCGAGGCAGAGGCAGTAGACCTGGAAGAGGAAGAAGAAGAGGATCCCACCCCCGAGCTAGAGGAAGATGTCCCCTGACCCTTGATATCATCGAAAGGGGAGATGGGGCCTATCATCTGGGCTTGGCAGGTCGTCAAACGCTATGGTTCCCTAGTAGCCCTAGACCATGTCTCTTTCCAAGTGGAGGAAGGGGAGTGCTTTGGGGTCTTAGGGCCTAACGGGGCAGGCAAGACAACGCTCATTCGCCTAATGGCCGCCCTCTCCCCCCTCACCGAAGGCCGCCTCCTAGTAGACGGCCTGGACGTGATGCGCCAGGGGCGCTTAATCCGCCAGCGCATAGGCCTTGTCCCCCAGCACGATAACCTCGACCCAGAACTTACGGTACGTCAGAACTTGCTGGTGTACAGCCGCTACTTCGATATCCCTCGCCCCCTGGCCCAAAAGCGAGTAGAAGAGGTGCTAGAGCTGTTCCACCTTCAAGAGAGGGCCAACAACCGCATCGATACCCTCTCAGAGGGCCTGCGTCGTCGCCTCATCCTCGCCCGTGCCCTGGTCTCCAGCCCCCGTCTCCTCATCCTGGACGAGCCCACAGCAGGGCTCGACCCTCAGGCCCGCCACCTGGTATGGCAGAAGCTGAGGCAGCTCCGCAAAGAGGGCCTGACCATGGTCCTCACCACCCACTATATGGATGAGGCGGAGCAGCTGTGTGACCGCCTCCTCATACTGCACCAGGGGCGCATCATGGCTGAGGGTTCACCCCAGGAGCTCATAGAGGGCTACATCGGTAGGGAGGTAGTAGAGGTACATGGCGTCTCCCCAAGCCACCGGGGGCACCTGCAGGGGTTAGTGGCCAGCGCCATGGGGGTGGAGATGGAGGAGGCGGAAGGGGTCTTCTATCTCTACGTACGCCACCAAGATGGCATCGACCCTGGCACGCTGCGGGCCCTAGGCCGACAGGTGGTGTACCGGCGGGCCAATCTGGAGGACGTGTTTCTGCGTTTGACGGGGAGGGGGCTGGCAGATTGACCTTAGCCCTGCCCAAGGTGGCGGCATCTTACAGGGCCATAAGGGTATGGCAACGCCACCGCGACGTCTTTCTTAACATCTGGTGGTCAGAGGTGATATGGGGGCTGGTGGAGCCGGTGATCACCTTGGCTGCCTTAGGCCTAGGGCTGGGGGAGTTCGTGGAGATAGAAGGCGAGGAGAGCTACCTGGACTTTGTGGCCCCAGGGCTTTTGGCCGTCTTCCCCATGTGGGCCGCCTCCGCCGAGGCGGGCTGGGGCTCGTATTTTCGCATGGAGAACCTGCGCACCTTTGAGGCGATGCTCGCC
>JAUQPQ010000098.1 GCA_030550295.1 Chloroflexota bacterium
GCTAAAGCTGGGCTTGTTCATAATTCCCACCACCAGAGGCCTCGAAGGTCTGAAAAGGAGGTAGGATCATGGGGAAGCGTTTTAAGTGGCTAGCCTTTGGCCTCCTGGGGGCCTTCCTTGCCCTAGGCCTAGTGGCCTGTGAAGAGGAGGCTGCACCTACTACTCCTACGCCAGGGGTAGCTAGGCCCCCAGGCTGGAAGCAAGTGAAGACCGATTTCGGAGTCACAGATAAGGAGATCGTTATAGGGCAGACTACGGCTCTCTCCGGCAGTGCTGCGGCCGTATATCAGCCCATTGCTCCCGCTTTGCAAGCCTACGTTCGCAAGGTGAACCAGGAGGATGGGGGCGTCTGTGGCCGCCAGATAAGGCTGATCATTGAGGACGACCAGTACTCTCCTGCCCCTGCCCTAGAGAAGGCGAAGAAGCTGGCCGAGCAAGATAAGGTAGTGGCCTTCTTCGGCAACCTGGGCACTCCTGCCGTCACCGGCCAGGTGGACTACATCAACGACCCCAACGGCGACGGCAACCCGGCCGACGGCATACCTCACCTGCTGGTATCCACTGGTGCGGGCAAATGGAACAACCCCCAGAAGTGGCCATGGACCACTAGCTTCATCCCCGCCTACCCTGACGAGGGTAAGATCCTTGCCACCTTCCTGAACGAGAACGCCCAGAGCTTTGTAGGCAAGCCCGTGTCCCAGGTGAAGGTGGCCATCCTCTACCAGAACGACGACTTTGGCAAGGACGGTCGGGACGGTTTCAAGGAGGCCTTCAAGGGCCAGATCGTCACCGAGCAGGCCTATGAGAGCACCGCAACCGACATCACCTCCCAGATAGCTAACATGCGGGCTGCCAACCCCGACGTGCTTTACCTCTACTCTACCCCCGCCTTTACGGCTCACGTCTTCCGCTATATGATCACCAACAACTGGCGGCCCAAGGTGTTAATGAGTTACGTGAATCCTCCCGCCACCCTCGGTACTCTCCTGAGGGACCAGGGCGGTACTCAGGCTATCGCTGGCACCGTGGCCACGTCCTACATCCTGGACATCGTGACTGATGCCAACCGCCCCGAGATGCAGGCACACAAGCGCATCATGGAGACGTACGGGGGGCCACCTGTACAGCAGCTCTCCCTATACGCCCAGGCCCTTGGGGAGACGATGGTCCAGATCCTCAAGATCGCTTGCGATCGTGGGGACATGACGCGGCGGGGGGTTATGGATGCAGCCGAGTCTATAAGGGGCTTCCAGCCCTCCACCCTTATCCCGGGCATCACTATCACCATGTCCAAGACGGATCACCGGGCTGTCCAGTCCCTCATGCCAGTGGAGGTCCAGGCCGACGGCTCCACCAAGTGGCTCCTCAAGGAGCCCATCAGCACGGAGAAGTGATATAAGGGGAAGGGGGGCGGCGGGGCGCTCGCCTGCCCCGCCGCCCCCACCTGGCAAAGGGGAATGGGGGCGCTTCCTCCTATACCGAGGAGGTGGGGCCCCCTACTATTTGTTTGTCTCCTCCTTCTAGGCGTAGCCTGCGCTAGCGAGACCAAAGAAATACCGAGTCCGTCCCCTCTAGCCACCGACCATGGGGTTACTGCTGATGAGGTGCGGTTGGGCGCCACTTTGCCTCTAAGTGGCCCGTCATCTCCCCCGGGACTAGCTATAGCCCAGACCCTTCAGGCCTACTTCGCCAAGGTAAACCAGGAGGGAGGAGTGTGCCAGCGCCGCATAACCCTCCTTATAGAGGACGACCAATACAGTCCCCCCCTGGCACTGGAAAAGGCGAGGAAACTTGTAGAGCAGGACGATATCTTGGCCTTCGTGGCTAATTTAGGCGGTTCCAATGTTTTCACTCAGTCCTCCTTCATCCAAGACCCCAACGGCGATGGCAATATGTCAGATGGAGTCCCCCTTCTATTCAGTGGTAGCGGATCGCCAGCGATCACCGACGCAACCAGATTCCCTTGGATTATTCCCTTCCTCCCCGACTATGCTACCGATGGCCGCGTCTTAGGAAGGCACCTCACTTCCATGTTCCAAAGGGCTGCCCTGCTCTATCAGGCCGACGAGCTGGGTAGGGAAGCGATGCGAGGCTTTAAGGAGGCCTTCCAAGGGGAGATAGTGGCCGAGCAGACCTATCAGCCTGGGGCACCTGAAGTTTCGTCGCAGGTGGCTGCCCTTAAGGCTAGCCAGCCCCAGGTAGTGGTCTTCTTTGGTGTTCCGGCGGTGGCAGCTCAGCTGGTGAGGTCGGCCCAGGCCCTAGGGTGGCAGCCTATTTTAGCATCTGGCTCTGTCTTTTCGCCTGCGCAGGTGGCGGCCATCCTAGGGGGGAGGGAGGGCCCAGAGGCGGGCTTCCGCGCTCTGCCTCCTTTCATATCTACTGCCTTCCTGAAAGACCCAAGGTTAGATGCCCAAGATGAGGCCCTCATGGAGCATGTGCGCCTGTTGGAGGAATATGGAGGCCCACCTATGCCCCAGTTCCCCACTATTTGGGGGCAGGTGGTGGGGGAGGCTACCGTGGCTGTGTTAAAGGAGGCGTGCCGCAGGGGAGACATGACTAGGGCGGGTGTTCTGAAGGCGGCGGAGTCGCTAGGGCGTGTGGAGAGTGGCCTTATTCTGCCAGGGGTAGAGGTAACCATCGGCCCTTACGACCATAAGGCGATAGAGCAGCTAGCGATTATCAGCGTGAAGGAGGGCCGATGGGAGCGCCAGCTTCCCGGGAGATAGGAGGCCTGTTGTTCAATTGGGCTAGCTTGCGCAGTCCCTTGCGCGTATCAGAGGCGACTCTCGCCAGGTCACAGCGCTTGAGTCTCTCCTTGAATAGCCAGTAGGTGAACTCGTTTTTCTCCTCCACGTCTAGCCAGTCCCTAGGGGGGAGACCATGGGCGGCCAGAAATTGGTTCCACAGGGCAGGCCTTGTCTCGCCGTAGATGCGTATAAAGACCTCGTCGTCAATGTCCTTATTTTCCCAGACGTTGGCCAAGCGTTCCTTGGCCACTTCATCGTGCACTGCCAGTTGGATCGCCTCCTCCACGATCACGCCGTAGAAGAAATTTAGGTGGGCCCGGTATTTGGCATCGCCAATAAGGGACCGAAACTCCTCCTCGGTCAGCTCCAAGGGGGGGCGGCCCCGGAAGAGGAGTGCCTCTATCTCTTCCTGAGGCACTATGTCCATTAGTTCCAAGGCTAGGCGCTGGGCTAGCAGGAGCCAGTCGAAGGCCTCATTGGCGATGAGGTAACGGTAGGTATGGCCCCTTACTTCTTCCTGGGGAAGACGCCAACGGGAGATCGCCTCTAAGAGGGCTAAGGCCCAGGGCTTCTCGCCCCTCTCCACTTGATGGCGCATCTCCAAGATGATCTCTTGGGCCTCGCCTATCGCTTCTGGGGAGGGCTGGGTTGATGCCTTTACGTTGGCCTCACACATTTCGGCCACAGCACTTCTTGTACTTGCGACCGCTGCCGCAGGGGCAGGGGTCGTTCCTGCCCACCTTTCCTCGCACGGCGGCCCCGACGGGCTGGGGGCGCTCTTCCTGGCCAGGGCCTCGCTCCTGCAGGTTGCGAGGACGGGAGGGCGTTGCAGGCACCAGGGTCTCGCGGAAGATGCGCCGGACGGTGAGGGAGCGTATGTGCTGTATCAGCTGCTCCCACATGTCGTGGGCCTCGCGGCGGAAGATAGTGAGGGGGTCTCGTCCCCCATAGCCGTGGAGGCCCACCCCTTGGCGCATCTCGTCGAGGGCGGTAAGGTGGTCTACCCAGAGGCGGTCGATGGTGGTAAGCATCACTAGCCGCTCGAATAGGCGCATCATATCGGGGCCAAGGGCTCGCTCCTTCTCCTCTAGTAGCCTCTGGGCATGGGCCAGGAGGCGCTCTTCCAGCTCGTTGGGTTCTATCTCCTCTATCTCTTCTGCAGAGAGGGGTGGGGGGACGAAGAAGAGGTCGACAAGGGCCTGATGGAAGGCCTTCGGCTTCCTTTCAGATTGCTCGTAGTATCGGTCGACAAGCTCGCGGACCTCCTGGGTAATCATGTCCCATATGTTGGCCTTCAGGTCGGCCCCTTCTAGGATCTTGCGCCGCTCCCGGTATATGAGCTCCCGCTGGGTGTTCATCACGTCGTCATACTGGACGACGTGCTTGCGGATGTCGAAGTTGTGGGCCTCTACCTTGGTCTGGGCCTGTTCGATGGCCTTGGAGACGAGGCGGCTCTCCAAGGGGGTGTCTTCGTCCATGCCGAGGCGGGCCAATAGGCCGCGCACCCATTCGGGGGCGAAGCGGCGCATGATGTCATCATCAAAGGAGACGAAGAAGCGAGAAGAGCCAGGGTCGCCCTGGCGGCCGGAGCGGCCTCGGAGCTGGTTGTCGATGCGGCGGGCTTCATGGCGCTCTGTCCCTATAACGTGGAGGCCACCGGCAGCCACTACTAGGTCATGTTCCTCTTGCCAGAGGCGGCGGACCTCTTGGCGGATCTCTGCCTGATGTTGGGGGGGCAAAGTGAGAAGGTTGAGGCCTTTCTCTCTGGCCAACTTCTCAGCCAGTAGCTCGGGGTTGCCCCCGAGGATGATGTCCACACCACGGCCGGCCATATTGGTGGCGATGGTTACGGCCCCATACCGTCCTGCTTGGGCTATGATGGCCGCCTCCCGCTCATGGTGCTTGGCGTTGAGGACTTGGGGCTCCCTAAGGGGGCATATCTGATGGAAACGGGCGCACTGAGGATTGCGACAGACGGCCTGACGACGTACCATCTCCGCCAGGCGCTCAGAGTTCTCGATCGATACGGTGCCTACTAGAACTGGTCTTCCTTGGGCGTGGACGTTCTCTATCTCGCGGACTATAGCCCGCCACTTCCCCCTTTCTGTCCGGTACACAACGTCGTGGTGGTCGGTGCGTATCATGGGTTTGTGGGTGGGGATGACCACCACATCTAGGCCGTATATGGTGCGAAACTCTTCCCTTTCCGTCCAGGCCGTTCCCGTCATGCCGGCAAGCTTCCGATACATGCGGAAGTAGTTCTGAATGGTGATGGTGGCGTAGGTAATGGACTCCCTTTGGATGGGAACCCCCTCTTTGGCCTCTACGGCCTGATGTAGGCCGTCAGACCATCGGCGCCCAAACATGAGGCGCCCGGTGAACTCATCCACTATGATCACCTGTCCATCCTTCACTACGTAGTCTCGGTCCCGTTGGTAAAGGGCGTGGGCCTTAAGGGCGGCGTCCAGGAAGCGGGTAAGCCGGTAGTGCTGGGGATCGTAGATGTTGGAGATGCCCAAGGCCTTCTCCACCTTGGCTATCCCTTCCTCACTGAGGGTGACGGTGCGGTGTTTGTGATCCACCAGGTAGTCTATGTCCTGCTGGAGGCGGGACACGATGCGGGCGAACGTCTTGTAAATCTCGTCCGATTCCTCAGCTGGCGCCGATATGATGAGGGGGGTGCGAGCCTCATCGATCAGGATGTTGTC
>JAUQPQ010000099.1 GCA_030550295.1 Chloroflexota bacterium
TTCTGGCGCCGGGAGACGCCCTGCTAATGAGGGGTTGGCTGATAGTTGACACGGCGTTGGGATGGATACCCCTTGTTTTCGCCTCAGGCGTCCTTGCGGCAGTGGGGATGCCTCTTCCTTCAGAGGAAGCAGCCCTCGCATGGGCCAAGGCACAAGGTGCCCAAGGGCCAGAAGGTGGAGAGGGAGCCCTAGCCTCCACCTTGAGACGGTATGCTCGCGGAGAACCCCAAGATTTCTCCTGGGTAACGATCTGGTGGGAGGGGATGAGCCCCTTCTATAGCCGCGTTCTGCAGGAAGTAAGGGCCATCCCCTGGGGATGCACCCGTACGTATCAATGGCTCGCCGAGCGAGTGGGCATCCCCAAGGGTGCCCGCGCCGTGGGCCAGGTCTTGGCCCGTAACCCATGCCCCATAGTGATACCCTGCCACCGGATAGTAGGAAAAGATGGCAGCCTCAAGGGATATAGCGGGGGCCTAGACTGGAAGAGAAAGCTCTTAGCTCTGGAAGGTTCGCTAGCTAGCCCGCACCTCTCCCCAACCTTCCAGGAGAGAACGAAGCCCATCCATCAGGTCAGGGCAGAGGCGGGCCTTAGGTAACGCCAAATCCACCTCTTCCCCGTCCCGCTGGCAGATGGTCAGAGAGACGGGATCTTCTCCAGGGTATTGGCGCAAAAGGGCCATGACCCGTCGCAGCCTCTCCTGATCACCTGTAACATCGTTCGTCTCTCGCAGGATTAGATGGAGGCGACGTCTCCCGTTACCACCCTGTGGTGGCATCTGGGCCGCCGCAAGCCCCAAGGCTGAGGGATCGAACTCCCCTTCCTGGTAGGGCACGGCCTGGACCACGCCCAGATTGACCTTATCGTCGCCCTTGGCCCGCACCCTCACCCTGGCCACCACGATGATCCCGTGGCGCCACAAGGAACGGGTAGCCTCGTAGAGCTCTGGCCAGACGGTAAGTTCGGCGGTGCCTGACAAGTCTTCCAACTGGACCGCGCAGAAGGGGCGACCGTCGCGGGTAGAAAGGCCCCGCACGTGGGCCACATAACCGGCCACCATTAGGTCCCTCCCATCCATATCGGGAGAGATCTCGGCCAGATGGCACGAAAGGTACGAAGAAAGCTGCCTTGCTGCCCGTGAGAAGGGGTGTTCCGAGAGGAAGACCCCCATTAGTTCCTTCTCCCATGACAGCCGTCGGCTTTGGGGGGTACGCACCCTGGGCACCTCCAAAGGTGGTGCCCCTCCTAGGAGATCGAACAGGGAAACCTGGCCCGTACCTCTGGTCTGTTGCTCCTTCTGGGCCAAAGAGACGAGGCGCTCCAAGGCCTCCAATAGGGCACCCCGGTCCCAGCCCAAAGAGTCCAAGGCCCCTGCCTTGATGAGACTTTCCAGGGCCCGCTTGTTGATGGCCCCTTGCGGAAGGCGACGGAAGAAGTCTTCCACTCCCTGGAAGGGGCCTCCCCTCTCCCTCTCCGCCACTATCTCTTGCGCAACACCTTCGCCCACGTTCTTTATGTTGGCAAGCCCAAAGCGGATCGCCCTCCTACCCTCCTCCATCTCTAGGCTGAAGTTCACCTGACTACGATTGACATCGGGAGGTAAAACAGGAATGCCCAAGCGCAGGCATTCGGCGTAGGCCTCGGCCACGCGGGCGGTAGGGTCTGGTCGCCGCTGGGCCATCCTCAAAACGGCCGTCATGTACTCTTCGGGGAAGTGGGCCTTTAGGTATGCCGTTTGGTAGGCGATGCGGGCGTAAGATACGGCATGGGCCTTATTGAAGGCGTAGCCAGCGAAGGGAGCGATAAGTTGAAAGACGCTCTCGGCCACCTCGGGAGAATAGCCCTGCGCTACCGCCCCCTGGACAAACCTCTCACGCTCCGCCTCCATAAGGGAGCGTATCTTTTTGCCCATCGCCTTGCGCATCAGGTCGGCCTCTCCCAGAGAGTAACCAGCGAATTTCTGGGCGATGAGCAGGACCTGGTCTTGGTAAACGATGATGCCGTAAGTCTCGTCCAGGATCTCGGCCAGGTCGTGGTGAGGGTAGCGGATAGGCTCTAGGCCGTGCTTTGCCCTGATGTAAGTGGGGATGTGCTGAATGGGGCCTGGGCGGTATAGGGCCACCATGGCCGCCAGGTCCTTAATGGAGGTAGGCCGCAGCTCTTGGATATAGCGGCGCATCCCCGCCGACTCCAGTTGGAACACGCCGAACGTCTCCCCACGGGAGAGCATCTCATACGTCTTAGGGTCGCCATCGGGGAGGCGGTGGAGATCTATCTCTATGCCTCTGCTCTCCCTGATCAGGTCAAGGGCGATGCGGATGATGGTAAGGTTAGCCAGGCCCAAGAAGTCCATTTTGAGGAGGCCGAGGGCAGCCAAGTCCTCCATATCGTACTGGGTAGTGGGGAGGGCCTCTGGGTCATCCCTTCCCGAGGGTGGACGCTGCAGGGGCACTAGCTCAGTGAGGGGGCAAGGGGCAATGACTATGCCGGCGGCATGGGTGGAGGCATGTCTTGCCACGCCCTCCAAGGCGCGAGCGGTATCGATGAGGCGGCGCACCTGAGGATCCTCCTGATAGGCCTGACGAAGCTGGGGCCCCTCCTGTAGGGCACGCTCGATAGTCATCACGCCGAAGGAAGGAGGCAGGTGGGGCACCATCCTGGCCACGCGGTCTACATCGGCGTAGCTCCAGCCTAGGGCCCGCCCTACGTCCCGTAAAGACGCCCTCGCCCCCAAGGTGCCAAAGGTGATGATCTGGGCCACTCGGTCTCTGCCAAAACGCTGGTAAGCGTACTGGATCATCTCATCGCGCCGGTCCTCAGCGAAGTCTAGGTCCACATCGGGCATCTCCCGGCGCTGGTCGTGGATGAACCGTTCAAAGACCAGCCTATGCTCCAGGGGGTCAATATCTGTAACGCCTAGGCAGTAGAGGATTATGGAGGCCGCTGCCGACCCCCTTACGGCCATGAATATGCCCTTCTGGCGGGCATGGCGGGCGATGTCGTATACCACCAGGATATAATTGGTGAAGCCGGTACGCTTCACCACATCGAGTTCGTATTGGAGGCGTTGGCGAGCCCCTTCGTGTTGGGGGCCGTAGCGGCGTAGCAACCTTTCCTGGCACAGGCGTGCCAAGTACTCATCGGGAGTGGTGCCTTCGGGCACCTCTACTGGAGGCAGAAGGATCTGGCCAAAATCTAGCTCCAGGTCACAGGTCTCGGCCACCTTCCAGGTGTTGTCCACGGCCTCAGGCAAGTCTTTAAAGAGCTGCCTCATCTCCTCCTCAGACTTTAGGTAATAAGAGGTGGGGTCGCCGGCCATACGAATACGGTTCGGATCGTCTACGGTGCTGCCCATCCCTATGCATAGGCGCACGTCTTGGATCACCCAGTCCTCCTGGCGGATGTAATGGACATCGTTGGTGGCCACCAGAGGTATGCCCGTCTCCCTGGACAGACGTACTAGCTCCCTATTGAGGGCTTCCCCCTCTTTAAGGCTGTGTTCCTGGATCTCCAAATAGAAGTGGCCATCGAAAAGGTCCCTATAGTAGCGGGCCAGCGCTACCGCCTCGTCCCACTGGCCGTTGAGGAGTAGACGCGGTATCTCCCCCGAGATGCATCCAGAAAGGCCTATCAGGCCCTCGTGATGCTCCTCCAATAGCTTTCGGTCGATGCGGGGCTTGTAGAAAAAGCCCTCCAGATGGGCCTTAGTCATCAACTGAATAAGGTTATGGTAGCCCCGCTTGTTGCGGGCCAAGATGGTCATGTGAAAAGGCTGCTTCTCTTGAGGGTCACGGCTGTGCCGAGAGCCTCTGGCTACATACGCCTCCACGCCAATGATAGGTTTGATCCCCCGCGCCTTAGCCTCCCGGTAGAACTGGATGGCCCCATAAAGCACCCCATGGTCCGTGATAGCCACCGCCTCCTGCCCCAGCTCCCGTACCCTCTCCATAAGGGCAGGGATCTTGCATAACCCATCTAAAAGGGAGTATTCGGTGTGAAGGTGAAGGTGAACAAACATCTGCGCTATTCCTCGCTGGGACAGCACCATTATGCCTTGGGCCCTTCCCCTGGGCAAGAGGGCCATGGGCAAAGGGCCTTATCTACTCCTCTGGGCCTCTGGAGAGGGGGATGCTTTCTGCAGGGCATCAGGGCGCCAGGGGGACGGTGGAGAGGAACTGGATTATTCTTTGGGCAGCCTCTTGGGGCCTCTCCCAGAAATACACGTGGCCTGCGCCCTCTATAATGTATAGCTCCGAATAGGGGATCCGCTCATGGAGGACGTAAGCGTTCTGCACCGGGACGAGGACGTCTTGGTCGCCGTGGATGATGAGGGTAGGGGCCTTTATCTGGGGCAGGCGCTCATAGGTATCGAAGACCTGAATGGCAGCGGCCTGGCGGTTGAGGGTATCGATAGGTGTGGGGTCCTCCAAGGAACGGCGCAGCATAAGCTCTAAAAACTCGCGACCCTCTTCCAAGAAGCGGGGGGAGCAGATAGCAGGCCAGGAGCGCCTTACCTGTTCCTCGCGCGAGAGGCCAGGCTGGGGCAACATCAACTCGATCACCTGGGGTGAAGGGGGTACTCCGTGGGCCCAGCCTGGGGTGGTGCAGCCGAGCACTAGGCCCCCTACCAGTCCCGGGTGGCGGAGGGCCAGCTCCTGGGCGATCATACCCCCCATAGATACTCCATAAACATGGGCCTTGGGGATGCCCAAGGCACGTAAAAGCCCCGCGGCATCGTCGGCCATCATAGGGATGGAATACTCCACTTGAGGCTTATCCGTCTTCCCGGTGCCTCGGTTATCGAAGCGGATGGTAGTAAATTGGCGTGAGAGGAGCTGGACGGTCTCGTCGCCCCAGGAATGGTGCTGGCCCCCGAAGCCCATGATCATGATGAGGGGCGGCCCCTCCCCTTCCTGAACGTAGTACATCTGAATGTCGCCCACCTCCACCTTGGGCATCTTTTCACCTCCACGCTGTCTTAGCCCCACATTATCCAGGGGCCGAAGGCAGGGCAAGGGGGTTCCTTTTGCCTAAGGGTGATCATAGCATGGTGGAGCAGGAGGTGCTCCATGAGTGAGCTGAAGTTTGGCGTAGTCATGCCCTGGGCAGCGCTGCGATTGGAAGAAGTGGAGCAAGTAGAGGAACTAGGGTTTGATTCGGTATGGACATCGGAGCACATCTTTTTCTACGGGCCGACGTTGGACGCCTTCACCTCCTTGGCCGCTATGGCCGCCCGTACCCGCCGCATTCTTTTGGGTACAGCGGTGACCTTGCTACCTTTGCGCCCGCCAGCAGTAATAGCGAAGGAAGCAGCCTCCGTAG
>JAUQPQ010000100.1 GCA_030550295.1 Chloroflexota bacterium
CGGGCCGCCTCTAAAATCGTCTGGATCTTTTCCTTCTCTACAGGACGCCACGGCTGATAGAAGCGAATGGATCGCCTACGCCCTACAACTTCCTTGAATTCCATAGCTCCCTCCTCAGGCGGTTTTTTGTTCCCCACCATTTTTGGCCCCAAGCCCTGCCCTGTCAATGCCTTTGCGGGCGTGTACAAGAGCCCAAGCCACCGACAGGGCATAGCTTAACCCCACACCTACCTGTGTTATCCTAGGGGCTAGAGCACAGGAGTGGGGGGTTGGACATGACAGTGCGTGTAGGCATCAACGGCTTCGGGCGTATAGGACGCCAGGTTCTCAGGGCCATAAGGGAGAGGTATCCCCAAAAACTAGAGGTGGTGGCCATCAACGACCTGACCGATGCAAGGACGAACGCTCACCTTTTGAAATACGATAGCAACTACGGCCGCTATCCTGGGGAGGTGGCCGTTACGGCCGATGCCATCGTGGTAGATGGCCAGGCGATAAAGGTGTTTTCAGTACGGGAGCCCCGTCAGATCCCTTGGCGCGATGTAGGGGTGGAGGTGGTAGTGGAGGCCACAGGCCGCTTCACCGACGCCACTCTGGCGGCAGCGCACATAGAGGCCGGGGCCAAAAAGGTATTGATAACCGCCCCCGCCAGGAACGAGGACTTGACGGTAGTGCTGGGGGTGAACGAGACCGACTACGACCCTGGGCGCCATCACGTCATCTCTAACGCCTCCTGCACTACCAACTGTATCGCCCCGGTGGTGAAAGTGCTCCACGACGCCTTTGGGGTGGGGGAGGGATTTATGACCACTATCCACGCCTACACCAACGATCAGGTGATCCTGGACACGGTGCACCGCGACCTGCGGCGGGCCCGGGCTGCTGCTCTTAACATCGTCCCTACCACTACTGGGGCAGCTAGGGCGGTGACGGTGGTCATCCCCCAGCTGAAGGGGCGGCTGGACGGCATGGCCTTCCGCGTCCCTACCCCCACCGTTTCGGTGTGTGACTTCGTAGGCACGCTGCGACGGGAGGTCACGGTGGCAGAGGTGAACGAAGCCTTCCGGGAGGCGGCTGCTGAGGCCCTTAAGGGGATCCTGGCCTATACGGAAGAGCCCCTGGTAAGCGTGGACTTTAAGGGCGATCCTCACAGCGCCATCGTGGATGGCCTCTCTACCATGGCAATAGGGCGGCTGGTGAAGGTGGTCGCCTGGTACGACAACGAATGGGGCTACGCCTGTAGGGTGGCTGACCTCTGCGCTTATATAGCCGACAGGGGGCTTTAGGCTTCCGTTACCGCCTTTATCGCCTCTTCCAGGGGCACGTGACGTGCTTGGGGAGACGAACGGGGTTTCAGTTCTACTGCCCCCTGTTGCAAGGTGCGAGGGCTGATGGTAAGGCGTAGGGGCATGCCCAGGAGGTCGGCGTCCTTCAACTTCACCCCTGGGCTTTCTTCCCGGTCATCGTAAAGGGGTTCTATGCCGTGGGCCATGAGGCGGCAGTAGAGCTCCTCTGATGTCTGCCTTATCTCCTCCTTGTCTATGGCGATGGCCACTAGGTGCACTGGGTAGGGGGCCAGCTCCCTTGGCCAGATGATGCCGTCCTGGTCGTGATTGGCCTCCACCACGGCGGCCAATAGCCTATCTATCCCTATGCCGTAGCAGCCCATGATGGCTGGGCGCATCTGCCCTTGGCGGTCGAGGAAGGTGGCCCCCATCTTCTCCGAGTAGAAGGTCCCCAGCTTGAAGACCTGGCCCAGCTCGATGCCCCGCTTGAGCTGGAGCGGTTCGCCACATTGAGGGCAGGGATGGCCATGGGCAGCAAGGGCTATATCGGCCACGATTTGGGCTTCCCAGTCGCGACCGTAGTTAACGTTAAGGAGGTGGTAATCTGGCCGGTTGGCCCCGGCCACCAGGTTGCGCTCTTGGGGTATGAGGTCGTCGGCCACTATGGTGGCCCCCTGGAGCCCCACAGCGGAAGCGGAGCCGGCCACAAAGCCAGCCCTGAGCACCTCCTCCTCACTCATGTAATGGATGTCTAACGCTCTAAGAGCCCGTTTCAACTTCGTCTCGTTCACCTCCATGTCGCCCCGTATGGCCACCAGGACGGGGCGGCCATCGGCCATGTAGAAGACGGCCTTGCAAGTGCGGGAGGTGGGGATGCCCAAGAACTGGGCCAGCTGGGGGATGGTGGTAACCCCGGGGGTGGCTACCTCCTCTAAGGGGAGGGGAGGTTCGTCGGCGTGGGTGGGGGTCTTGCGGAAGAGGGCCACCTCGGCGTTGGCAGCGTAGCCGCAGGCTTGGCAGAAGAGGCATGAGTCCTCGCCCACCTCGGTAAGGAACATGAACTCGTGGGTATCCTTGCCCCCCATGGCACCAGCATCGGCCAAGACGGCTACTGCTGGCACGCCGCAGCGGCGGAACACGTTCTCATAGGCGTGGACCATGGTGGTGTAGGAGCGGTCGAGGCCTTCCCAATCGGCATCGAAGCTGTAGAGGTCTTTCATGATGAACTCTCGCAGGCGTATAAGGCCTGCCCGGGGCCGGGGCTCGTCGCGGTACTTGGTCTGGATCTGGTAAAGCATAAGGGGGAGGTCCCGGTAGGAGCGCACGTAGCGTCGGAACAGGTCGGTGATCACCTCCTCGTGAGTGGGGCCTAAGACGAACTCCCGCCCTCGCTTGTCCTGGAGGTGGAAGAGGACGTCTTTCATCGTCTGGTGGCGGCCAGAGGCCTGCCAAATCTCAAGGGGGTGGAGGGAAGGTAGGTGGACCTCCTGGGCCCCAGCGGCGTCCATCTCCTGTCGAACTATCTCCTCGATCTTGCGCAGCACCTTCCATGCAAGGGGTAGATAGGAGTATATGCCGGCAGCCAACTGGGCCACCATGCCTGCCTGCACCAACAGGCGATGGGAGGCGGTTTCCGCCTCAGCCGGAGGCTGACGTTGCGTCTTGCCAAAGAGCTGGGAGAGGCGCATGAGGCCAGGTCTGTGCTTTAGGCGTCTAGGCCCATGATAGCACCTATAGGGGTTAGGAGAGAGGGCCTGACCAGGCGTTCAGCAGAGGGGTTGCCCTCCTTTTATGGGCCCTTAGGGGCGGGTGGCCCTGGGTAGGGACGTGTTGGGTAAAGGAGAGGGCGCTTAGAGTACGCCCTGTTGGCGCAGGAAGGCGATAGCCCCTGCCACCTTTTCTTCTGGTACCCTTTGGTCTATCTCTAAGACGCGTAGGGCGTGGCGAGGTAGCAGGCGGGCCACGTAGGTCCAATCCACGCTGCCCTGGCCAGGGGCCCGGTGATCGGTAAGGCCGTCCACATCGTGGAGGTGGGCGCCGACGCAGCGGCTACCGAGCACTTCGAGCCACTGGGAGGCCCTGATAAGGCCTAGGCGGTCAAGGACAGCGGCATGGCCTACATCGTGCCAATGTCCTACCACCTGAGGGGGGTAAGGGGCCAGAAGTTGGGCCATCTCCTCCAGGGTGGGGATCTCGTGGTAGTGATACCGGTTCTCTAGGCCTATGGTTACTTCTAGGAGGGAGGCTGTTTCGGCCAGGGCCTCTAGGGAGCGGCAGGCCTGTGCCAGATAGGGCTCCACCGTCTCTTGCCTCTCCTTTTGACACTGGCGGCGCAACGCCTCCACTTTCGGCCCCTCCCTTTCGCCCTGTTCGTAGAGACGGCGGAGCTCCTGCTCCCCTCTAAGTGGGGAGGGCAGATGGCCCAGGTGGAACACTACCGCTTTGGCGCCTATCTCTTTGGCCAGCTCCAGGGTGCGGCGCCCCAGCTCGATGGCCTGTAGCCTCTCCTCTTCATCTAGGGAGGCGAGGTTTAGCTGCTCGCTAAAGCGTCCGTCGCTAACAGGTACCCTGGGTACTGGGTTATGGAGGGAGACGATGGTGATCTGGGGAGAGTGGAGGAGGTCTTGGAGGCCATGAGGGTCTACCACGTAGTTGATCTCCACGTTGTAGTAGCCCATAAGGGCGATGGCGCGGGCGAAATCTCGCAGGGAGGGGAACCGCCCCTGCCACCACATGGTGGAGAGGGCATAGATAGGGGAATCATCAGACATGATGGATACGCCCCTCCAACCAGATGCCCACGCCTGTGGCGAACGCACCGCCCATGAAGGCGGAGCCTAAGCTAAGGAGGAATCCATGGGCATCATCAGCTCCAGCCAAGGGAGTAAGGGCGCCTGCGCCCATGCCTCCCAGGGGGGCCAAGGGCAGGGCCAGAAGGACACCTCGCCCTCCCTTCCCTAAAGCGGCCCCCACCCAAGGCAGGAGCCCTAGAAGGCCCCATAGTAGGAAGAAAAATACTAAGAAGGCCAGACGGCTTTCTACCGTCATAGCGGCTAGCGCCGGCCTACCCTGCCTGGAGGCTCCCCCATGAGGCGCAGGGGGATCACCTCTTCCTCTGGTTGGGGAGATGGGGCTTGGCCCCACCTCTCCTCTATTATCTTATGGCCCTCCTCGATGAGGGCGGAAAGGAACTGGTCTTCGGAGACCACTCGTACCACCTGGCCCTTGCGGAAGATGGCCCCCTTGCCTTTGCCCCCGGCGATGCCGATATCGGCCTCTCGGGCCTCACCGGGGCCATTTACCACACACCCCATGACGGCCACGGTTATGGGGTAGCCCAGCTTTTGGAAGTAGCTCTCCACCTGCTCCACCAAGGGGAGCATATCGATCTCGATGCGGCCACAAGTGGGGCAGGCGACGATGGTGGGGCCTCGCTGACGTAGGTTTAGGGCCTTAAGGATCTCCCAGGCAACAGGTACTTCTTCTTTGGGATCGGCGGCCAGGGAGACGCGTATGGTATCGCCTATCCCTTCGGCCAGAAGGATGCCTATCCCCACGGCGGAGCGGATCGCCCCTGTCTTAGGAGGGCCGGCCTCGGTCACCCCTAGGTGGAAGGGGTAGTCCACCAGTTTGGCCATCTCTCGGTAGGCCATGACCATGGTGGGCACATCGAAGGACTTGAGGGAGATCTTGATATGGGAGAAGCCCATGTCCTCCAAGATCTGGATCTCCCACAGGGCGGCATCTACCATGCGCTTCCATTTAGGAGGGGGCATCTCGCCCTCCTTAAGGGGAGGGAGAGGGGGCAGGCTACCCTCGTTCACCCCCACCCGTATAGGCACACTGCGGGCTTTGGCCTCTTGCACCACCTCCCGTACCTTAGCGGGGTCGCGGATGTTGCCCGGGTTGAGACGCAGGCCGTGTACGCCAGCCTTTAG
>JAUQPQ010000101.1 GCA_030550295.1 Chloroflexota bacterium
GACAACCTAATGGCCAATATAGAAGCCGGTAGGTTGGCGGCAGCAGTGATGCCTGCGGTAGACCTTCTTACAGCGTTGGCCATTGCCCTCGTGGTAACGGTGGGAGGAATAAGGGTGGTGAAGGCAGGCTTGGGCCTTGGCGCCCTGGTGGCCTTCGCCCTTTACGCCCAGCGCTTCTTCGAGCCCATACGCAACCTGGTGATGCAGTACACCCAGCTCCAAAGGGCTATGGCTGCCGGCAGCCGCATTTTGGAAGTGCTGGACACAACGCCCGATATCCAGGACGATCCTCAGGCTATCCAACTGTCTCATATCAAAGGGGAAGTGGAGTTCAGGGACGTGCGCTTCAGCTACGTCCCTGGGAGGGAGGTGCTGAAAGGGATCTCCCTTCGTGTTCTGCCTGGGGAGAAGGTCGCTATTGTGGGGCCTACTGGAGCAGGAAAGAGCACCCTCGTCTCACTAGTCGCCCGCCTCTATGACGTCACCCACGGTGCCGTCCTTATCGATGGGGTAGACGTGAGGTGCATAAAGAGGGAGAGCCTGTGTCGTCATCTGGGGGTGGTGCTCCAGGAGCCCTTCCTCTTCTCTGGAACGGTGCGGGAGAATATCCGCTATGGCAGGCCCGATGCCACTGACGAGGAGGTAGAGGAGGCGGCGAGGGCGGTGGGGGCCCACGACTTCATCGTCCGCTTGCCCGAGGGCTACGAATCTTACCTTCACGAGAGGGGGCAGAACCTTTCCCTGGGCCAGCGTCAGCTTATCGCCTTCGCCCGGGCCATCCTGGCCGATCCCCGCATCCTGATCTTGGATGAGGCTACGGCCAGCCTAGACCCGATGACGGAGCAGCTGCTTCGCCAGGGCCTAAAGCGGTTGCTGGAGGGGCGGACGTGCTTTATCATCGCCCATCGCCTTGCTACCCTGCAGGAGGTGCACCGGATAATAGTCCTGCACGAAGGGAGGATCGTCGAGGAGGGAAGTCACCAGGAGCTGCTGGCCCGGCAAGGGCTATATGCCTATCTCTACGCCCGGGCCATGGTCTCGACTCCGTCCGGTGGCAGCATCCTCCTGAAGACGTGAGGCCCTGGTTCCCAGGGCCCATTCTTAGCGTTTGCCCCTGGAGGTGGAGCTGTGGACGTAGAAGCGTTAGCCCAAGACCTGGTCGAGGCGTTAGGAAGGGAGGCGGTGGCCCTTGACCCCTCTGAGCTGGAGCGGTACAGCTGGGATGCCCTGGGCCCCAACCGGGCCCTTCCCCCCAAGCTGGCCGAGATCCAGCCCCAGCCCTTGGCGTTGGTAAGGCCCCGCTCTACCAAAGAGGTAGCGGCGGTAGTGGCCGTTGCGCAGCGGCACGGAGTGGGCGTAGTCCCCTACGGCGGGGGGACAGGCGTCATGGGGGCGGCCATCCCGGTAGCCCCTTCAGTTGTGGTGGACACTACGGGCCTAGACCGGATACTTGAGATAAGTCAGCAAGACCTTACAGTTCGGGTAGAGGCGGGGGTCTTGCTCTCGCGGCTGGAAGAAGAGCTGGAGGAGTCAGGGCTCATGCTGCCCCACGATCCTTGGTCCTTGCCCATAGCGACCGTTGGTGGCGCTATCTCCACTAACGGGATGGGGTACCGGGTAGGGCGTTATGGCTCCATGGGCGATCTCGTCTTGGGGCTTACCGTTGTCTTGCCCGATGGACGCATCCTCCAAACCCGGGGCGTTTGGGGGAAATCGGTAGGCCTTAACCTCAACCACCTGTTCATAGGCACCGAGGGGGTTTTCGGCATCATTACTGAGGCTGTCCTCAAGGTGGCCCCTGCGCCCGAGGAGAGGGTACTGACTGCCTACCAGTTCCCTGGCTTCGTTGAAGGGTTCGAGGCGATCATGGATATGACACGTATAGGGCTCGTCCCCTCCGTCCTGGACTATGGGGAGGACTTTCTCCCCTCCCATGAGGGGACCATATCCCAGGGTGCGGCCCTTTACTTGGCCTTCGAGGGGTTCCGGGAGGAGGTGGCGGCCCAGCGCTCCCGTGCCGATGCCATCTGTCGGGCCCATAAGGGGCGGCCTTTGCCTCAGGAGGAGGCGTGGCGCTTTTGGCGCCAGCGCCATGATATCGCCCTGCGCTTCGCTAAGGGACGAAGAAGGGGCCGCCCCCAGGAGCCGGCCCCCGGGGCCCGTTTTGACTACATCCATGTCTCCTTGCCTCCTTCGCGGGTGTTGGAGTTCCGAGAACTCTGCCAAGAGGTCCTGGCCCGTAACCGTGTCAGGCCCTTGGAGTTCGGCATCTGGGGCCATCCTGGCCTCTTCGACGCGGTCATGATCCATCCCGATGGCGACAGCTGTGCCCTTGCCCAGGTGATAGACCAGCTGTTGACTGCCGCCCAAGATATGGGTGGCTCTATGGAGCAGTGCCACGGCGTGGGCCTTAAGCTGTTACATTTAATGGCGAGGGAGCACGGGGTAGGCCTAGAGGTGATGCGGGCCATCAAGAGGGCCCTGGATCCTGGGGGCATTATGAACCCCGGCAAGCTCGCTTTATAGTGCAGTTGTTAAGGGGCCTCATTCTGGGTAAACTATCTGCAAACAGGGGGTGGGGGCCTTGCCTTGCGATAACCACCGGCGCCTTCTTATACCAGCCCAGCCTTCTCCTAAGCAGGATCCGGCCACGCGGGTGCGCAATTGGGAGGAGGTATACCTCCCTCTAGACCTGGAGACGGCCCGTCGCGAGGCCGAGCGCTGCCTCCATTGCCCCGATGCTCCCTGTCAGCAGGCCTGCCCCCTCCACAACTCCATACCTGAGGCCCTCTACCTGCTAGAGCAAGGGGACGTCTTGGGGGCGGCCCAAACGTTCCGTCGCACCTCTAACTTCCCTGAGATGTGTGGGCGCCTTTGCCCCCAGGAGGCCCTGTGCGAAGGGGCCTGTGTGGTGGGTTTCGCCATCCGCCCTGCCTCCTTAGGGCCTCAGCCTCCCGTTCAAATAGGCCGTCTGGAGGCGTTCGTGGCCGACTACCAGCGCCAGCTCTTGGGCCGTTGGCCTCCCGTTGAGCAGGCCCCGCCCACCGGCTACGCTGTCGCCGTCGTCGGCTCGGGCCCTGCTGGCCTCGTGTGTGCCGAGGAGCTAGCCAAGCTGGGCCATGCCGTTACCGTTTACGAGGCCTGGCCTAGGCCTGGGGGAGTGCTCCGCTACGGCATCCCCAACTTCAAGATGAGGAAGGAGATCCTGGACGCCTACATCGCCCACCTGGAGTCCCTGGGCATCCGCTTCGTCTGCAACACCTTCATAGGACAGCATCTTACTGTGGACGACCTCTTCCAGGCCGGCTACCACGCCATCTTCTTGGCCCCAGGCGCTCCGGTGGGGGTGCGCCTTAACATCCCTGGCGAGGAGCTGGCTGGCGTGTTTGCTGCCACCGAGTTTTTGGTGCGGGGCAACCTGGCCCCCGAGGAGCTGCCCCCCTCCATGCGCCAGCCCCTAAGGGTGGGCCGTCATGTCGTCGTCATCGGTGGGGGGGACACTTCCATGGACTGCGTCCGCACCGCCATCCGCCTGGGGGCCGAGTCGGTCACCCTCGTCTATCGCCGTACTGAGGCGGAGATGATGGGCCGGGAGGAGGAGCGGCGGCATGCCCGGGAGGAGGGGGTCCGCTTCCTCTTCCTGGCTGCCCCCACCCGCTTTATAGGGGAGGAGGGCAGGGTGGTGGCCGTGGAGCTGCAACGCATGGAGCTAGGGCCCCCAGATGCCTCCGGCCGCAGGCGCCCCGTCCCCATCCCCGGCGCCCTCTTCACCTTGCCTGCCGATACCGCCGTGGTGGCCGTAGGCTACGAGGGGGAGGAGGAGGTGATAAGGGCCGCCCCAGGGGTAAGGAAGGGCGGCAAGAACCTTATCCGCCTCCGGGAGGGGTTCCAAACCCACCGCCCAGGCGTCTTCGCGGGGGGCGACTCCATAAAGGGGGCCGACCTGGTGGTCACCGCTGCCGCCGACGGCCGCCAGGCGGCCCAGGCCATCCACCAGTACCTCCTTTCCCAGGCCAAGGCCGTAACCGCAGGGCAGCTCCAGCGTTAATCTTTAGTGGGTGAGGGTTGATGGGGCGGCAGGGCGGCTTGCCGCCCTTCAGCCTTTAAATAGGGGGGTGAGATATGACGTAGGCGAAGAGGAGGCGCGATCGTGGCCCAGGGCCTCAAAAAGGGAGGTCCAAGACCACGAAAGGGAGGTTTATATGGACGAACGGAACTTGCCTATTAAAGGAATAAGTAGCCTTTTGCGCCCCATCCTTGGGTTGGGGAGGGGCCTTTTGGCCTTCGCCGGCCTGGAGGAGGGGCGCCTACACCCTAGGGCAGCGGTCCTGGGGGCCCTCATAGCGGCCCTTGCCCTGGGCGCCTTCCTCGTGCGTGGTGGCGAACAGGCGCGGGCCGTCTTCCCTACTGGCACCACGGTGGTTACCGACCAGGAGGTGATCGCTCCTTCTGGGCTCTTCGGCGCCGATGCCGGCCCCATACCGGAGGGTACGCCTGCCCAGCCCACCACCATCCAGTACACGGTGACTGTGACGATACCTATTCCGGGGCCATCCTCGGGCAACAACGCCAGTTTGACGGTCGACCTGGACGACGCCCTCTCCAACGTGTCGGCGACGGGTACAGGGGGCGACTTCTTGGGCGCCAACTGTAACGTTGGGGCGGGCAACGTGGTGACCTGTACGGTTGGCGGCGACACCGACCTGGACCCCGGCACCCACACAGTCACCATCCTGGCCGATGTAGGCGACCTGCCCCCCGGGACGGAGATCAGCACGGCGACTACCACCCTTAGCGACGTCAACGGCGCGTGTGCTGCCCCCACCTGTACCTACACACCTGGCGCTGGCGACGACGGCGCTTACTTCGTGGACGTCACGGTGGATCCGGAGGATGAGGTCAACCTGGTAGGGGTGGATGAGGTCTTCACCTTCAGCATTCGGGTAAGAGACCCGGACGACCCCCCGACGGGGGATGCCGTGGATCTCATAGTGTGCGACAGCGACGCAACCCCTGCCGATAACACCCTCGGCTGCACCCTCGGGGACGTGGTGATCACGGGGCCGCTCCAGCTGGTGAGCTTCAGCGTTATCGACAGCGACTTGTCCGACCTGGTGGGCATGGTCCAGGTGACGGTCAGGCCCACAGGGCCAGGGCCGGGGGCTGGGACGGTGGCCCTGAGGCTGGACCGCATCACGGGGACTGACG
>JAUQPQ010000102.1 GCA_030550295.1 Chloroflexota bacterium
TGGTTGCCGCCCCGTGGGCCACTTGGGAAGGCCTCCTAGGCCTTCTCGCATCCCTCCAAGGTGGGGGCACGGCTCTGGCTGGGCTCTGGGAGGAGGCAGGGCTAAGCGAGGCCTTAGGACGATATACACCTAAGGCCCTCTGGCTTCCTTCAGGTGCCGATCCCTCCCTGCTCCAAGAGACCCCTCTAACTCGCGAGGTGAGGAGGACTTCCCCTTGGCTTCTGCTTTCGGTGGGGTCGGTCTGGCCGAAGAGCCTCCGGCGGCGCCTGCGTCGCCGTCTGGGGGTTCACGTTTTGACTGTGTACGGGTACGGCGCGACGGGTCTCATAGCCGCCTCCCATCCCTCTTGGTACCTGGATGATGCCGTAGGGATCCCCATGACGGGGGTAGACTTAGTACCCATTGATCCGGCCACTTCCCAGCCCCTAGATGTCCCCTGGGAGGCTCTCAGCTATGCGGGCATCGGGGTGAAGAGTAGGGCCTTGGCGCCCAAGTTAGAGGGGCGCCTGCCCTACCCTGGTACTCTGGAGGACGATCTCTTTTATACGGGCGACCAAGGGTGCCTAGACCTTAACGGTATGCTCTACCTTCTGAGCAGGGGGTGAAGGAGATGGCTTATCAGCGGCTAAGCCCGGAAGCTTTCGCCGAGGTAGTATTAGGAGCTTCAGTGCCAGTGGTGTTAGCGGTAGGCTCGTCTAATTGCCCTGGATGTCGTGTCTTGGAGGGGGCACTGGATGCCCTTGAAGATCATTACGGGCCCCATATCCGGGTGGTGCGCCTATTGGCAACTCACCCCGACACGCTAGAGATCAGGCATCGCTACCTTTGGGAGCGGGGCATATCCTTTAGCGTGAACCTAATCCCTGTGACCATAGTCATGGTTGGTGGTGAGGCTAAGGCCATCTTGTACGGCCCCCGGCCTGCTGCCGAACTGGCCCGTATGGTGCATCGTTACCTTCCTGGACATCTGCCCGTGCTATCTCCAGGCCCTGTAAACGTACAAGTCTTGGGGGATAGGTGTGTAGGGGGCTACATATGTTCCCTTCCCCTCACACCACGTGAGGTGGAGGTCCTTGAGCGGGAAGGTGAGTTCATATCGATGGTCGCTCAGTGGAAGGCTTTTCGGTTATAATTGACACAATAATTCCAGCGAGGGGGAAGTATGGCACGTGATAACAGCCGGTTTTGGGGATTTGTGACGGGGAATATGCCTGGGCCCCTTTTGATAGCCCAGGCGAAGGCCATGGAGGATATGGGCCTGGGGGGGATATGGGCCCCTCAGGTATATGGCCCCCCATGGGTAGCTTTAGCTGCTTGTGCCGCCGTTACTCAGAGGATTACGCTAGCCAGCGGCATCGCCTTGGCCTTCGTCCGCAGCCCCTTTGAGACTGCTATGGCAGCCATGGACTTAGACCGCCTCTCTGGCGGGCGGTTCGTCCTGGGCCTGGGCCCCAGTGTCCGGAGCTGGAGCGAGGGGTTCTTTGGCATGCCCTATGGGCGGCCAGTAAGACACTTGCGGGAAGTGATCGAGATAATACGTTTAGTGATGGAAAAGAGCCATACTGGCGAGCTAAAGTCCTACCAAGGGGAATACCACCGCCACGACTGGACTGAGTTCCAGCCTCTGGCGACTCCAATACGTACCCGCATACCCATATGGATCGCCGCTGTCCGTCAGCCCCTTATCCGGTTGGCGGCCGAGGTGGCCGATGGGGTTATAGGCCACCCCATATGGTCTATCGACTGGGCCCGTGACCAGGCCCTTACTGCTTTACAAGAGGGGTTAAGGGCTGCTGGGCGCCAGCGCTCCGATGTCCATTTCAACGCCTGGTTCTGGGTGGTCATCAACCCAGACCGCAAGGAAGCTATCAACGACGCCAAGGCCACGGTGGCCTTCTATGCCGGAATCGAACAGTATGAGCCGTACTTTGCCGCCCACGGCTTCGGGGAGGAGGCCCGTAGGTGCCAGCGTTGGGTGAAGGGGGGCAATTTCGCAGCCGGTGCCCAGGAGGTGCCCGATGAGATGGCCCAAACCTTCGTCATCTGTGGAGACGCTGACGAGGTCCGCCGCCGCTTGGCCCCCGTGTTTGACTTTGTGGACTCAGTCACCCTGGTTCCTCCCATAGGTGGCCTACCACCTGAGAAGGTAGGGGCCTACAGCCAGGCCATAGTGGAGACCTTCTACGTTTGAAGGGCTCCCCTCAACCGCGGGTCTAGGCGGTCGCGGAGGCTGTCGCCTAAGACGTTGAAAGCCAGCACCGTCAAGGCTAGGGCAGCCCCAGGGAAAAGGGCCAAGTGGGGGGCCCTCTGCATATACTGTAAGTTCTCGGGCCTGAGCATGGCCCCCCAAGACGTCTTCCAGAGGGGGTCATCGGGCGGGATGCCCAGGCCCAAAAAGCTTAACGCCCCTTCTACCAAGATGGCACCCCCCACCACGATGGAGGCAGCCACTATTACCGGCGCCATCACATTGGGCAAGATGTGCACTATCATTATTCGCAGGTCGCTCGCCCCCATGGCCCTAGCGGCCAGAATGAAGGGCTCCTCCCGCAAGGAAAGGACTACCCCTCGCACCAGTCGCCCCACATATGGGGCAATGAGGATGGCAAGCACTACGACTACGCTCAGGATGCCCTGTTGCCATATAGCAGCTACTAACATAAGGAACACTAGGGCAGGGATGGCTTGGATGGCGTCCATCAGCCGCTGAATCACTTGGTCTGCTGCTCCTCCTATGTAGCCGCTCAGCACCCCCGCCACCGTTCCCAGCACCATCGATGCAAAGGTGGCTGCAAACCCTACCAGAAGGGACACCCTAGCACCATACACAACCCTGCTGAAGATGTCCCTCCCTAACGGGTCGGTGCCGAAAAAGTGGTTAAAGGAGGGGCCCACCAGCCGGGCCCGCAGGTCAGCGGCCAAGGGGTCATGGGTGGCGATCAAAGGCGCACAAATGGCCATCACCACTATAGCCGCCATCACTGCCAGGGCCCCGGCTGTCAAAGGTTCCCTTTGCGCCAAGATAAGGAGACGCCTCACCAAGGAGGCGACATTGGGCAGAGGAGTCCTGCGTGTCCACGTTACTATAGCCGCTGCCTGCCTATCGCCTTTTGCCATAGCACCCTCTTTTTAAGAGGAGGCTACCGCCCCCAGCCTTATGCGCGGATCCAGCCGCGCGTACAACAGGTCGATCAGGAAGTTGGCCAACACCACCATTACGCCTATTACCAGTACCGTGCCCTGCATAAGGTTATAATCGCGCGTGGAAATGGACTCCAGGGCCACAAAACCGATACCAGGTAGATGAAAGAGGAACTCCACAATTACCGTAGCACCTACTACATAGACGAATTGGTTTCCAAGAATGGTGACTACCGGAATAAGGGAGTTGCCGAGCACATGGCGAACCAGCACAGCTCGCTCCCTAAGCCCCTTCGCCCAGGCAGTGCGCACATAGTCCTGGCGCATCACTTCCAACACCGATGACCTAGTGATGCGCATGTTGATGGCTGAGAGGTTATACCCCAACACTAGGCCTGGCAACCACATCGCCTCCAGATTGCTCAGGGGGTCGTCCCAAAAGTATGAGAAGGTAAGGGGCGGCGAGTACTGGAACCATATGCCCCCATAGGTAAGCACCACCGTCCCCAACCAGAAGACAGGCACAGCAAGGCCTATCACTGCAAAGAGGCGCCCCATCTGGTCCAGAAAGCTGTTGCGCCTTACAGCAGAGACCACTCCCACTGGCACCCCAATAGCCACCGAGACCACCAGGGCTATCCCTACCAGCTCCATAGTGACCGGCAGGGCAGCCTTGATGCGCGTCCACACCGGTTCCTGCTCCCTAAAGAAGGAGCGTCCCAGATCCCCCCTTAGAACTCCTGACAACCAGTCCCAGTACTGTTCCCATAGGGGACGGTCCAACCCCAACTGAGCCCGCAAAGCCTGAACCTGCTCCTCAGGCAGACGCTGCCGCAGCTTCACCGTTAGGGCATCGCCTGTCTGAAGATGGATCAGCAGAAAGGTAAATATGCTTACCAAGAAGATAACGAGGATAGACGCTATCCCCCGCCGCATTATGTAGCGCGCCACAGGAGGCCCCCTTAGTTACGGGATGGAGGAGAACCACACGTACTGGTTGCCACGTGACCCCCATCCGATGTTGTGCCAGGCGTGGATGGTATCCACCACGTTGAACACAACCCCCCTACGCACGGCCATCTTGTAGGGCGTGATCAGCCAGATGCGGTACGACTGTGAAAGCTCCCTCTTGACGATCTCCATAGCTACCTGGCGCCTCTCCTCTATGTTAAAGATGCGGCGCTGCCTCTCGGTAAGATCGTCCAGCCGGGGATCGTTGACCCAGAAGAAGTTGCGCAGGGAGCGGGAGTTGAGGGGCCCATAGCAGTACTGGTCTTCGTCTGTTCCCGGTCCGGCGAAGGCGAATCCTACGGCGTCTATCTCTCCCCATTGCTTTCCGAAGAAGACAGCGTTGAAGCGAGCGATATCAGTGATGGCTACCTCATCGGTTACTACCTCTATCCCTCCCTGCCGCCAGAAGTTGGCCACCGCCCGGTAAACCTCGGCGATAAGAGGATCGCCCGTGCCGTACATGAACTTGAGGGGGCGGCCGATTCCCCTATCGAATCCGGCGGCAGACAAAAGCTGGCGCGCCTTTTGCGGATTGTACTCCATGTTGGCTCCCAGCTGGATTAGCTCCTGTAGCGTCCAAGGGAACTCCCGCCCATAGAAACTGTAGTCATGGGCCAAGCCAGGGTCGGCTAGCCCCTCAGCTATCCCTTCTATGATGGCGTTGATGTCTATAAGGTGCTGCAAGGCTGCCCTTACCCGCTGGTCGTTGAGGGGTGGCTTGTCCAGCTTTAGGGTTATATAAGGTTGGTAGCCCGGTGGTGGCGCCGTCACTTGGCCTACGTTGTCGGGAAATACCCGCATCATAGTGTCAAAGGCCTTCTTGGTGTGGGTCCAAATGGTGTGGATGCGGCCGTCGCGGAAGGCCGCCTCCTCAAGGGGCACATTGACGTTAAGGATAGGTGCCTCGAAGCCGTCTATGTAGGGGACTTTCATGCCTGTACGTGGATCGGTTCCAAAGTAGTCCGGGTTTTTGCGGGCGCTATAGACGTTAGGGGG
>JAUQPQ010000012.1 GCA_030550295.1 Chloroflexota bacterium
GAGGCGAAAGGCCTTCGTCTTGGCCTTCACGGTCCCTCCACCGCCCCTGGCAGGTGCTCTACTGCTACCACATCTCCCCCCCAGCTGAGGCGCACCAGGACAGCGTCAATGCGCGGCTCGCCGCAGACCCCTTTTTCCTGCAGGTAGGCCTCTGCTACCTCCCGTAGACGGCGCCTCTTGGCTAGGGTAAAGGCCTCTTCCGGCCCCCCATAGGCATTTGTCATCCTGGCCTTCACTTCCACAAAGGCGAGCCATCTCCCATCCCAAGCTACAAGGTCGATCTCTCCATGGCGAGTGCGGTAGTTGCGCTCCAAGATGCGCCATCCCTGCTGGGCCAGGTAAAGGGCTGCTGCGTCCTCGGCTATCTGGCCTAGCTCCCTTGCCCGCCTCGAAAGAAAGGAACGGCGGTGCCAGGGTGAAGGCCCTAAGCTTCGCACTGCCTCCCAGTGGGCAAGAGTCCCATACCCCTTGTTGCGATCGAACCCATAGCCTGGGGCCAGGCGATGGAGCTCCTCCATCATGCGATCCCTTTCTACTTTGGCCACTATGGAGGCACAAGCTACGCTGCAACAGCGGGCGTCCCCATCTATGATGGCCATCTGGCGAATCTCTACCTCTGGTAGAGGCCAGGGCCCATCTATCAAGAGGATGTCTGGCTGGGGAGAAAGGTTTTTAGCAGCCTGGGCCATGGCTGCCAGTGTGGCTCGGAAGATGCCCCGCCGGTCTATCTCCTCAGGAGGCAGAGAGGCCACGGCCACAGCCACCGCGTCTTTCAATATATGGCTGTACAGCTCCTTGCGCACCTTGGGGGTGAGCTCCTTGCTATCATCCAACTGAGAGATCCAAGGGAAGGAAGGCATAGGGGGCAATATGACCGCTGCTGCCACTATGGGGCCAGCCAAAGATCCCCGCCCCGCCTCATCGATTCCCCCTATCAGGCGCACGCCCTCCAGCCATAACGATTCCTCAATGGGCCAGGAACGCTTCATCTCCTAGCGCCACCATGTTAGCACATGGCGCCATTGACACCGCCTCCCATGGCCTCTAGGTTGGGAGATGATAAATTGGCGACACAGGAGGGGATGGAGATGCCCATAGTGCGCATTGAGATGTGGGCCGGCAGAACACAAGCCCAGAAGCGGGAGTTGGCCCGGGTCATCACCGAGGCGATGGTGAACATCGCCCAGACGACCCCTGAAGCTACCATCATCATCTTCGAGGACATACCTAAGGAGAACTGGGCCCAAGGGGGCGTTTTGGCCTCGGACCAGTAAGCGGCCCAAGCTCACAATATGATATAGTGTTATTCGGGACATGGAAGGGCGCTGGTTAAGGCAAGGGCTTATTTATCTTCTCATCCTTATAGCCATTGTGGCGGTCGTCTACTCCCTCCTCCCCAAGGAGGTCTCCAAGGTGGAGGAGGTGCCCCTGGCCGTTCTGGTAGAAGATGTACGGCGGGGCCAGGTAAGGGAAGTGCAGGTAGATGGCCGCACCGTCACTTGGAAGGTCTTCAGCAGCGACCAGACCTTCAAGGCCAAACTAGAACAAGGGGATACGGTGCGAGAGGTCTTGAGGGATGCCGGCATCCCAGTGGAGGAACAGCCCATCGTTAAGACTAAGGAGGGCCGTCCCTGGGACAGCGTGTTGAGCATCATCCTCAACTTTCTGCCGCTGCTTATCATTGTAGGCATCCTCTTCCTGTTCATGCGGCAGGCCCAAGGGACCAATACCCAGGCCCTCAACTTTGGCCGCAGCCGCGCCCGCCTTATATCGGGTAGCCGCCCCACCGTCACCTTCGCCGATGTAGCTGGCGTTGATGAGGCCAAGGAAGAGCTGCGCGAAGTGGTGGAATTCCTAAAGTACCCTGAGCGCTTCGCCAGCTTGGGGGCACGGGTGCCTAAGGGGGTCCTACTGGTGGGGCCTCCTGGGACAGGGAAGACCCTCCTCGCCAAAGCGGTAGCCGGTGAGGCTGGCGTCCCCTTCTTCTCCATAAGCGGCTCCGAGTTCGTAGAGATGTTCGTTGGGGTGGGGGCAGCTAGGGTGAGAGACCTTTTCGACCAGGCAAAGCGCAACGCCCCTTGTATCGTCTTCATCGATGAGATTGACGCCGTGGGGCGCCACCGGGGCGCGGGCCTGGGAGGAAGCCATGATGAGAGAGAACAGACCCTCAACCAGATCCTGGTGGAGATGGACGGCTTCGACTCAAGCACTAATATCATCGTCATCGCTGCCACCAACCGCCCCGACATCCTAGACCCTGCCCTCTTGCGCCCCGGCCGATTCGACCGCCAGGTAGTGCTAGATCGGCCTGATGTAAAGGGGAGAAGGGCCATCCTGGAAGTCCATTGCCGGGGCAAGCCCTTAGACTCCGACGTAGACCTAGATGTTTTGGCCCGTCAGACCCCCGGCTTCTCTGGGGCCGATCTGGCCAACCTGGTGAACGAAGCTGCCATTCTGGCGGCCCGGCGTAGCAAGAAGCGCATCAGCATGAGCGAGTTCAACGAGGCCATCGACCGGGTGGTGGCAGGGCCAGAGCGCAAGAGCCGTGTCCTCAGCCCCAAGGAGAAGGAGATTATAGCCTACCACGAGGCCGGCCACGCCTTGGTGGCCCATCTCCTCCCTAACGCTGACCCGCCCTACAAGATAAGCATTGTGTCCAGGGGTATGGCAGGAGGCTTCACCCGCTTCTTGCCTGAAGAGGAGCGCCACCTCTACACCAAGAACCAGTTTAAGGACATGCTGGCCGCTATGCTGGGGGGCCTGGTAGCAGAGGAGATGCTCCTAGGCGAGTTTACCACCGGCCCCCAGGACGACCTGGAGAGGGCCACTAAGCTGGCCCGACAGATGGTCACCCGCTACGGCATGAGCGAAAAGCTGGGCTTGGGGACTTTTGGCCGCAAGGAGGAGCTCATCTTCCTGGGGAAGGAGCTGGCAGAGCAGCGGAACTACTCAGAGAAGATCGCTGAGCTAATCGACGAAGAGGTGCGCCAGATCCTTGCCGAAGCTTACTCCCGGGCCAAGGAGGTGCTTACCCAGAACTGGGCCCAGTTTGAGAATCTGGTCAAAGTGCTACTGGAGAAGGAGACCCTAGAGGGGGAGGAGCTTAAGGCGGTATTAGGAGGCAAAGCGTTGACGGGGGCCCCGCCTGTGGCTAATCCTGTTAGCCCAACCTCCAGCGCTCCGGCTCCCACTAGCCCCACCATGTCCCCCCAGCCAAGGCCGGGCCTGGCTCTGGGCGGAAGCGCCACTGCCAGCTCCTCCTTGTCTGGCCCAGAGCTTTAGCCCCTTTACCCACGCACGGTACAGGGGGTAAAATCAACCGTGCCTAAACCGTAGAACAGGGGAGGTTGGCCATTTACGCCGTTATACGCACAGGAGGAAAGCAATACCGGGTGGAGCCCCACCAAATCATAGATGTGGAGCTTATCCCGGCAGGAGTGGGCTCTGTCGTAGAGCTGACCGATGTCCTCCTGGTGGCCAACGATAATGGCGACGTAAAGGTGGGAATGCCCTTGGTGGAAGGGGCAAGAGTCATCGCCAGGGTGGTGGAGCACGGGAAAGCCGATAAGGTGGTCGTTTTCAAGTACAAGGCCAAGACGCGCTATCGGCGCAAGAGGGGGCACCGGCAGCTTTACACTCGCCTGGCCATTGAGGAGATCCTCACTGGCGAGGAGATTACTTCCCAAGAGGAAGGGCAGGAGCGTACCCAGCGCCGAAGGAGGAAGAGAGAAAAGGCCCAGCAGGAAGGGCAGGTGATAGAAGATGGCCCATAAAAAGAGCACCGGCTCGGCTAAGAACGGACGTGACAGCAACGCCAAGCGCTTAGGCGTCAAGCGCTTCGATGGGGAGTACGTCTGGCCCGGCTGCATCATCGTGCGGCAGAGGGGGACAAGGATCTATCCTGGCCGTAATGTGGGCCTGGGCCGGGACTTCACCATCTATGCCCTGGTGGAGGGACAGGTGAAATTTGAGCCCTTCAACAAGTACGGCCGCAAAAAGGTGAGCGTAATACCCCTGGAAGAGGTGGGCACCCCGTCATGAAGTCAGGTATCCATCCTCAGTACGTAGAGGCTACTGTCGTCTGTGCCTGTGGCAACACCTGGAAGACTAGGTCCACCAAGCCCCTTCTGCGTATAGAAGTGTGCTCCCGCTGCCATCCTTTCTTCACGGGGGAAGAACGTATCGTGGACACCATGGGACGGGTGGAGCGCTTCCGCCGCCGCTACGGCCTCGCAGAAGAAGGGGCCAAACAGGCAACGGCCTAAAAGGGCTCTCCCTACCTTATCACTTTAGCCTTGTAAAGAAGCAAGACCGTTCGCCAGTGTGACAGGCAGGGCCTGCCGGTTCCACCTTTAGCAGGAGGACGTCCTGGTCGCAATCGGCCCACACTTCTAGCACCCGGAGCACGTTGCCAGAGGTGGCCCCCTTGCGCCATAGCTCCTGACGACTGCGACTCCAGAACCACGCCTCACCGCTATCCAGCGTTCGGCGCAGCGCCTCGGCGTTCATCCAGGCCACCATGAGAACTTGTCCAGTGCGGGCGTCCTGGGCGATGGCTGGGATGAGGCCCCGCTCATCAAACCGTAACTCTGGCAGCCCTTCCACCTTCTCTGTCATAGTCTGACGGGGACACCCCTCTCCCTTAGGTACTCCTTAACCTGGCGCACGGTAAAATGCCCGTAGTGGAAGATGGAGGCGGCCAACACCGCGTCGGCCTTCCCCTCGGCGATAGCCTCGTACATGTGCTGGGGATAGCCAGCACCGCCCGATGCTATGACTGGAATGGTCACTGCCTCAGCTATGGCCCTTGTGAGGGCGATATCGTAGCCTTGGCGAGTGCCATCGGCATCCATGCCTGTCACCAGAAGTTCACCGGCCCCCAGCTCGGCCGCCTGGCGGGCCCACTCTACAGCATCGAGCCCGGTCGCCTTGCCCCCTCCCTCGCCACCGTATATGTACACCTCCCATCGGCCAGGGGCCACCCTCTTGGCATCGATGGCTACTACGATGCACTGGGAGCCGAACTTCTCAGCCCCACGGGCAATAAGACCAGGGTCGCCCACAGCGGCGGTGTTGATGGCTACCTTGTCAGCACCTGACTCCAGCATAATGCGCATATCTTCGACGCTCCTAATGCCTCCCCCTACAGTGAAAGGGATGAAGATCTGGTCAGCGATGCGCTCCACCATTTTCACCGCCGTCCTTCTCCCCTCAGGGGAGGCCTTAATGTCCAGGAAAACGAGCTCATCGGCCCCTTCGGCCTCGTAAAGGCGGGCTAGCTCTACTGGGTCACCGGCGTCGCGCAGGTCAAGGAACCGGACCCCTTTTACTACCCGCCCCTGGGCCACGTCAAAGCAGGGGATGATGCGTTTGGCCAGCATCTAAAAGGCTGTGTCCCCCCTAAGCATCTGGCGGGCGATGGTTCGCCGCTGGATCTCTGAAGTGCCATCGGGAATGCGCAGGGTACGGGCGATGCGCCACCCCTCGTTAAGGGGGACATCGTCCGTCAGGCCTATTCCCCCGTGTACTTGGATGGCGGCGTCAAAGACCCGTTGGCACGCCTCCACGCAATAGGCCTTAGCGATGGAGATCTCCTTGACGGGGAGACGGCCTTGTCCCTTGGTTGCCAACTCCACTAGGGCAGCTGTTTGGAGGCAGGCGTATTTGCTGGTGAAGATGTCGATGGCCATATCGGCGAGCATGAATTGGACAGCCTGATGCTCAGCAATGGGGACGCCGAAGGTCTTCCTCTCTTGGGCGTAGGAGAGGGCCCGGTCCAGGGCATACTCGGCCAGACCCACACAGGAGGCAGCGATGGAGATGCGGCCCTCCGATATGCCTAGCATAGCTATCTGGAAACCCTGGTTCACCTCCCCCATAACGCGGCTGTGGGGTACCCGTACCTGGTCTAAGGAGATGATGCCGCAATCGCTGCCCAAGTGGCCCATGATCCTCAGGACCGCCTGCCTCTGGAAGCCAGGCGACGAAGTATCGACAAAGAAGGCGGTGATCCCTCCCTGGTGCTTGGCCGCCATCTCCTCATCCGTGACAGCGAAGACGACGGCGTAGTCAGCGTAGGGGGCGTTGGTGATCCACTGTTTAGTGCCGGTAATCACCCATTCGTCGCCATCGCGGTAGGCCCTGGTCCTTATGCCCCACACGTCGGAGCCAGCATCGGGCTCGCTTAGGGCGAAGCAGATGGTCTTCTCTCCTGCCAACAGCTGGGGGAGGAACTCCCTGCGTACCTCCTCAGGGGCATAGTTGAACATATACGATGGTCCGTCGACGAAACTGGAGACGATGGGCACGGTGAGAAAGCCCTTGGCCCAACCGGCGTAGAGTCTACCAGGCCCTATATTTCTGTAATACCCCTCCTGGATAAGCACCATAGCCCGTGGCGGCACCCCTCCTCCCCCTACCGCCTCAGGGGCATACATGGCGTAGTAGCCAGCCTGGGCCGAGCGCTTACGGATGTGTTGCCGGGCCTCTTGGGCCCGTGTTACCAAGTAACCCCTCTCATCGAACAGTTTTCTCTCGTCAGAGAGGATCTCTTTGTCCCTCTCCTCTAGGGGCACCACCTCCTGCTCGACGAACTGAAGTAGCCCCTCGTGGATCCCTTTCACCAGGTCCCTGATGTCCTCGGGCACTGTTAACTCGCGCATCTTTGCTCCGCCTCCTTAATCTTTAGGTTAGTATACCTTAAGGTGGGCTGTGGGTCAGGCTAAGGCCACGGCTGCTATAGCCTCTTTCAAGTCTAACTTACCTTCATAAAGGGCACGCCCCACAATCGCCCCATCCAACCCTAGACGGGTTAGACCTAACAGGTCATCTAGGCATGCGATGCCGCCAGCATAGATGAATCGCCCTGTCCATCCTTGGGAGCGCACGTGGGTGACGATTGTGGCCACTTCCTCCAGACGGGGCCGCTGAAGGGTGCCATCCACGGACGTGTCAGTGTAGATGATGTGGGTAACGCCCAACTTTATAAGGTGAAATAGGAGGGACAAGACGCTCCCCTCCCCTCTACTAGTCCAGCCGCGGGCCAACGGGTGCCCCTCGCGGACGTCCACCGCCACAGCTATGTGCCCGGGAAAGGCGGCTAGGGCCTTGGATAATAAACTCTCGTCCTCTAAGGCCATCGTCCCCAACACGCAGACGTCTGCCCCTAGGCCCAGGTAGAGCCTAATGGCTTCCAGGGTCCTTAGTCCCCCTCCTACCTGGACGGGCACCTGGCTGGCCTTAAGGATGGAGGCCACCGCCTGGACATTGACAGGCCTCCCCTCCCTGGCCCCATCTAGGTCCACCACGTGAAGGCGCCTTGCTCCCCACTCCTGAAACCTGAGGGCCACGCTAACTGGGTCGTGGGCATAAACTTTTTCCTGGGCATAGTCCCCTTTATAAAGGCGGACGCAGCGCCCCTCCCTTATGTCTATGGCTGGGATCACCTCCACTCCATCACCCCTTATCGGCGGCCAGGCGCAGGAAGTTCTCGTATATGCGGAGGCCAAGGACGCCACTTTTTTCAGGATGGAACTGGGTAGCCACTAGCTTCCCCCTCGCCACCACGGCCGGGAAGTCCACACCATAGTGGGCTTCTGCTATTACCACGTCCTCTTCGGCCTGGGGATAATAGCTATGGACGAAGTAGAAGTAGGCCCCGTCAGGGATCCCCTCTAGGGCGGGATGACTTTTGAGGATGTGAACTTGGTTCCAGCCCATATGGGGGACTTTGATACCTTGGGGCAGGCGCACCACACGGCCCTTCAATATACCTAAGCAGGGGTGCACTCCCCCCTCCTCCGACATCTCGAAGAGGACCTGCTGGCCCATGCAAATGCCAAGAAAGGGCCGTCCTGCCAAGATGTACTGGCGCAGGGGCTGGGCCAGCCCTAAGGCCTCCAGGCTGCGCATAGTGTCTGCTGCCGCCCCTACACCAGGCATCACCACCGCATCGGCCTCCCAGAGGTCATGGGGGTTCTGGGAGATGACAGGCACGCCTCCCGCATAAGCGACGGCTTTGGCCACGCTGCGCAGATTGCCCGCGCCGTAGTCCACTATCACTACTCTCACAGCCCCCATTTTAGGGGGAATATCTCACAATCACCATCTTTAGTCATAACGTGTCACGTAATCCGTTGAAGGGGCCATGTCACAATCTCTAGACTAGAAATGGCCATGGGGTGTGGATACGATAACGTATTTGCGGCCCGTCTTGCCGCGGAAGAGCTGAGGGCAGAGATCAGCCGCCACGATTACCTCTACTACGTCCTCAACCAGCCGGAGATTAGCGACGCTGAATATGATGCCCTTATGGCCAAATTGCGCGCCATAGAGGAGCACTACCCCGAACTCGTAACGCCCGATTCCCCCACCCAGAGGGTCCCGGGCCAGCCTGTGGAAGCCTTCGGCGTGGTAGAGCACCGCCTCCCCATGCTCTCCCTGGCCAACGCTTTTAACTACGATGACCTAAGGGCTTGGCACCGCCGCGCCGTCCAGCTGGCCGAAAGGGATGACTTCCGCCTCGTCGTAGAGCCCAAGATCGATGGCCTGGCCGTGGCCCTGGTCTATGAAGAGGGCCGCCTAGTTCAAGGGGCAACCCGCGGCGATGGCTACCGGGGCGAAAACATCACCGAAAACCTGAAGACCCTCCGCAGTATACCCCTAGTACTGCGCGCCAACGACGTGCCTGAGCGCCTCGAGGTGCGGGGCGAGGTCTATATGCCCAAAGAGGCCTTCGAACGCCTAAACCAGGAGCTAGCAGAGAAGGGGGAGAAGCTCTTTATGAACCCCCGCAACGCCGCCGCCGGTTCCCTCCGCCAAAAAGACCCGAGGGTGACCGCCTCCCGCAAGCTGGACATCTGGATATACCAGCTGGGATGGTGCGATGGACCCCATCCCACCTCTCACTGGGAGATCCTCCAATGGCTACGCGAGCTAGGGTTTAGGGTCAACCCCGAGAACCGCCTCTGCTACAGCCTTGACGAGGTGCAAAAGACCTGGGAGGAGTGGGTAGAGAGACGCCATCATCTCCCCTATGAAATAGATGGCCTTGTGGTCAAGATCGACGACCTGGAGCTCTGGGATCGCCTAGGAGCAGTGGGGCGTGAGCCCAGGTGGGCGATAGCCTACAAATTCCCACCGATCCAGGCCACCACTAGGCTGCTCGATATACGCCATAATGTGGGCAGAACGGGCCGCATTAACCCATATGCCGTCCTGGAGCCAGTTCTAGTGGGGGGCGTCATCGTGAAACAGGCCACCCTCCACAACGATGACTACATCCGCCAGCGAGATCTGCGCATCGGTGACTGGGTAGTGGTCCATAGGGCAGGAGAGGTTATACCTCAGGTAGTAGCTCCTGTGCCCAGCCGACGCACGGGACAGGAGCGCCCCTACGAGCCTCCTACCCTTTGCCCCGCATGCGGCACCGAGCTGGAGAGGCCCCCCGGAGACGCCTTTAGCTACTGCCCTAACCCGTCTTGCCCTGCCCAGTCCTTCCGCTGGCTTACCCACTTCGTCCAGCGATCAGCCATGGACATAGAGGGGCTGGGAGAGAAATGGTGCGAGGCCCTTCTCGCCGCTGGCCTAGTTGAGGACCCAGCCGACCTCTATCTCCTCACTATGGAGAAGCTATTATCCCTTGAGCGTATGGGGCCCGTGTTGGCGCGCAAGATCCTAGCAAGCATCGAAAAGAGCAAAGAGCAGCCCCTCAGCCGTGTCATCTTTGCCCTGGGGATCAGGCATATAGGCCCAGAAAACGCCGAGATTCTGGCCAACGAATTCAGCAGCATAGACCGCCTGGCCCAGGCTAGCTTGGAAGAGTTAGCTTCTCTGCCCGGTATAGGGCCCAAAATCGCCGAAAGTGTCTACAAATGGTTCCGAAACGAGCGGAACCAAAAGGTGGTGGCCAAGCTGCGAAAGGCAGGCCTTCGCCTGGAGGAGGTGACCGAGGCCGAGCCCGTAAAAGAGGGCCCCCTCAAGGGCCTCACCTTCGTCTTCACCGGCACCTTGTACTCCATGCCTCGCACTCGTGCTCAGGAGCTTGTCAAAGCCCTGGGGGCCCGCGCCTCCGATTCGGTCACGAGGCAGACCGATTACCTAGTGGTAGGGGAGGCACCCGGATCTAAGCTGGAGAAGGCACGCAAATACGGGACCAAGACCCTCACCGAGGAAGAGTTCTTGGCCATCCTCCGCCAGCATAAGGTCAACGTCTAATGAGAAAGATCGCCTTTGCCCTTATTGGCCTCTTGGCCCTGGCCTGCCTACCTACTGATGTGCGACCTGGCGCCCTTGATATCCCCCTTACGCCCCCACCTAACCTTACACCGGCATCAGTTGTAAGGGTGGTGGACGGCGATACCATTGAAGTAAAGATCTATGGCAAGCTTTATACCGTGCGCTATATAGGCGTGGACACCCCTGAGACCGTCCATCCCTCCCGACCTGTGGAATGCTTCGGGAAGGAGGCGTATCGGCGCAATAGGGAGCTGGTGGGGGGGAAGATGGTGCAGCTAGAAAAGGACGTCTCCGAGACCGACCGTTACGGGCGCCTACTTCGCTACATCTGGGTGGAAGGCCAGATGGTCAACGCCGTGCTGGTGGCAGAGGGTTATGCCCATGCCGTAACCTATCCCCCGGACGTCAAATACGCTGAGCTATTTCGGGAGCTAGAACGGAAGGCACGCCAGGAAGGGCGGGGCCTGTGGTCGGCTTGTCCAACCTCGTGAAAGCCTTCGTCCCTTGAGCCAGGCCTAGAGGCAGTTTATGATGGCATTGTATGAACCTATTGGCCAGGATCAACCCTCTAGACATCCTCTTGGGGCCCTTCTCTCAGGACATCGCCATAGACCTGGGCACCGCTAACACATTAGTCTGGGTGCGCGGTAGGGGGCTAGTAATAGAAGAGCCCTCGGTGGTGGCTATAGACAAGTTGAGCCGCCGCATCATCGCCGTTGGCGCAGAGGCGAAACGGATGGTGGGCCGCACCCCTGCCGATATCGTGGCGGTGCGCCCCCTCAGAGATGGGGTGATATCTGACTTCGCCGTAACGGAAAAGATGCTCCAGTACTTCATCAGGATAGCTATAAACTCGCCATTTTTGGCCAGGCCACGGGTAGTAATAGGCGTCCCCTCCGGAGTGACCGATGTGGAGAGGCGGGCAGTGCATGATGCTGCCCTTAATGCCGGCGCCCGCGCTTGTTATCTCATTGAAGAGCCCATGGCGGCGGCTATCGGCGGCGGCCTACCCGTATCGGAGCCTACCGGGTCGATGGTCATAGACATCGGTGGTGGTACCACTGAGGTAGCCGTCATCTCCATGGGCAAGATCGTCGCCAGCACCTCCATCCCTGTAGCTGGCGACGAGATGGACAGGGACATTATGGCTTATATGCGCCAGGTACATAACCTCCTCATAGGGGAGAGCGCCGCTGAGGAGGTAAAGATCCGTGTTGGCTCAGCCATGGTCATGGAGGAGCTATCGGTAACGGTGCGTGGGCGCGACCTGGCCACAGGACTGCCCAAGGAGGTGACCGTCAGCTCCGTAGAGATAAGGGAGGCGCTCAGTCGCTCCATCCATGCCATCGTGGATGCCGCCCGGCGCACCATAGAGGTCACCCCCCCTGAGCTGGTAGCTGATATCATGACCAGGGGCATCATGCTGGCCGGAGGTGGGGCCTTGTTGCGAAGCCTCGACCGCCGCTTGGCCCAGGAGACCAGGTTCCCCGTATACGTGGCCGAAGACCCTATCAGATGCGTTGTGAGAGGCTGCGCCGCCGCTATGGAAGAGGTATCTGTACTGGCCCGTCTTCAGGCGGTCAATAGCAGACGTCCCCCTAGGCAAGTAAGTTAGGGCTGCTATGGAGGGCCCTCCCTCTTTTAGGCCCCGAACACAGCTTTTGTCTAGGATCCTTCTGTGGCTATGGAGCCAGATAGCGCTGGCCTCTATCCTTGTTCTCTGTGCACAAAAGGGGTTGCTCGACACCCCCCAAGACCTGGCCCTTACCGCCCTCACCCCTTCCATTAACCGCCTGAGGGAGTTGGGAGACTGGGCCGGGGACTGGGCAAGAGCCTTATGGCGTAGGCCTTCTCTAGTCGAAGAGAACGAGGCTTTGCGCCGGGAGGTGGAAAGGCTAAAGGCCCAGCTGGCCGCCCAGACGGATGCAAGAGAGCGCCTCCAGGAGCTGGAGCTAGTTTTAGACCTGCGGTCACGCCTGGAAAACCAGATAGTGGCCGCTAAGGTTATAGCCTCTCACCAAACGCCCCACTCAAAGGTGATCTCCATCGACAAAGGTGAGGAGGACGGCCTTAGAGAGGGGATGACCGTATTGACGCCGCAAGGTAGCCTCCTAGGGAGGGTGAAGCAGGTCCTGCCCCATCACTCTTGGGTGCTCCTCATCACCGACCCTCGCTCGGCAGTCAATGTGGCCGTCCAGACCTCCCCCCAGGACTCTACCATGGGCATAGTTCTGGGGCAGGCCCAGGGGCTACCCACTATTGATATGGTTCCCCAGGATACCCCTATAGAGCGGGGGCAACTGGTAGTCACTTCGGGCCTCGGGGGGAGGTTTCCTCCTGGCATCCTGGTGGGGACAGTGAAGGCGGTGGAGAGGAGGCCCCAAGACGTCTTTGCGAAAGCTTGGCTGGAGCCGGCCGCCCAGATGAACAATTTGCACACGGTGGCTGTGCTGGTCAGTTTCATCCCCCCAGATTTGAGCAGGCCACCATGAAAAGAGGTGCCCTTCTAGTCTTGCTTCTGTTGGCCGTGCCCGTAGTTTCGCCTACGTTGGCCCAACATATGCGCCTATGGAACGTTTACCCTAATCTGGCCCTGATCCTTACTGCTTCCTGGCTTTTCGTCTGGGGCCAGGGGGAGGGCATGATTCTGGCCTCGGTGGCCGGTATAATGGCCGACATGGTGGGAGAAGGCCCTCTAGGGGTTTCAGTTATCGGCCTTATTCCCACGGTGCTCTTAGGGACGCTGAGAGAGCTGCGCATTATGGAGGCCACGTTCCCAATCGCCATCGTCACTGTGGGTCTAGGAACCTTAGGTTATGAGCTCTCATTAGTGATGGTGCGCAACATCCTGGGAGAGGGGATCAGGTGGGGTGATGCCATCTTGTGGGGGGGGATTCCTGCCCTGGCAGTCAATCTTATGGCCTTCCTGCCAGCCTATGCCCTCCTCCTTCTTTTGAAGCCCCTAGTGGCGCCGGCACGCCAGAGCCCAAAGTTGGGGAGGTAAAGATGGCCCCTAGAGCCCCCCTGCGCCCCGTTGCCCCTTTTTCATCTCCGCCTAGGCCCCCAGTAAGCTCCCTGGCCCTTTGGGCCCTTCGTATGATCGTCATAGCCCTCATGTCCCTTTTGGTGGCAAGGCTCGTCCAGCTACAGGTGGTGGAAGGAGCCAAGTTCCGGCAGATGGCCGAGACGAACGCTTTGCGAAAGGAAGTGATTAGCCCTGCCCGTGGCCTCATCTATGACCGCTATGGCCAGCCTTTGGCCCTTAACCAGCCCTATTATCAGGTGGCCATCGTGCCGGGAGACCTGCCTCCAGGCAGAGAACAGGAGGTGGTTAGCACCGTCTCCCGGCTGGCGGGGATACCCCAAGAGGTGATTCTAGCTCGCCTACGAGAGGTGGAAGGCCGCCAAAACCCCTTCGTGCCTGTGGTGGTGGCGGAGGGTCTGGCCAGGGAGGCGGCCTTAGCCCTAAGGGAACTACAGCATGACCTACCCGGAGTTCAGGTGACGGTCTCGTCTCTGCGTTACTATCCTCTAGGGGAGGTGATGGCCCATATCCTGGGCCATGTGGCACCGATCTACCCTGAGGAGCTTGCCCAGCTAGGGGGACAAGGTTACCACCTCCACGACTTGCTGGGTAAAGCAGGGGTCGAGCTAGTCTACGAAAATGTGCTGAGGGGGCAAGCAGGCCAACGTCTCATCCAGGTAGACGCCTTCGGTCATTTCAAGGATCTTGTAGCAGCCGTTGATCCAGTTCCTGGCTCTAGCATCGTCCTCACGATAGATGCCACCCTTCAGGTTCAAGTGGCCCGGGCCCTAAAGAGCTCTTCCAAAGGGGTGGCCGCTGCCGCCGTCATGGACGTGGAGAGGGGGGAGCTGCTGGCGTTGGTCTCTTTGCCGTCCTTTGACCCTAACTCCCTTGTTCTGCCTGCTGGTGCCCAGGAGGCTGATCGCCTCTTAAGGGATCCGCATAAGCCCCTGCTAAACCATCTTTTGGGAGAAGTATTTGCCCCTGGAAGCATCTTCAAGCCGTTGGTAGCCGCTGCTGCCCTACAAGAGGGGATCATCAGGCCCGCTACCACGTACGTAAGTCACGGCTACATCGCCATCTCACATCCTTATGATCCAAGGGTAGTCCAGGTGCTACGGGACTGGGGCCATCTAGGCCACCTCGATCTGCCACGGGCTTTGGCGATGGCCTCTCACG
Source organism: Chloroflexota bacterium (assembly GCA_030550295.1). Taxonomy (GTDB): domain Bacteria; phylum Chloroflexota; class Dehalococcoidia; order SM23-28-2; family HRBIN24; genus JAVVHA01. Next base: position 14,441 of record JAUQPQ010000012.1, read on the forward strand.
TCTACTTCTACTACGTGGCGGGGGGCGATTCTGAGGATGGCCTGGGGGGCTTAGGGGCAGAAAGGCTGGCCCGATATGCTAAAGCCTTCGGCCTCGGATCGCTCACCGGCATCGATCTGCCTGGGGAGGCCACTGGCCTCGTGCCTGATCCCACCTGGAAGGAGAAAGCCTTGAAAGATACATGGAAGGCCATAGACACGTATAGCCTGGGAGCTGGCAATGGCTACCTTAGGATTACGCCCCTCCAGATGCTTGTAGCTACTGCCGCTATAGCCAACGGGGGCACCATCCTAAAACCCCACGTCCTGCTAAGAGTGATAGATATGCAGGGTGAAATCGTCAGGCAAGAGGGCAGGGAGGTATTGGGCAAGGTCCCCATTAGCCCCGAGAACTTGAGGATAGTGCGGGAGGCGATGGCGCTAGCGGTTAAGGAAGGGGTGGCGAAAGAGGCGCAGGTCCCAGGCCTGGAGGTAGCTGGGCTGGCCACGGTGGACGGTCCTGGCGAGGTAGGCCACGGTTGGTTTGTGGGGTTCGCCCCCGCCCACGATCCTAAGGTGGCAGTGGTTGTTTTCCTACAGGAGGGGACGGGACGACAGGCTGCCCAAGTGGCCTCCCAGATACTAGAAGCTTGGAAGGCAGGTCAATGATAGAGCAACGCTCTTGGAGGTGCGCCGATCTTTGGATAGTAGCTTTGGCCGTAGCCCTGGCCACCTACGGTAGTATCATCCTATACAGCGCCTCTCGCAGCTCTTACCCTGAAGGGATCCAAGACCTGAGCCATCCAGTGGTGAAACAGGCGGTCGCTGTGGTCATGGGGCTAGTGCTAATGGGATTGGTGGCCCTTATCGATTACCGCTGGTGGTCTTTCATCTCCCCTCCCCTGTACGTCTTTTCGTTGCTGCTTTTGGCCGTGGTGCTGCTACTTGGTGAGCCTGTCTTAGGGGCGAGGCGATGGCTGGATGTAGGTGTGGTCCAGGTGCAAGTGTCGGAGGTAGCAAAGCTCGCCTTCATCATGATCATGGCCCGCTTCCTGGCCACCCGCTGGCAGGAGATGGGCAGGTGGCAGAACTTTCTCCTTTCATTATTCCTTATGGCCGCTCCCGCCACCCTGGTCATGTTGGAGCCAGACTTGGGGACGGCGGCCATCTTTGGGCTCACATGGATGGTGATGGTGGTGATGGGAGGAGGGCGTCTGAGTCATGTGGGCCTATTTTCAGCCTTCCTACTCCTGTCGATCCCCTTAGCCACAGCTGTGGCGATGAGCGACTATCAGCGTGAAAGGTTGGCCCTTTTCTTTAATCCCAACTTAGATCCTTTGGGGGGCGGCTTTAACATCTTGCAGGCCAGAATCGGCATCGGCGCCGGGCAGATATGGGGGAGGGGGCTCTTTCAGGGCACCCAGACCCAGCTGGATTTCTTACAGGCCGCCAGCACCGATTATATCTTCAGCGTCCTGGCCGAGGAGCTGGGGCTAGTAGGAGCACTACTGCTGTTAGGGCTTTATTCGCTCCTTCTTTTCCGCCTCATAAGGGCAATAGGGCTCATCAACGACCTCTTCGCTCGCCTGCTAGTAACAGGCCTGGTGACCATGCTCACGGTGCAGGTATTTATCGCCATCGGCGTCAACGTAGGGGTACTACCTGTAACGGGTATCCCATTACCCCTTATGTCCCAGGGGGGTAGCGTTACTGTGGTCACATTGGTAGCCCTAGGGATAGTACAAGGGGCGCTCTTACGCCGGTCCCTTACGCCTTAGCCAGGGCCCAGCTTATCGCCTCCCGCAAGGTGGCAGCAGGCAAGACCTCTATTGCTTGAGGCATCCCCCGCCTAATACTGCTCTTGGGCACTATAGCCTTGGTGAACCCAAGACGCTGGGCCTCGGCCAGGCGACGCTCTAGATGGGGCACATATCGCAGCTCCCCAGAAAGGCCTACTTCTGCCATCACTACCAGGTCGCCAGGAAGGGGCCGATCGCGGTAGCTGGAGGCGATAGCCAAGGCCATAGCCAGATCAGCTGCTGGCTCCGTCACCTTAAGCCCCCCTACAGCCGACACGATGATATCCTGCTTCCCCAAGGGGAAACCAAGGCGCCGCGAAAGGACCGCCGTCACCACGATTAGGCGGCCAGGGTCGACGCCATTGCCGGTGCGCCGGGGCACCGGAGCGAAAGAAGGACTGGTGAGGGCCTGGATCTCCACCAAGAGGGGACGAGTCCCCTCCATGGTAGCCACCACCGCCGACCCTACACCATCTGGCGCGCGCCCAGAGAGAAAAAGGGCGGAGGGGTTTTCTACCTCTACCAGCCCCTCATCCCTCATCTCCAACACTCCCACCTCAGCCACAGAGCCGAAGCGGTTCTTCACCCCTCTCAGCAGACGATAGCTGCTATAGCGCTCGCCCTCCATGTAAAGGACCACGTCCACAACGTGCTCCACAAGTTTGGGGCCGGCGATCTCCCCCTCCTTGGTGACGTGCCCCACGATTATGACGGGTATGCCGTGGACCTTGGCCCACCGCATAAGCTCCAACGTACAGTGCCGCACCTGGATGACGCTTCCAGGAGCCTGAGGCACTTCTTGGCTATAAATCGTCTGTATGGAGTCCACCACCACTAAGCTGGGCCTTACTGCTTCAGCCTGGGCCAAGGCAGCCTCCAGCTGCGTCTCCGCCAAGATGAAAAGCCCCCGACCGGCAACGCCCAGGCGCTGGGCCCTCATCTTCACCTGCCTAGCTGACTCCTCGCCAGAAACGTAGAGGGCAGGAAGGCCTCGCGCAGCTACGGATGCCGCCGCCTGCAAAAGAAGCGTGGACTTCCCTACCCCAGGATCTCCCCCAATGAGCACCACCGATCCGACTACTAGGCCACCCCCCAGCACCCGGTCCAGCTCTCCCATCCCTAGCGGGAGACGTGGCTCCTCCTCCCCTTCTAAGGAGGCCATCTCCACCGCTACCGCCCCCGGCCCCACACGGGGCATAGCCACTACTTCTGTGAAGCTGTTCCAAGCACCACACTCGGGGCAGCGGCCCATCCACTTGCCAGCACGGTACCCGCACTCAGCACACGCATACTGAAGACGGAACTTTTTGGAACTCACGTTCTAATTATGGCCGATCTTTCCTTCTGTGCCAATAGTATACAGAGCCTAGTGCAGGGGGGTGAGGTGTTGGGTGCTTCCAAGGCCTGAGCTATCAGGCCCCTGATAATTATGCCTTGGCGGAGGGGGTGGGATTCGAACCCACGAGGGGCACAGGGCCCCTAGCGGTTTTCGAGACCGCCCCGTTCGGCCGCTCCGGCACCCCTCCTCCGGCTCCCATTTTATTTTTGGCCATGGTCGTCCATCCACCTTTTTTCCTCCCCATATGCCATTCGTCGCCCCTCCTACTAGGGACATTAAAAAATTCTTGTGAGATTTTAAAGCAATCTTAATCCTGCCTTCCCCAAGTGAGGCTAATATGGGCACTGGAATCATAAAAGGAGGTTAAACGATGAAGCGAGGAGGTGTCATTGTAGCAACAGCTGTGGCTACCTTCGCGCTATTGACTTTGGGGGCCCTGGCCGGGCACCTGATAACGGCCCAGGGGGAGGACAGCTTCTCGACGGCAGCCTCCCAGGCTGCCCTCCAAACGTCAAGGGACAGCTCTGCTACTGCCCCCTCTAGGGACGCGTCTAGCCTTGCCAGGCCCGATGACCGGGATGACAGCGTGCGGCCAGCTTCTCCGAAAACCTCCTACACTAGCTCTGAGCATGTCACCAGCCCACCTAACACCACAGGCGTGCAGATTATTAGCACTGAAGAGGCGGTGCAGGCAGCCAGGGCTATCCTCGGGCAGGCGCCCATCACCAAGGTAGAGCTAGAGTGGGAGCACGGTATCCCCGTCTATGAAGTAAAGAGCGGGGAGAAGGAGGTATACGTAGACGCCAGAACGGGCACCGTCCTCCGCTACAAGCTTCCAAGCAGCCGCTCAGATTCCTAATCACTACAAGGAGAAGCACTGGGACGATGACTAATAAGAGGATGTGAGGGAAGCAAATTGGGACGGGTAGATAGAGACCGCACCCTAGGGTATCTAAGGGTAACGTTGACAGCTGCAGCGACGGTGGGCCTTTTGGCAGGGTGGGCAATCCTGAGCCAGAGGGGTGTGGCGCCGGGAGGGGCAGGGGCATCTCCTGCCCCTCCTGCCCAAGAAATGCCTCCAGCGGTAGCTGCACAGGACGCACCTGCTCCTAGCCTACAGCTTTCTCCTGTCCCTAGGGTTCAGCCTTCCCCTACGCCCAACATCGCTAATAGGGTGGTGATTCCACCCATTGCCCGCACCCGCTCCTCCCAATAGGAGATCTATGGAAGACGTCTCCCCTTCTGCGACCCAGCTCTTACGCCATGGCCCAGCGTTCGGGAAGAAGTTTCGGGCTATGGGCTGCGAAGTAGGCATCTGGATAGTCACAAGCGATGCGTGGCAAGCCGGCCCATGGCTAGAGCAGGCACAAGCTTGGCTTTGGGAGGCCGAGGCGACACTGAGCCGCTTCCGCCCAGAAAGCGAGCTTTCCCAGCTCAACCTCCAAAAGCAGCTAACAGTTAGCCCCCTTCTCTGGGATGTGGTCCGATGGGCCCTATGGGCAGCCAGGTGGACAGGAGGGCTAGTAGACCCCACCATCTTGCCCGCCCTGGAGGCGGCAGGATACGTCACTTCCTTTGAGAAGCTCCCTAAGCACACCTCTGCCGATGCAAAAGGGCCGGCCCAGGTGGCAGGATGGCGTGCTGTTCAGCTTTGGCCAGCGAAACGACAGATCCAGCTGAGGGATGGTGCCCACCTAGACCTAGGTGGAGTGGCCAAAGGGTATGCAGCCAGACAGCTTACACGGCTTCTGGCCCCGTTAGGGCCTTGCCTGGTAGATATCGGTGGTGACATCGCCACCTGGGGCCCCTTCCCAGGGATGCCAGGTTGGCCCGTCGCCGTAGACCATCCCCACTATTCCCAGACAGACCTCGCCATGTTGTGGCTCAACGGCGAGGCAGTGGCCACTTCGGGCATCGACTATCGCCGCTGGTGGAAGAACGGCAGGGAGTTCCACCATATCATAGACCCACGCACTGGGCTTCCTGCAAAGACCGACCTCCTTTCGGTGACCGTCGTTGCCCGCTCAGCGGTCGTGGCGGAGGCTGCGGCCAAGGCTGCCCTCATACTAGGGTCAAGGAGGGGATTACGCTGGCTGGAAACTAGGGGGCTTGTTGGCATAGCTGTAGGACGAGATGGCCAAATCTACACCACACGCCCCTGGCAGAGATGGCTAAAGGAGGGCAAGGCACAGTGGACGATAGCAGCCAACTAACCTATAATGACTCACCCAGCCTGGGCTGGCTTGCAGCAGGCGTAGCGATAGGCACAGCAGGTGCCCTTCTCATCATCCCTCATTGGTTGCCAGGCATGATCTCTTCGGTGACTGGCGATGAGGCTAAGGGCTTTTGGTACATCTCCCGCATCGCTGGGTGGGAGGCGTACTTCTTTTTGTGGGCCTCCTTGGTCTTGGGGCTAGCCATTACCGGGCGCGTAGGAAGGGCCTGGTGGAACCCTAGCCTTTTGTTCGCCCTTCATGAGCTGACAGGTCTGTTAGGCACCGTTTTGGCCCTAACCCATGCTCTCATCCTGATAGGCGATCGCTTCATAGGCTATAACCCTGTCCAGATACTAGTGCCGTTCAGCCAACCCGCATATCGGCCCTTTTGGGTAGGGCTAGGACAGCTAGCCCTTTATCTACTGCTACCTACTACCCTTACCTTCTATCTCCGCCGAAAGCTGGGCTACCAGATGTGGCGACGCCTACACTATGGCACCTTCGCCGTATATTACTTGGGGGCTATGCATGCCCTAGGAGCAGGGAGCGACTCCTTAGCAGCAGCTTCCCTCTGGTTCTACGGGATAACATCGGCCGTGGCCTATGGGCTTGTCCTTATAAGGCTGTGGGACCAGTCCCGTCCCACCCGGAGGGCCCTCCGACCTAACGCCAAGGAGACCTAAACTCAGCTGAGCTAGCTCAAACGTCCTGGTCCTGAAAGAGAAGTAGGGCAGCCAGGAGAGGCAAAACTGTCCACAGACATAAAGCCGCTGATAGGGTGGCCCAAGCTTGAGAGAGCCCTGCTACGTCACGCAAAAACGAGCCTAATGGCCCCAGTATGTAGGGGTCTGGCTCAAGGCCCAGGACAGCCAAAAGGCGAGCCACCTCCAACGGGTTGAGGAGGAGAAGGCCCCAAAGGGACGCCTCCCCTAGGTGGGCGGCCACCATCACACCCATGGTTACCAAGTCCATCCCTATGGCCCACCAGAACCAAAGGAGGATGGCCACCAGTAGGGCTTGAACCCGGTCCCTAACTACGACCGATACAAGATAGCCCACAGCTAACATGGCCGTAGAAAGGCCACCCAGGAGAGCGAGCACAGTGACAAAGAAGCCCACCTGGTCTACCGGGGCCACAATGGATACGGCGATCCCCCCCACGCCTATGCCAAGGGAAGTGGTCATAAATAGGCCCAAAGCCTGACCCAAAAACTTCCCTATAAGGAACTCCCCTCGTCCAATGGGCTGGGCCAGCTGAGCGGCGAGCGTCCCCCTCTCCCTCTCCCCCAAGATGGACGTAGTACCCATAAGCAGGGACGCCAACACTACCACCAACGAGGCCAGGTTGAGAAGGCTGGCCGTAGTGCGCCCTAGGCCCTGGAAGGCGGCCTCCCCTAGCCAGGCATGCCCTCCATATGAGATAAGGGCTACAAGGGCACCTAAGGTGAGGGAATAGAGGAGGAGCCACAAGTTGGAAAACGCCTGTTCCAGCTCCCGCCGCAGCACCACTATCCCCTTTTGTCCCGGCGCCCTAAACGCCACTAGCCTCATGGCGCCAGATCTTCCCCCTTTTGAGCGCTTAGGCCTATCTCCGCCAGCCCTTGGGGTGGTCCTTGGTAGACCACCTTCCCCTCATGGAGGGCAACGACCTTAGTCACCAAAGGCAGGAGGAGCCCCAAGTGATGGCTGGCCACCATCACCGCCGCTCCCCTCTCAGTCAGGTGCCTAATTAAGGTCGCCAGATGCTCTTGGCCCTCACGGTCGAGGTTAGCTGTGGGCTCGTCCAACAGGAGGAGAGGTGGCTGGCCCAAAAGGGCCAAGGCCACAGCTAGCCTTTGGCGCATACCGCCCGAAAGCTCCTGGACTCTCCTAGGGAGCACCGATTCCAGGCTCATGGTAGCCATGGCCTCTTCTATGTGGGCCTCTGGAGCATCGCGGAGGCGGGCATAATACCTGAGAGTCTCCCCTGCTGTCATCCCATCGTGGAAGGCGGGAGACTGGGGCACATAGCCGATGAGTCGCCGCACCTTAGGGCCGTGTCGCCACACGTCCATCCCATTGACCCAAATGTGGCCCTGAAAACGGAGGAGGCCCAATATACAGCGGAAAAGGGTAGTCTTGCCAGCCCCATTAGGGCCAATCAACGCCACTACCTCTCCAGCCTCCACCCTCATGTCCACGGCTTGAAGAGCCACTATTGAACCAAACCGCTTAGTGACCCTCTCTACCCACAACATGGCCTTCCCTTAGGAGACGAAAGCTGTAGTGCCCTGCCAGCAGGAGGGGAAGGCCCACCATAAGTAGGGAGACCAAGAGCAGAGACACAGAGACCCTCCCCTGCCCACCCGCCGAACGGGACAAAACAGGCCTTATCAAAGGTGCCGGGTCCTCTAAGGATTCCCTTGATTGTGCCGCAGGGAAAAGGCGGTCGGCCATACGGAGGACGTCATGGGCCAAGGTATAGATGAAAGCGCTAGCTAAGGGACGTTCGCGTACCAAGGTGCCCATAAGGTTAACGACCTGGTAGGGGATATCGCCCACGCCATCGCCATCTAAGTCGTAGCCGCGGTAGTCGTCCCAATAGTTTCCCCGGCCCATGGCCGACAGCTGCATACCCTTGGGAAGATGCCCACCTCCCCCACCCCCTTGGCCCACATCGGCACCACCTCCATGTCCACCCAAAAGACGCATCATGATGCTTGGGCCTATACCTTGTAGATGTTGCCCATTGTCCCAAAAAGTGTTCTCAGTAAGGGTAACAGGTGCATTAGGCATAAGGGCCATCCCCACATCGTTGCCTGCAAAGAGGTTCCGGCGTAACAGCACCGAGGCCCCAGCTGACTGTGGAGAGTTCTCCCCTACAAAACCGAACACGTTCTCCTCAATATAGTTCGCCTCAGCATACATATAGTCTACGTCCTTAAGCAAAATGCCTACCCCTGTGGCCCCTCGATTATTGGTGATGCGGTTTCCCACCATCAGCAGGCGATGAGAAAACATGGCCACCACCCCTGCCATGTCCTGGGCCAGTTGGTTCTCTATCAGCTCCACGTCGCCAGAATACATGAGGTGGACGCCGTAGCGACCGGATCGCACTGAGTTTCGGGCGATGACGTTATCGGGAGAATGGTCCAGATAGAAGCCGTCGGCAGTGTGGCGTATATCGTTTTCGACTAAGGTAGCCCCTGAGGTCTCCCAAGCGTAGACGCCATGGCCCCGACGCAGTACGGGAAGGTGAGGAGCTAGATCTAGCTGGTTAGCCCGCACCTCAGCATAATCGGCATCTATCAGGTAGACCCCGACGAAAGAATTTACTATGCGGTTCTCTACTATGGAGACCCCTTTTGCTCCCTCCACCTTCACCGCCGCCGGCTCTAGAGAGGGGCTGAAGCTGCTCCCCTTAAGGACGAACCCAGAGATAGATGCCCCGTCGGCCGTGATGGTGACGACGCTGCCTCTCCCCTGGCCATCGATGATGGGCCAGCCCCGGCCCACAAGGGCGAGGGGCTTGTAGATGACGATGGGGCCAGTATAGTAACCTCCCCCTATTATTAGGGTCTGACCAGGAGGGGCCGAATCTATTATGGCCTGAAGGTCTTGGGACAGATTGACCCCTTGGACGCCCTCAGGGAGGAGCCCAGTTATCAAAAGGGCGACAACTGCCAGGGGCCATCTCATCGCCTAGGTGTAGGTAATCTTTCCTCCCCCTGGACTGTTCTCTTAGCTACAGGCTCGCTA